>CAYWBZ010000066.1:9007-11478 GCA_964456535.1 uncultured Woeseiaceae bacterium | reverse complement strand
ATGGCGCCGGGTCCGAAGTCTTACTTGGAGCCGTCGCTTCTATGCCAGTTGCGGCCTAAGTAGATAGCCAGTCCGATAACCGCTATCGATAACGGCAGGTGATGCAGGCCAAAAATTTCGTGGCCGAGCATCGCCCATGTTGCCCCATCTACAGAGTGCGCCAGCGCTGTGTTTGTAGCGCCTACTAATAGAACAAGGCTCACTATTCTTCGCATCGTGATTTCTCCTCGCGCCGGATTCGCTCAGGCGTATTTCCCCACACCGTAAAGATAGGCTGAGAGCCGCCTAATCGAAATAAGCGTAATTACGTACGTTACGACTGATATTCAAGGCCTATGATCAAAGAGGAGGTTTTTTCTATGTGCCTTGCTGTACCTATGAAGATCACAGTGATTGACGGCTTTCTTTGTACCTGCGAAGCGCGAGGTATTGAGCGAGAGGTGAGCCTTTTCATGATGCGGGACGACGGTCTTAAGATCGGCGATTATATTCTCGTTCATGTCGGCTACGCCATCCAGAAAGTTTCGGAGCAAGAGGCCGCAGAGTCCTGGCAGTTGTTTGACCAAATGCTGGCTGCGGAATCCCAATAGGAGCGAAAATATGTGCGGTACCTGCGGTTGCAATATTCCTCAAACCATTGCCGACGGGCATGAGTCTGTCGAGGTTTTGACGGGACTGCTTGACGCGAACGATCATCAGGCAGCTCACAATCGCGAACATTTTAGCGAGCACGGTGTATTAGCGATCAACCTGATGTCGTCGCCGGGTGCTGGCAAAACAGCATTGCTTGAAGCGACGATCGAGGCGTTCGGCGGCAAGGTTCGTATTGCGGTCATTGAAGGCGACCTCGAGACCGAAAACGATGCTGAGCGAATTCGGGCAAAGGGTGTACCTGCGATTCAGATCAGCACAGGTAGTGCCTGCCATCTCGATGCTCACATGGTGCATGGGGCTTTGCACGATCTGGACTTGCAGGATATCGATATCTTGTTTATCGAGAACGTCGGTAACCTGGTTTGCCCCGCAAGTTTCGATCTTGGACAACATTTCAATGTGGCATTGCTATCCACGCCCGAGGGTCATGACAAGCCTGCTAAATACCCAGTGATGTTTCGGGCGGCCGATCTGGTGCTCATAACAAAATCCGATTTGTTGGCGGTACTGGATGACTTCGATCCCGCCGAGGCCTTGCGCTGTCTGCGACAACTGGCCAGTTCCGTGCCGATGCTGGATCTGTCAGCAAAAACGGGTGACGGCATGCACAACTGGGTCGACTGGGTAGAAGAGGCCAGAGCGTAGTGAAGGACGCGGCGCACTGGCTTGAAGCGCTGCGGGGTCTCGACATCGACCGGCCTGTGCGCATCATGAACGTGTGTGGCGGCCATGAGCGGTCAATCTCCATGGCCGGTTTACGAACCGCTATACCCGACAACATCGAGCTCATTCCGGGCCCCGGTTGTCCGGTGTGTATCTGCCCTGAAGAAGATATCTACGAGGCAATTCAGATAGCGCTGAACGAGGACGTCACGCTGGTGGCATTCGGCGACATGTTGCGTGTCCCGGTAAATGTGCCCAAGCGCGAGTCACGCACACTGGAGCAGGCGAAGGCGGCCGGTGCGGATATTCGACCGATCGCCTCACCGACCGAGGCAGTGCGTATCGCCAACGCGGACCCGACTCGCACGGTCGTATTTTTCGCCGCAGGCTTCGAAACGACAACGGCTCCCACTGCGTCGATGCTGGCGGAAGGCGCGCCGGACAACCTCCTGGTGCTGTTATCCGGCCGGCTAACGTGGCCCGCGGTCGCGATGCTGCTGGAGTCCGAAGCACCGGGTTTCGATGCACTCATCGCGCCTGGTCATGTCGCTACCGTGATGGGGCCCGAGGAGTGGCAGTTCGTCATCGACCAGCATCACCTGCCAGCTGCGGTCGCAGGATTCAGGCCGGATACTTTGCTGGCGGCAATGTACTCGGTGCTGGAACAACTAAAGACAGGTCGCCGCAGTCTCGATAATTGCTATCCGGAGGTAGTTCGACCGGGTGGCAATAGCATCGCGCGCCAGCAGCTCGAAGAAGTCATGGAGGTATACGACGCGAACTGGCGTGGTGTGGGCATAATTCCGAAATCGGGATTTCGTTTACGTGAAGCCTATGCAGCGCATGATGCACGTCGCGTATTTCAATCCTACGCCGACGAGTCTCGCAAACGCGTTGGCGAGATGCCACCGGGATGCGATTGTGCTCGCGTCGTGCTCGGCAAAATTTATCCAAACCAGTGTCGTCTTTATGGTCTTGCCTGCACGCCCAGAAAACCGATAGGCCCGTGCATGGTTTCCGATGAGGGCGCCTGCAGGATCTGGTGGTCTTCCGGTTATCGTGAGAATGAGTGGGAAGGTCGTAAGAAAGGCCAGTCCATTGCCTAGAGGTACACAGATTACGCTGACAGGCCACGTGCAGGGCGTTGGCTTTCG
>CAYWBZ010000066.1:6514-8907 GCA_964456535.1 uncultured Woeseiaceae bacterium | reverse complement strand
TGCAGGGTTTTGGCAGTCCATTGGTTGCGACGTCGGGCAATATCAGTGGTGAGCCAGTGCTGACTGAGAACGTGGCAGCGTCATCACGACTGAAGAATATCGCTGACGCCTTTTTGCACCATGACCGGCCCATTGTCAGGCCGGCTGACGACCCGGTCTACAGGAAAATCGCTGGCAAGGTTCGACCGCTGCGGATGGGTCGTGGTGCCGCGCCTTGTGAGTTCGAGCTGCCATGGCGATTGACCGAGCCGGTCCTCGCAGTGGGTGGCCATATGAAAGGTACACTCGCTTTGGGCTGGGAGAATCGCGCAGTGGTGTCGCCTCATATCGGTGAAATGGATAACCCGCGAAGCCTCGAAGTGCTCGAACAACTGGCCGAAGACCTCCAGGCGCTGTATGGAGTACGAGCCACGCGTATCGTTTGCGACGCGCACACGGGATACACCACAAACCGCTGGGCGAGGCAGCATGACTTGCCGTTCGCTACTGTTTATCACCATCAGGCGCACGCGTCCGCGGTGGCTGCAGAGCACGGTGGATCTGGGCGGTGGCTCATGTTTAGCTGGGACGGTGTCGGATTGGGTGAAGACGGCTCGCTTTGGGGCGGTGAAGCCTTGCTCGGTGTACCGGGCGCATGGCGCCGCGTAGCCAGCCTGCGCCCCTTCCGTTTGCCGGGTGGCGATCTGGCCGGACGTGCGCCCTGGCGCAGCGCGGCGGCACTTTACTGGCAGCTTGGGCAGAACCTGCAGGATTGCCCTGATGTCGATGGACTCGCCAGATCAGCGTGGTCCAACGGGCTGAATAGTCCAACGAGCAGTGCTGCAGGAAGACTGTTTGATGCCGCTGCTGCCGTCGTCTGTGGCCTGCCGAACGTCAGCTTTGAAGCGCAGGGGCCGATGCTGCTCGAATCGCTCTGTGAGAGGCCACGAAAACCCGTGTCATTGCCACTAATGGCGGATAACGAGGGAATTCTTCGTACAGATTGGGCGCCACTGTTGGCCGTACTGGCAGATCGCGGTTTGACCATGAGCTATCGGGCCGAGGTCTTTCATTCCAGCCTCGCCGCAGCGATTTTGCAGCAGGCGATAGCGCTGAGAGAAAGTCACGGCGATATACGGATCGGACTATCGGGCGGTGTATTTCAAAATGATGTGCTGACATCACAGGCCGTCAAATTACTACGCAACAGTGGTTTCGATGTGTTCGTGCCGGAGCAATTGCCCTGTAACGATGCCGCCTTGAGTTTCGGGCAAGTCGCGGAAATTGCGGCACGCGACGAGGAGTTTGGCGAACATGGATGACACACGAATTTCACTCGCGCACGGTAACGGCGGACGCTTCATGCGTGAGTTGATCGAAGAAGTCTTTGCAAAGCATCTTGGCAAGTCCGAGCTGAACACTGAGGCAGACGCGGTCCAGATCGACCTTGGTGATGGCGAAGTCCTGATAACAACGGATGGATTCACGGTGCAGCCCCTCGAGTTCCCGGGCGGTGATATTGGTTCATTGGCCATACACGGCACGACAAACGATCTTGCCGTAGCCGGTGCACGTCCGATGTACATGACGCTCAATGCATTCATCGAGGAAGGCCTCGAGATCGTAGTTCTCGATCGCATTGTTGCGAGTCTCGCCCGGGCGGCTAAAGAGGCCGGTGTAAAAGTTTGTGCCGGCGACACCAAAGTTGTACGACGTGGCGAAGGGGGTGGTTTGTATCTGGCGACCACGGGCGTCGGTGTGAGATTGCCAGGCGTCATCCCTTCGATGGACTTAATTCAGGACGGTGATGTCATTATCGTTAGTGGCACGGTTGGAGATCACGGTACAGCCGTAATGCTTGCACGTGAAGAATTTGGTCTGCGGGGCGATCTCGTTTCGGATGCCGGTCCGGTGATGGCTTTAACTGAGGCATTGCTGGAGCTCGACGGTCTGCGCTTCATGCGCGACCCAACTCGTGGTGGTATCGCGTCGATCGCACATGAGATATGTCGCGCAACGGGATTCGGTGTGCGATTTGAACCGACGATCCCCGTGAAAGAGCCCGTGCAGTCGGTTTGTGACATGCTCGGCTATGACCCGTTTTACCTGGCTTGCGAGGGGCGGGTCGTTGCGGTGCTCGCAGCGGACCAGGCAGATCAGGCGCTCGAAAAGTGGCGGCGGCTACCGCAAGGTCGCGATGCAGTGCGAATCGGCCGAACATCGGCCGCTGACAAACGCGTAATTCTGGAGACTGCATTAGGTGGGGAACGTTTCCTGGAAGAACTCGAGGACGACCCGCTACCACGTATCTGTTAGTGCGCCGTTGTCAGTTCCAAACTTTGCAAAATCATCTCGTCACCACTGACGATGCGTGTCCGAAAATCACCGCAGTCGGCACACAAAAGTCGATTCGG
>CAYWBZ010000066.1:0-6414 GCA_964456535.1 uncultured Woeseiaceae bacterium | reverse complement strand
GGCCCCGACCGTCGTAAACAATTCGCGTCGACTCACCGCATGCTTGTTTCGGGCAGCATCAAAGAGTTCTTGCATCACCTCGAGCGCGACTGCTCTAGTGGTGCCTTGATCGGCAAAATCCGCAACCGATCTGAAAAGCACGGCAGTCAGGTAAGGACCAAGCGTTTCATCCTGAGAGGTTATGAATTCAACAGGTCCGGACGGAAACCGAAGCGTCGATTTGCTTCCCTGTTTGAGTCTTGAACCGATATCCGTGCCGAGTAGCAAAACAAGATTCATGAACCAGGGTGAGATGAGCACCCCGATCTGGTGCACATCGAAAACACGAAATCCGACAGCTTCTACTTCAAGCGCTGAATTGACGATTGGCAGGTCCCGCATCCGCTCCTTGTAAATGAAGCGGTATCGTTCAACGAGACTTTCGCTGGATATCGGGGTAAACGTATCCACGTCAGTCGCTCACAGGAATAAACGCATTGGGGGCAGCGTCGCATTGCGGGCAGCGCCAGTGGCCAGGTAATTCCAGAAAGGGCGTGCCCGGCGGAATCTGCTCGACTTCGTCGCCGATATCCGGGTCGTAGACATACCAGCATATTCTACATTCGAGTTTCGTATCGTCTGCAAGTCGACTCATGCAGCATCGGACCAGTAGGGCGCGAGAATTTCACGCAGACGCGTCGATGAATCGCCGAGATCTTCACCGGCTGCCGCGACGACTAGCGGCATACTGCTTATCTCCAGCGAATTCAGAATAAGGGTCCCCATCGAGTTGTAGTATCGGACCCACCACACGTTGGGTGTGAGCGTGCTAATAACCTGGCACTTTCCGTAAGCACGCGACAGCATGTCGACGGGCCCACGCCCAAGGCGTGCATCGAGAAACTCGATCTCCTCTTCCGATAACGGTAGCAAGGTCAGGTTAATGGAGTGCTCTGCGCCGGTCTGGTCGAATTTCAAACAACGGTCCTCAAGTTCCACGAGTATGGGCAGCGCGTTCGCAACGTCGTCGGCCCCCAGATCTAAAGTCGTGTTTACGGGTCTCATGTTTTCGTCTTGTGTGAAAGCGATATGCGGTACAGGAGCGACCTCTAGCAGGTCCATCGCTACGCGTTCGTCTTCATCGAAATACAAGGTTCGCCAAACGCCCGCCAGAACCGATTCCTGCACCTTTGCGTGTAACATTCCGTCACAGGTGATGCTAACTTCCCCTTCGCCCAGTATCTGATTGACGAGTTCGCGATTCTCTTCGTCAAGCTGATTCAGGTTTGCCAGTTGCATTTCCGTACTGTGCTGGTAATCAACCAATGCCTTCTTAAGCCAGGACATTGCTTCGCGAGCACCGACAAGGTGCTGTACTTCGTCGGGCTCGGGCATCAACGGGGCATCGTATTTATCCATGTCGCTCGGCATGTCGATGAAGGATGGCGCATCGCCACCTGCACCTGGTTGGCTGCCGGGGCCGACGACACTGACGGGAATGTCTCTAATCTTCACTGCGATAATCTCCTTGAATTCGCAAGCTACTCAGACAGCGACGACCGGGATGCTGAATCCTGGTGCTCGACGAGTCGGTGCGGCCAGGAAGGTGTTGATCTTCGTTTGGTACTCCGACCAATCCTGAATACGCGTAATCGCGCCGACGTATTCACCGTTGCGCACGAATACGAGTGCCGGGTACTGGCTGAATCCATATTTCTGCTTGAGCTCTTTGCCGGCTCCGTAGGTATCAGTTACGACGCCCGGATTGAGATTCTCGCCAAAGGCGTTGATCAACTCGGGCAACACAACGGCGACATCGGTCGCGTCTTTCACCGTCTCCGGGTTGCCGGGGAAGAACAGGACATTCAATCCGGGGCGTCGGGTGAAGCTGTCATGGTTATCGAGTGAAATTTCCACATAACCGAGTTCCTGGGTGAGTCGATCTATGAGTTTGTTCGTCATAACGATTCTGCGGAATAAACAGGGCGATCTTGTTCATAGTCGCTGATGTCCAGTGCGCCCGGTCCGACCCGTTCACTCACCGCTGGCGCCTCGTCACGAAGAGTTGCTGCGACGCCCCATTCAGCCAGCACATCGCATGCCATTTTGATGGCCGGCTCGATCCGTGCTCTGACACTTTCGCGCAGGCTGCCACCGTAATCATCAAGGAGTTCGGGTTGTACTCCGACCAATGCGATGTCACCCGGTAGATCACCGGTGAGTTGAGCTGAAGACAGAACTTCCTGAAACCCGGTCTGGTGCATGCTCATCTTCTTGACGCCCATGAAACGTGGCACGTCGTCGTTGCGGATCAGCTTCAACGTGGCTGGTGGCAGGCCGAAGTCGATTGCGTCGAAGATTAGCAGGTGCTGAGCGCTTCGGACCCACGGCAAGAGGAAGATACCTTGTGTGCCGCCGTCCATGAGACGCACATTGTCCGGGAACGAATACCGCGCGTGCAGCGTTTCAATAGCGCGAATACCGAAGCCTTCATCGGCCCAGAGCAAATTGCCAATGCCGAGAATCAGAGTGTCGTATGCGCCCGGATCGCCGTCCGCAATGCTGACCGCCGACTCTGTCATTGCGGCTCGATCGGCCCGTCGTCTTTAAACGTCCGCCATCCGGTGATCATCGCGCTGGTTCCATTTTGGCGCGAGGCAAAGTCAGCGCGGATCACCATGTAAACATGGACGATGATAAACAGCAGCATCAGCCACATACCCATCAGGTGCCACATGCGGACGGATTGTGAGCTTGCTTCGAGAACGAAGACCCATCCGAACAGAGAGTCGGCCCAGCTTCCTGCGCCCGTGCCCTGGCTGTACAGCGCGAATCCTGTGCACATCATGAACAATGCCAAAACGACATTGATCATCCACATGAACAGCTGTGCGAGTGTGTTATGGCCGACATTCTTGCGACACTTGCGAGTGACGAAGGCGTAAAACTTTATCTCGTGCCAGACACGGCGCCAGAATCCACCGTGCAAGACCGGAACGATGATCAACTCACGGGCGTAATGGTTGCCTACTAACGCCAGGTAGAAGCGAACCAAAAGACCGATCGCAAACACAAACGCTGATGAAAAGTGAACCAGGCGCAGTGTTCCCATCACGAAATGATCACTTGCCTCTCCACTCATCGACGGCAGTGGGTTGGCAATGAAATATCCTGTGATGATCAATGTCGTGATCGATAAAGCATGCAACCAATGCCAGATTCTTATGGGGATCTGGTACACATAGATCGGGCCAGGAAGGTTGTGCTCTTCACTAAAAGTCGCCATATCCTCCTCCTTAGCGCACCTTGACCGTGCTCAATTCTTCGCCGTCGTTAGACATGACGTGCGTCGAACAAGCCACACACGGGTCGAAGCTGTGAATGGTGCGGAGTATCTCGAGCGGTTGCTCGGGATCGGCCATTGGCGTGCCGAGCAATGCCGCTTCGTACGCACCGATATTGCCATCCGGATCGCGCGGAGACGCATTCCATGTCGTTGGCACGACGCACTGGTAGTTTTTGATCTTGGTGTCTTTGATGTGCACCCAGTGGCCGAGTGCGCCACGCGGTGCTTCGCCGAAGCCAACGCCTTTGACATCGGATTCCCACGTCGATGGATCAAACTTCTCCATG
This sequence comes from uncultured Woeseiaceae bacterium, assembly GCA_964456535.1. Classification (GTDB taxonomy): domain Bacteria; phylum Pseudomonadota; class Gammaproteobacteria; order Steroidobacterales; family Woeseiaceae; genus UBA1847. The sequence goes on along the minus strand of CAYWBZ010000066.1, from coordinate 2,802 downwards.
TTCGCCGTCGCTGTATCACCGCTCTTCAGGTTGGCCATCAGCTCGCCGAATACGTCGCGCATCTTGTGTGCGCACCAGGAAGTTTCCAAACCGCGAGCGGCGGTTCGACCCAGTGTCGAGAACAACGCCGTTATCGGCAGGTCGAGTTCAGCCAGCAATCCATCCACTTGATCCTTGATGTCCTCCTGCCCACGAGCGTAGGCGACCAGGTATCTGGCTAGTGGCCCAACCTCCATGGCATTGCCACGCCAGCGAGGTGCCTTGAGCCAGGAGTACTTGCCACCTTCGTCGATGTTTTCGATGTTGGTCTTGGTGCCCTTCGTATTCGGGCCGAGCTCAAAGTTCGGATCCGTAACGCCATCCCAGGGATGCAGGCCGATATTGTTGTCCGAGTAGTTGTACCAGGAGTGTGTAACGAACTCCTGCACCTGGGCAGGATCCCGGACGTCAACGTCGTGAACTGTACTCAAGTCGCCGTTGAGGATGGCGCCTTGCGGCAACATCAGGCTCTGATTCGTATGATTGTTGGCATAGGCCGGGAATTCGCCATAGGACAGTACATTCTTGCTCGATAGTCCTCCTCCATATCCCCAGTCTTTGTAGAAAGAGGCGATCGCTTTCAGGTCTGGCAGGTAAACCTGGTCAGTGAACGTAATGGTTTGCTCGATAATGTCCTTGACCATATTCAGCCAGACCATGTTAACGGTACCGACCGCACCCGCTTCATCTACGTTAATAGAGCAGGGCATGCCGCCGACGACCCAGTTCGGATGCGGGTTACGGCCGCCAAATATGGTGTGGATCTTGACGATCTCTTTCTGGAAGTCGAGCGCTTCAAGATAATGAGTCGTCGCCATAAGATTTGCTTCCGGCGGGAGTTTGTAAGCGGAACTGCCCCAGTAGGCGTTCGCAAATATACCGAGCTGGCCGGACTCGACAAATCGTCTTAGCTTGTTCTGCACATCGCTGAAATAGCCAGGCGATGATTTCGGCCATGGACTTATCGATTGTTGCAAAGCGGACGTCGCTTTCGGGTCAGCGCTTAACGCGCTAACAACATCAACCCAGTCAAGTGCATGCAGGTGATAGAAATGCACAATGTGGTCGTGTGCATATTGCGCGAGCATCATTAGATTGCGAATGTGATTGGCGTTCGCCGGAATCTCAATGTTGAGCGCGTCCTCAACGGCACGGCATGATTGCAACGCATGTGCGCCGGTACAGACACCGCATATACGTTCGGTGAATGCCCAGGCGTCGCGTGGGTCCCTTCCCTGCAGGATAAGTTCAAGACCGCGCCACATACTTCCCGTCGAGACGGCGTTTTGAATCACGTTGTTGTCGTCGAGGTTCACTTCGATACGCAGGTGTCCCTCAATGCGGCAAATTGGATCGACGACAACGCGTTGGCCACTGTCGTCCAGGTCGAAGCCGTTTGGTGTGGTGACACTAGCCATTACTCACCTCCTCGGATACTGGCGGTTTCTTTGCTGTTACCTTCTGAACCACGGTTGCAGCTGCGTGCGCGGCGACGCCGATGGCTGCCGCAGCGGCGATAGTGCCGCCGATCTGATTGGCCGTTGCTTCCACATTGCCGGTGACGTTGAGGTTGGTAACCGGGCTGTAAAAACTGCCCTTGTCCCAGAAGTTCTCTTCGGCACAGCCGAGACAGCCATGTCCGGATTTAACCGGCCAGGACAGTCCACCATTCCACTCGATGGTTGAACAGGCGTTGTAGGTTGTCGGACCTTTGCAACCCATCTTGTACAGGCAGTAGCCTTTTCGGGCGCCTTCGTCGTCGAATTTCTCGACGAACTGACCAGCGTCGAAGTGCGGTCGTCGATAACACTTGTCATGCAGGCGCTGGCCATAAAACATTTTGGGTCGGCCCTGACGGTCCAGCGGTGGCAAGCGGTCGAATGCGAGCATGTAGGTAATGACGCCGGTCATTACTTCCGCAATCGGAGGGCAGCCAGGTACCTTGATGACTGGTTTGTCGAGGATTACCTTGTGAATCGGCGTTGCCTTTGTCGGATTCGGATGCGCTGCCTGTACGCAGCCCCACGATGCGCATGAACCCCAGGCAATGATGGCCTTGCAGTGATCGGCCATGTAGCGCAATTTTTCCACATACGGTTTACCGGCCTGTATGCAATACATGCCGTCTTCGTTCAGTGGCGGATTGCCTTCGCAGGCAAGAATAAACTCGCCGTCGTATTTCTCGACCGTTTGCTGCAGCAACTCTTCGGCCTGGTGGCCGGCTGCGGCCATCAGCGTGTCGTCGTAGTCCAGCGAAATCATGGATAACACGACGTCACCGGCCAGCGGATTGCCGGAACGGATGAACGACTCGGTGCAGCAAGTGCATTCCAGACCGTGCAACCAGATAACCGGCGTGCGTGGTTTGGTTTCAAGTGCGTGGGCGATGCGACCGGCGAACTCGGGCCCGAGTCCCAGTCCAGCAGCGGTCAGGCTACAAAATTTAAGGAAGCTTCGACGCGTGATCCCGTGTCGTCGCATTACCTCGTAGAAAGTTTCGTGAGCGGACATTACAACTCTCCCCTTTGGCGGTCTGCATTAGGGCTGGTTGTCTGTCGGACTTATTCTTCTTCACTTCCTTGTGACCGCGTTCTTCCATATCCAGAACATGACTACGCAGCTCACCCAATATTGCTACCGCGTACCTTATTTCGGCATCGTGGTAGATACCTACAAATAGCACCGCTACAATGCTCGGCCGCCATCCAATATCTGAACACAGGAAAACCGTCGAACAATGAGCGCCAAATCCGCGAACAAGCA
>CAYWBZ010000065.1:8584-11493 GCA_964456535.1 uncultured Woeseiaceae bacterium | reverse complement strand
CTCGCGCCACTGCCCCCTCAAGACAGCGTGTCTACCAATTCCACCACCAGAGCGTTTTTCGATTTACTGTATTTACTGACCGTCCGTTGCCGGCTCTTCCTCACCTTCAGGCTCTTCCAGCGCGGGCATATCAGTCGCATCGTCAACCAATTCGTCGTCTTGCCCGATAGACGGCATTTCGGAAACCGGGATTTCGACCGCTTCCTCGGCCGCCGGAACTTCGTCAATCAGACTGCTGGGTGCCGCTGAATTCTGGCTGCTCAAATACGCGAGCGTCAGGCTCGTGACGAAAAAGGCCGTGGCGCAGACCGCCGTTGCTCGCGAAAAGAAACTACCCGAGCCACGAGCACCAAACACCGTGCCTGATGCGCCAGCGCCAAATGCGGCGCCCGCATCCGCGCCTTTACCGCGTTGCAGCAATACCAGCACGATGATCAGTAATGCGATCAACGTATGGGTGATAAGTACGCTTTTTTGTAATGTGTCCATCAAATTCTCAACTATTGTCTATTTCCGGGTCTAATTCCCGTCTAAATCTGCGCTGCCGCTTCGGCAATCGCCAGAAAATCACTCGCCTTTAGTGATGCGCCACCTATCAGGCCGCCATCAATATCCGGCATACCCAACAAACCAGGCGCATTCTCGCCCTTCATGCTGCCGCCGTACAGTATCTGCACTCTCTCGGCCAATTCTGCATCTTGCGCCGCCAGTCGCGCCCGGATGTGCCGATGCACATCCTGCGCCTGTTCCGGCGTCGCGGTCATTCCAGTACCGATCGCCCATACCGGCTCATACGCGATCACTGCTGCTGCAAAAGCCGCAGCGCCTGCTGTGTCCAGAACGGCGTCAAGCTGCTCATCGATGACCTTTTCCGTCGTGCCCGCTTCACGCTCTTGCAGCGTTTCGCCAACACACAAAATCGGTGTTATTCCGGCCGCCTGCGCTGCCATGAATTTCGCCGCAACCTGCGCACTCGTTTCGCCGTAAATGGCCCGGCGCTCAGAGTGCCCGACAATCACGTAATCACAGCCGACATCCTTCAACATTGACGGTGCAGTTTCCCCGGTGAAAGCCCCGTACTCATGCTCCGAGACGTTCTGTGCTCCCACCGCTACAGCGCTGCCCGCAACCTGGCTGGCAACGGAGGCCAGATAGGGAAACGGTGGACAAACCAGCATCCGGAAACCACTGCCTGCTGGCACGCCCGCTACGATCCCTGAAATCAAGGCTTCGCTGGCAGCAGTGCTGCCGTTCATTTTCCAGTTGCCTGCAACAAGAAATTCACGCATAGCCAACGTTTCCCAGAGGTCGAAAGGCGCAGAAGGATACCGGGGCTTTCACGGCAAATCAACGCGCAAGAACAATGCTGCAGCGAGCGTCAGCTAGCCGAATCGGCTACAACAGTGGCCAGGCGGTTAGCAATGCTCACTACCTGGTCGTGATCTACACCCTCAACCATGACTCGAATTACGGGTTCCGTGCCTGAAGCCCGCAGTACTACTCGCCCGGTATCAGCCAATTCGTCCTCGGCGGCTAGCACCGCGGCCTGAATTTCGCTGCTTTTACCCGGGTCCAAACGGTTTTTTGTCCGGACATTCACCATGGTCTGCGGGTATTTCGACATACCCGCCGCCAATTCGGACAGCTTCTTGCCGGAGTTTTTCATGATCGCCAGTACCTGAAGTGCGCAGATCAGCCCGTCTCCTGTAGTCGTCTTATCGAGGACAATCATATGGCCCGAAGTCTCACCGCCGATAATGCCGCCGGTTTCGTTCAAAGCCTCCAGAACATAGCGATCGCCGACGCTGGCCCGTTTAAACTCTATGTTTTCCGCTTTCAGCGCATTTTCCAGCCCAAGATTGCTCATCACAGTGCCGACTACAGGGCCTTTGAGCTGGCCATCCCGCTGGCGTGCCGTCGCGAGTATGTACAGCAACTGGTCGCCGTCGATCAGCTGGCCGTTTTCGTCAACCATCACGAGACGGTCACCATCTCCATCCAGCGCGACACCAACGTCAGCTTTTAGCGCTGGAACAGTGAGCTGCAGCAAATCTGGCTCCGTCGAGCCGCAGCCGTCATTAATATTCTTGCCATTGGGTGAGCAACCGATTGGGATCACGTCAGCCCCAAGATTACCCAGCGTTCGTGGACCAACCTTGTAGCCCGCCCCGTTTGCGCCATCGAAGACAATCTTGATGCCGCCGAAATCCATACCCTCCGGAACGCTGGCCGCACAAAACTCCTGGTAGCGAATTCGAGCAGTGTCGATACGCTTTGCCTTACCCAGAGACTTCGATTCCAGCGTAATGGCGGGATTCTTAAGTTGTTCTTCGATCTTGTGCTCGATTTCGTCCGTTAGCTTGGATCCGCGGCGATCGAAGAACTTGATGCCATTGTCGAAATACGGGTTGTGCGATGCGCTGATGACCACGCCCAGATCTGCGTCAAATTCCTGCGTAAGCCTGGCAATACCCGGCGTAGGTAGCGGCCCGATCAACAATACGTCGGCACCGGCCGCTACAAAACCGGCTTCAAGCGCCGATTCGAACATATAACCGGAGAGACGGGTGTCCTTGCCTATTACCACTGTGCCGCCCGCAGGTACCAGTACCTGAGCGGCCGCACTCGCGAGTCGCATCGCGAAATCTGCGGTCATAGGATCATTTCCGACCGTTCCGCGAACACCATCTGTTCCAAAAAACTTTTTAGTCATTCCTGTCTTCCAATACTGCGCTGAGCACTTTTAGTGCGTCCACGGTTTCCCTGACATCGTGCGCACGAACTAACTGTGCACCGTTCATCACCGCTATCACAGCGGCTGAAATACTGCCTGGCATACGTTCATTGACATCCCGGCCCGTTAAGTCACCCAATGTCGACTTACGCGACAGGCCAACCAGCACCGGCAA
>CAYWBZ010000065.1:1419-8484 GCA_964456535.1 uncultured Woeseiaceae bacterium | reverse complement strand
TCAAACCGCCCGCCGTCCGAGAAGGAATCAGGCGTGACATTGAGAATGCCCATCACCGATGGGCTGGTGAAATTTAAGGATCCAAGATGTAGCAAGAGACTAGTGTTCTTGCGCAGGACCACCAATCTTGCCGGCCGCGTCATCAGACTCCGCCGTTGCAGAACCATCGTCATCCGGCCGTTTGGGCTCCAGTGTGTCGTCCCAGTCCTCGGGCGGCTGCGGTTCGCGGCCTTCCATGATGGCTTTGAGCTGGGTGATGTCGATGGTTTCGTACTTCATGAGCGCTTTCGCCATCGCGTGCAGTTGGTCGATATTTTCTTTGAGAATCCTATCCGCACGCTGATAATTGCTATCAACGATTTTCCGAACTTCCTCATCGATAACATGCGCGGTTTCGTCAGATACCTGCTTGTGCTGTGTCACGGCGCGACCGAGAAATACTTCACCTTCGTCCTCGCTGTAGGTCAGCGGTCCAAGGCGGTCGGATAGCCCCCATTTGGTCACCATGTTACGAGCGATTTCGGTTGCACGTTCGATATCGTTGGATGCGCCGGTCGTAACACCGTCCGGCCCATTTATCATTTCTTCAGCGATACGACCGCCAAACAGGGTCGATATGTGACTTTCAAGCCGCTGTTTCGACGTGCTGTAACGGTCCTCTTCAGGCAGATACATCGTTACACCCAGCGCACGGCCACGCGGAATAATGGTCACTTTATAAACCGGATCGTGTTCAGGCATCAGGTAGCCAACAATCGCGTGTCCAGCCTCGTGATAGGCCGTATTGAGTTTTTCCTCTTCACTCATGACCATCGAGCGTCGCTCGGTGCCCATCATGATCTTGTCTTTCGCCATTTCGAACTGCTGCATGCTTACCACGCGCTTATTCTCACGAGCGGCAAATAGCGCAGCCTCGTTGATGAGATTGGCAAGATCCGCACCTGAGAATCCAGGAGTTCCACGGGCGATGATGTTTGGCTGCACGTCATCGTCCAGCGGAACTTTGCGCATGTGGACTTTGAGAATCTGCTCACGACCTCGAATATCGGGTAGCGGCACAACGACCTGGCGGTCAAATCGTCCTGGACGAAGCAATGCCGGATCGAGTACGTCGGGTCGGTTGGTGGCCGCAATGACAATAATGCCCTCGTTGCCTTCAAATCCGTCCATCTCGACAAGCATCTGGTTCAATGTCTGCTCACGTTCATCGTGACCGCCACCGAGACCGGCGCCGCGATGTCGACCAACTGCGTCGAGCTCGTCAATGAATATGATGCACGGCGCCTGTTTCTTCGCTTGATCAAACATATCGCGAACACGGGACGCACCCACACCGACGAACATCTCAACAAAGTCAGAACCGGAAATAGTAAAGAATGGTACAGCGGCTTCACCAGCGATCGCCTTCGCCAGTAATGTTTTACCAGTACCTGGCGGGCCCACCATCAAGACGCCCTTGGGCATCTTGCCGCCCAGCCGTGTGAACTTGCTCGGCTCCCTCAGAAACTCGACTATCTCGGCAACCTCTTGCTTGGCTTCTTCAATGCCAGCAACATCATCAAATGTTATGCCGACCTGGTCTTCACCCAGCAACCTGGCTTTGCTCTTGCCGAAAGACATAGCTCCGCGACCGCCACCGCCGCCTTGCATCTGCCGCATGAAATATATCCACACGCCGATGAGCAAGAGAATCGGAAAAGAGCTGATCAGCAATTGACCAATCAGACTTTGCGACTGTGGTTCCGATGCAGTAAACCGCACGTTATTGGAATCCAGCAGGCCGATTAGCGTGTTGTTATCGGTTTCAGGACTGATGGTATAGAACGGCAGGGGCTCGGCTCGGCCGAAGCGAATCTGTTCGCCGTCAATAACGGCGACAGACACCTGGCCAGAACGAACCTGTGCAAGGAATTCTGAATAGTCTTTCTTCTGCGGCTGTACGCCACTGACGCCCGAAAGGCCCTGAACTACCGACAAAAGTACGACGATAATGACAATAAAAACTAGTATATTTTTGGTTAAATCATTCACGTTTCGACACTACTACAATTGATAATTTCTCGCTACCAAGTACACCTCACGGCTACCGGCACGAGAAGCCTTAGGTTTCATGACCTTTACACGCTCAAAAGAGTTCCGTGCATCGATAACGAATTCGTCTATACCTTCACCCTGAAAAACCTTGCAGACAAAACTGCCGCCCGGTTTCAGTACCCGACGTGCGAAATCCAGCGCCAACTCCACCAAATACATTGATCGCGGCTGGTCAACCACCCGGGTGCCGGTAATATTGGGTGCTATATCACTCATTACAAGGTCCACGCCCTGATCACCTGTTGCTGCCAGCATTTGCTCAAAAACAGCCTCATCCTGAAAATCACCTTGTATGAATTCGACGTCGGGCAATGAATCCATCGGCAGAATGTCCACCGCAACGATCCGTGCCCTGCCCTTGAGCTTCTTAGTAACGTATTGGCTCCAGCCGCCGGGTGCCGAGCCAACATCGACACAAACCATGTCAGGACGCAGAAAGCGTTCCTTCTGATCGATCTGCTCGAGCTTGTACACCGCGCGTGATCGCCAGCCGTCACGACGTGCCTGTTGCACGTACGGATCACGCTCCTGACGGTCGCGCCAACTGCCACTCGATTTTCGTGTTTTACCCACTCAATAATCCCAACACACTGCTACACTTCGCGCCCATGAATCTAAGCGAACCCCAAAAGAAGTACCTGCGCGGCCGCGGCCATGACCTCAAACCTCTGATCATGGTCGGTGACGCTGGCCTGACAGAATCGCTGTTGGCCGAATTCGAGTCCACCCTGGCACACCATGAACTCATAAAAGTCAAAGTACGGGCGGGTGATCGAGCGGCGCGTGACGAAATGATCGAGACGATGTGCGCGGACCATTCGGCATCCCTGATTCAGCGCATTGGTAACGTCGCGCTACTGTATCGAGCGAACCCTGATAAGAAACCCGAAAAGCGCCTAAGAATTCCGTCGCGCTAAACGTAGCTAACCTCGATAACCTCGTATGACTTTTCGCCGTCGGGTGCATTGAACACGATGGCACCGCCCTCTCTCTTCCCGATTAGGGCACGTGCAATCGGCGATGTGTATGAAATCAGTCCGGTCTTGATATCTGCCTCATCCTGCCCGACGATTTTGTAGGTAATTTCCTTCTCGGTGTCATCATCGAGCAATCGAACGGTAGAACCGAAGATCACTTTGCCACCAGCGTCGATTTCCGTGACGTCAATTACCTGAACATGTGACAGCTTGCCCTCGAGCTCCTTAATCCGGCCTTCGATGAAACCCTGTTGCTCTTTGGCTGCGTGATATTCCGCATTTTCTTTCAGGTCACCATGTTCGCGCGCTTCAGCGATCGCTCTAATAACCGCTGGCCGATCATTGCCCTTGAGTTTTTTCAACTCTTGCTGCAGCAGCTCATGGCCACGAATAGTCATGGGCTCTTTATTCATGCCACCACCTCATTGTGCAAATCCTGTAGTCGATTAACGTCGCTGTTGTCGAGGTGCTCCATGGCGTGGCAAGTCGCGACGGCAGCCCCCAGTGTTGTGTAGTACGTAACGTTGCGGCGAACCGCTTCGGCCCGAATCGAAGTTGATTCAACGATGGCCTGCTTTCCTTCCGTCGTGTTTACGATCAAGTCAATCTCGCCATTCTTGATCATGTCCACGATGTGTGGCCGGCCTTCACGTACTTTATTCGCGCGGCGACATGATATACCAGCGCGAGCCAGACTCTCCGCCGTGCCGTGCGTTGCGACGATATCGAAGCCCATGTCGGTCAATAAGTTTGCCAGTTCTACAGCACCATCCTTGTCTCGCTCTCGAACTGATATCAACGCCGCACCCTGCCGCGGTAAGACCACGCCCGAGGCCAATTGCGCCTTCGCGTACGCTTCACCAAAAGTACGACCGACGCCCATTACCTCACCGGTTGATTTCATCTCAGGGCCAAGAATGGGGTCGCTGCCTGGAAACTTGATGAACGGGAATACTGATTCCTTGACCGAGAAGTACTCGGGAACTCGCTGGTTTACAAAACCTTGCGAAGCCAACGATTCGCCGACCATCACCTTGGCAGCTATTTTGGCGAGTGGTACGCCGGTCGCCTTGGAGACGAACGGTGCCGTACGTGATGCTCGTGGATTGACCTCAAGGAGGTAAACGACATTGCCCTGGATCGCGAATTGGGTGTTCATAAGTCCGACGACTTTCAGGCCTTTTGCCAGTTTTATAACCTGAGCTTCCAGCTCTTTCTGTATCTCCGGAGTCAGGCTGAACGGTGGCAATGAACACCCGGAGTCACCCGAATGCACTCCCGCCTGCTCGATATGCTCCATGATGCCGCCGATAAGCACGCGCTCACCATCACAGATGCAATCGACATCCACCTCCGTGGCAAGGTCAAGGAACCGGTCAAGCAAGACGGGACTGTCGTTGGATACGTTGATAGCCGCATCCATATAAATGGCGAGATCTTCATCGTTGTGCACGACCTCCATGGCACGGCCACCGAGCACATAGGACGGCCGCACGACCAGGGGATAACCAACGTCGGAAGCAAGCCGCAACGCTTCTTCCTTGTTACGTGCCGTGCAATTCGGTGGCTGCTTGAGCTGCAACTCCTCGACAAGCTTCAGGAAGCGTTCCCGATCCTCGGCCAGGTCAATTGAATCAGGTGATGTCCCGATGATCGGTGCGCCAGCCGCCTCAAGGTCACGTGCCAGTTTCAACGGCGTTTGGCCGCCGTACTGCACGATCACTCCTTTCGGCTTCTCCTTTTCAATGATCTCCATGACGTCCTCGAACGTCAGGGATTCGAAGTAAAGGCGATCAGATGTGTCGTAATCCGTAGAAACAGTCTCAGGATTGCAATTGACCATGATGGTCTCGTAGCCCGACTCTTTTAGCGCCAGCGCGGCGTGCACGCAGCAATAATCAAACTCGATGCCCTGCCCAATACGATTCGGTCCGCCGCCGAGGATCATGATCTTTGGATTGTCTGTAGGCTCTGCCTCGCACTCTTCCTCGTAGGTCGAATACAGGTAGGCAGTCGTGGTCGAGAATTCAGCAGCACAAGTGTCGACGCGCTTATAGACCGGCCGTATGTTCAGCTCCAGCCGACGGTTTCGTACCACCTTCTCGCTAACACTCAATATTGTCGCCATACGTGCATCAGAAAAGCCCTTGCGTTTCATCGCGCGCATCATGCTTTCGTCCAGCCCCGAGAGGCCAGCCTCACGGATGCGACCCTCCGCATTGACCAGATCGGCAATCTGCACGAGGAACCACGGATCGATTCCGGTTAGCTTCGCAACATCCGTATACGAATAGCCATGACGCAGCGCGTCGGCTACATACAGCAGTCGATCGGGACCGGGCATCCTGAGTTCGTGGCGAAGGTGATCGCGATCGGCATCAGTCGCGATCGGCCCACATACTTCATCAAGACCGTCTATTCCGGTTTCGAGGCCGCGCAAGGCCTTTTGCAACGACTCCTGGAAATTCCGGCCCATCGCCATGACTTCCCCGACCGATTTCATTTGTGTCGTCAGACGGTCGTTTGCGCCTGGAAACTTCTCAAACGTGAAGCGAGGAATTTTGGTGACCACATAGTCAATAGTTGGCTCAAATGACGCCGGCGTCGCACCGCCCGTAATGTCATTCTTGAGTTCGTCCAACGTATAGCCAACGGCAAGTTTCGCCGCGATCTTGGCAATTGGGAACCCGGTCGCTTTCGACGCCAATGCCGATGAGCGTGAAACACGTGGATTCATTTCAATGATCAGTACGCGCCCTGTATTTGGGCAAATTGCGAACTGCACGTTTGATCCGCCGGTCTCAACGCCGATTTTTCTCAACACATCTATGGAGGCGTTGCGTAGGCGCTGATATTCCTTATCCGTTAACGTCTGCGCCGGAGCGACAGTAATCGAATCCCCGGTATGCACACCCATGGGATCAAAGTTCTCGATCGAGCAAACGATGATGCAGTTGTCGTTCCTGTCGCGAACGACCTCCATCTCGAACTCTTTCCAGCCTATAACCGACTCTTCGAGCAAGACTTCGGTCGTAGGCGACATTTCCAGGCCGTGTGTGACGATACTCTCGAACTCTTCGCGGTTGTACGCGATACCACCACCTGTCCCACCGAGCGTGAACGATGGCCGGATGATCGTTGGAAATCCAATTCCGTCCTGCTTCTCGAGCGCCTCGTCCATTGAGTGGGCTATTTCTGCTCGCGGACTTTCCAAACCGATCTCGTCCATGGCCTTGCGGAACAAATCACGATCTTCAGCCATGTCGATGGCCTCTCGCGAGGCAGCGATCAATTCGACGTTGTATTTTTCGAGGACGCCCTCGCGAGCGAGATCGAGCGCACAGTTCAGCGCCGTTTGTCCGCCCATCGTCGGCAGCAACGCGTCCGGTCGTTCTTTCTCAATGATTCGTTCAACCGTAGCCCATTGGACAGGCTCAATATAGATGGCATCCGCGGTCTCCGGGTCTGTCATGATCGTCGCCGGATTGGAATTCACCAGAATGACCCTGTAGCCCTCTTCACGGAGTGCTTTGCAGGCCTGGGCACCCGAATAGTCGAATTCACAGGCCTGACCGATGACGATTGGGCCGGCGCCGATAATCAGGATGCTGTCTATGTCAGTGCGTTTTGGCATTCTCAGGTGTATATCTTAGTGATGAATTACATTAACTATCAATCATAAATAGTTGTTTTTATAAACTATTCGCTAGGATGACAGGATGGCTCTCAAGGCGCCCTTCTTCTGCGCATCCATATGCTCGATGAAGCGATCTAACAACGGCAAAAGATCGTGTGGTCCCGGACTCGCCTCAGGATGGCCTTGAAAACCGAAAGCCGGTTTGTCCTTGAGTGCGATCCCTTGCAGGGTTCCGTCGAACAACGAGCGATGTGTTGCAACAACATTGTCCGGCAACGTCATCTCATCAACCGCAAAACCGTGATTCTGGCTGGTGATCATTACCTGCCCTGTCTCGAGGTCCTGCACCGGATGATT
>CAYWBZ010000065.1:0-1319 GCA_964456535.1 uncultured Woeseiaceae bacterium | reverse complement strand
GCATGAATCTTCTCGGACTCCATGTCATCGCTGTTGGTGCCGGTATTGCCGATATGCGGGTAAGTGAGAGTGATAATCTGGCGGCAATAGGATGGATCCGTCAGGATTTCCTGATAACCGGTCATCGAGGTATTGAAGACCACTTCGCCGATTGTCTGGCCATCGGCACCGATCGACGTGCCGTGAAAAACGGTACCATCTTGTAGTGCAAGTATTGCTGGCGTGCTCAAGTACGACCCTCGCGATAAACCAATATCAGACCGTTTGAGGATCAGGTCGTCGCATTATCTGTCGGTTGCAGATGCACAAAAGCGGAAGGACTTTGCCTTCCGCCTGCGACTTCGCTGACCGCCCAGCGATCCGGCGTAGTTTACTTAAGGGCGGCTGCCCGCGCCAGACTCAATTGCCAGTTTTTTAGGTCTATTTCAGGAATTTGACGGACTAAACAACACATCCTGTATTGAATAGCGCCCAGGTGCCTTGCCGATGACCCACGCGGCGGCGGCAAGTGCACCGTCAACGAAGACCTGGCGCGTGGTGACACTGTGGGCAAAGGTCAGTTTTTCCGTTGTGGAGGCCATGGTGACCTCGTGGTCGCCGGGAATATCACCACGGCGCTCTATCTCAAACTGGACGGCACCTGTCCCGGTCTCGCCGCGCGACGAAGCAATAGCCTCGCCCAGCTTCAATGCGGTACCCGATGGCGCGTCTTTCTTGTGTACGTGATGAACCTCGGACACGCGCACCGCAAAGTCTGCCCCTAACGATGCAGCTGCTTCCCGTACAGACTTCTCCAATACGGCTATACCAAGGCTCATATTGCGATCGAAGACCAGGGGAACCTTGTCAGACGCTCCCACCAGAAGTGCGAGCTGCGACTCGTTCAGGCCAGTCACACCGCAGACCAGGGGTTTGCCGTGACGCACAACGGCCTCCAGAACCATTTCGGTACCCTCGGGCAAGCTGAAGTCGATAACAACGTCTGCGGCAGCCACCATTTCGCCCAGGTCCTGGCCACGCTGCCAGATTCCCACCAACTCAAATTCTGGTTGTTGCCGAACGGACGCAGCAATCGCCTGGCCCATCCGGCCAGCACCGGCAACTGTGACTCTAGTGGGATTGATGACGCGCCCCTATTATGGAAGCGCAGATACTACTAGCTAATGCGATCAAAAAACCGCTTTACGGTGTCCAGCCACCCGTCGGCTCTCGGACTGTGCTTGTCACCGCCCGCTTTCACGGCTGCATCGAACTTCTCAAGCAGCTCCTTCTGCTCCGCCGTCAGATTGACGGGCGTCTCAACGGCAACCTGGGCAAAC
>CAYWBZ010000064.1:0-11535 GCA_964456535.1 uncultured Woeseiaceae bacterium | reverse complement strand
TCCAGGTCAAAGCCGTTGGTGATAACCATGTCGTCCACCCAGCGCAATGTCAGTCCACCACTCCAGCGCTCCCTGGACCAGTCAAGCGACGTTACTGCGCGCCATTCCGGGTATGCCTGCTCGAAGGTGTCAGTGGTGTGCTTACCCGTAAGGTCGTTAACGATTACAGTACCGTCCGCGTTAAAGATGCGCTCCACGTACTCGTTCAGGTGCGTCGCATTCACGGTCAGGTTGAATTGTCCAATGGAGGTTTCGTCCGAAACGTAATTGAACATCAGGTCCAGACCGGCGGCGTCGATGCCGCCGATATTGTCCAGCGGGTTATTGACCAAAGAGATCGTGCCATTGGCTGTTCTCGGCACGTTATCGCAGAAGAACGGATCCGTCGTTTCCACACACGCGTTGACCAAGTCAGCCGGCAATCGACCCTGAATAGCATCCGTGATTTCCACTTCGTAGTAATCGAGCGAAAATGTGATTCCTTCTGCCCATTGAGGGCTGTAAACCAGGCCGATAGTCCAGGCGTCCGACTCTTCGGGCACTAGGTTATTGTTGCCAGCGGAGACCGCCGAAAACTGCGGGTTGGTTTGAGCTAGTCCCGGTCCGACACCGAGCGTGGCGCAATTGGTCTGAATACTTGCAGGTTGCGCGGTATCCCGACCACCGGCCGCCGATCCGAGGCTCGCTGTGTAGTCGACGCAGGGATCGAAAAACAGAAAGTCTTGGCGCGCCGCGCCACCGAAATATTCGCCGATGCCCGGCGCCCTGATACCAGTCGATGTGGAACCGCGCAAAGACAGATTTTCGATCGGGCGCCAAAGGGCACCAAACTTGTAGGTAGCCGTGGAGCCTGACGTACTGTAATCCGAATTCCGCGCTGCCAGATTGACTTCGAGCCAGTCGGCCGCAGCCGCATCCGAAAGCAACGGAATGCTGACCTCGGCGTAGTACTCGGTCACGTCGAAGCCCCCGCTTGTCGGGCCCGACGGAATACCGGCTGTTTCTCCGCGCGCTGCAACCGAGTCGGGACGGAACGACCCCTGGTGATCACGGAATTCGATGCCGGCCGCGAAACCCATGTCCCCAGCGGGCAGCGACGCAATGTCGCCGGCAATATTGAATGCATAATCCTCGAGAGTTTGCTCGCTAAAGTCACGTTGCGTGTAGGTGACGAAATCCAGCATGTCTTGCGTCATAGATCCCGTACCGTCGGGACCTTGTCCACCGAAGAAGTTGAATGGCACACAATTCGGCGTTGCCGCGCAGACCGCCGGGTCTCCCAGGGCAACTTGCAGCTTCGCCGCGTTAAACCCATTGAATTTTTCCTGGAAACCGCGGTTGTCGCCGTAATTAGCAGTCAAGTCCCAGTAAAAATTACGTCCTGCCGCTTCGAATTCGCCCTCCAGGCCCAACGAGATCATGTAAGTATTGATGTCTTGGAAGAACAGGCGGGGGCCGGCCTCAATCGGTCGGCGGGCGAAGAACAGTAATGTATCGTCGGCAGCAGACAGATCGACGCCGAACGGATTGTAAGGATTGTTTGCGGATATGAACATGTTGTCGAGGATTGGGGTACCGCTACCGGGACCGAAGAATAATGGTTCGGGCGCGCCTTTTGTCTCCGATGATCGGTTCGTGTACGACGCTCGAGCAACCAGCGTGACCTGGTCGTGCAACTTGTGCCGGACGTTTGCGTAAATATTTACGCGTTCAACCGGGGTCTTGAGAAAGTTGAATCCGGGGCCACTGTAATTGAAACGATCTGCGCCAGTGAACTGGTGGAAGTCCCCACCATTCACGTTGTTTGGGTCAAAGACCGGGATGTTGGCACCGCCATCGTTCAATACCCCATCGTTCAGTGTTCCATCCCAGAAATTAAAGGCGGGCCCAAACAAGAAGCGGCCCTGCGGCGTACCCGAGGAACACAAAGATCCCGGTACGTCGCAACTGGTCTCGCCCGGGTTCGGAAACGCTGACTGTTTGCGATCGGCGGTTTCAACGCCCCCTTCATCGGCGTAGCTAGCGCTCAGAACCAAGTGCGTTGTGTCGTTGCCAGCTCCCCAGAGGGCTGAAATTTCATTAGACTCGCCATCGTTATGTGACAGATAGCTACCCGCCTGAGCATCCATCCTGAATCCTTGGAAGTCCTGCTTCGTGATGATATTGACCACACCACCAATCGCGTCGGAGCCATAGATCGCCGATGCGCCATCCTGCAGTACTTCGATCCGTTCAATGACGTTGTCAGGAATCGTATTCAGATCCACGACACTAGGTACACCCGAAGCCGAGGCCCCGGCGACCCAGCGCTTACCATCGACCAGGATCAGGGTGCGCTTTGAGCCTAAGTTGCGGACGGAAAGCTGCACCGCACCGGCGCCAATACCGGAGCCATCCTGCGGAAATCCGGAGTTGCCCGGAGTATTGAAGTTGGAATTGATGGCTGAACCGGATATTGGCAATTGTTGCAGCGCATCGCCCAGATTAGTCTGGCCAGAATCCACCAGTTGCTGATTGCCCAACTCCATGATCGCGGCGCCTTCGTTAAGCGGGTTTCGGCGAATGCGCGACCCGGTGACGACGACCTCTTCGAGCACCTCGGCCTCCTGCGCCAGGGCTACCTGGGTTGGTGCGAGCGACAGGTTGAACGCCAAGGCGGCAGCAATTGCCGCGGTAGCTGATATGAGATTTTTCATTGTCTTGCCTCCGGCAGATCATTAGCGTTTTCAGAATCGTTGCACGTCTGTTCTTCTTTCATCGGACTCCCCCTAATCAAGATTCGATGCCGCAGGCGAATCTGTTGAAAATATCGTCGTAACACGACTGCCCATTTGGGATAAGTACGAAATTACCGAATCCAAGCACATAAACAAAATAGAAAATAAACATGCTGCACATTGATTTCGTTTATGTGGCGAGCCGCATCAAGAGAAGACTCGCTGGCCCTGCATGCGCAAGCAGATGTGCCGGGCCTGGTGACAGCGAGCTAGGGGATTATTCGAGACGGTTGTAGTCTTGAAGTAGCTGAGTCAGCTGGTTGTGATCAATAGCTTTGACAACGTGGCCGCGATTTCCGGTCATATCGCGACCGGCTATGAGCGCGTTGACAATCGCCTCCTCGGTTGCCTCAACTGTTGCGGTGAAAATCGGGTTGATGTTGTCGTTGGCGAGCATGCGGATCGCGACGCTGGATTCTGCCTGATCTGCAGCCTCGTTCGCCGTTGAAAAGGCAATAAAGATGTCGCCGGAAGTGTTGCCGGCAACACTTCCGACGCGGGCAAGTCCGAGCGCCGCCCGTTTGGCGAGTCGCTTCAGCTGATGCGGCAACAGGGGCGCATCCGTCGCTATGACGATGATAATGGAACCCACTTCGACTCGCGGGCGCGGCGCGCTCGCACGTATCCGATTCTCCGTAAGGTGCTGCCCTACTGGCACACCAGCTATGCGCAACTGGTCTCGCAAACCATAATTTGCCTGCACGAGAACGCCGACAGTGAAGCTGCCATCTTCCGTGTCGGCGATCCTCGATGAGGTGCCGATGCCGCACTTAAACTCATGACAGGTCATCCCTGTACCGCCACCAACATTGCCTTCAGCCACCGGCCCGCCTTTTGCCGAGTCCAGGGCTGCATGTGCATGTTCTGCCTTTACGTGGAAACCATTGATGTCATTCAGATACCCATCCCAGGTTTCCGCAACTACAGGCAGCGACCAAGAGCGGCCGAAGACGATGTCGCCTCTGCTGATTCGCCATTGTGTCGTCGCTTGGTGCACAGTCCCCACGCTGTGCGTGTTGGTAATCATTACGGGTCCTTCAAGGAAGCCCGACTCGTCGAGCCAGGCCGTGCCGGTCATTTCACCGTTACCGTTCAAGGAAAACCAGGCACCGAATACTCGTTTGCTCAGGCTGTTCTCGCCACGCGGCAATATTGCTGTAACTCCAGTGCGTACCGCCCTGTCGTCTGACAAATCGCGGATGATCGTTTCGTGTCCGACGGTCACGCCAACGACATCGGTAATCGCATTAAGCGGACCCGGAGTGCCGTCAAAAGGGATACCGAGATCTCGCGCACGCGGCGTTGATACGTCGGCGAGCCCAGAAATTGGCAGAAGAGCAATTGTGAGCAGTAAGATACGCATTGATGATTTCCTATTCGGCCTTATACCCATCCGTAGTTTTGGGTTCCGTTCGACTGCTGTCGAAGAGTCCGCAATCCTCTTCTGGACTGTGTTCGGTTATCAGAGACACAACGATGAGCAGCGGCAGCCCGATTGCCCATCCCATGTAGGATGCCGCGAAACCGTACGGTTCGCCGAGCAACGACCAGATCACTGCGGACGATCCGCCGCCGAGCATACTCCAGAACGCGCCTTGCGCCGTCGTGTCGCGCCAAAATAACAGACCAAGCATGGGGAAGAACAAGCCGGCGGCGCCGAATGTATAGGCGTAAAGTATCAAGTCCAGAATGTTCGGTACCAGGTAAGCAACGCCGATGCCGAGCACACCGAGCACAATAGTCGCGATTCGCGCGACACGAACCAGGGATTTTTCGCTCGCATCGGGCCGCAAATGTTTGCGATAGATGTCGTTGGTGAATATGGCGACCGGACCCATCAGAACCGAGTCGGCCGACGACATGACGGCGGCGACATAGGCGGCAATGACGATGCCGGCAATCCCGGCAGGAAGCAGTTCGAGGATGATCATCGGCGTGGCGAGTTCCGCGTCGACAACATCGGGTAACAACATTCGAGCAATCATGCCGATCAGGGTGCTGCCGATTGCGAACAGCGGCCACTCGATCGGCACACCGGTCAGAAGGAAGGCCCACCTTGCCGTTTTCTCGTCACGAGCGGCGATTATTCGCTGCATGGCGGCGATCGAAATGAACCAGATCGGGAAGATGGCAAAGAACCAACCAACAACTGTCTTCCAACCCACGGCGCCCCAGTCCACGAGCGACGCAGTAGCGGCGCTTGCGCTGAAGTGGTCGACAATTCCACCCCAACCGCCTACCTCGTAAAGGCCAATCGGCACGGCGATGAAAACGATACCAATTAGCAATACAAACATCTGGAAAACGTCGGTGTAGATCACCGCCTTCAGACCACCCAGAGCCGTGTAAGCAAGGACGATCGCACCGGACAGCACAACGGCGAATGTCAGCCCCATCCCCATTGTCACTTGCAACAGTTTCGCGCCAGCGATTATTTGGCCGCCCACGAAAGTGAACCAGGCGATGCCGATAACGACAGCCGCAACGGTGCCGGTGCGGCGATCAAACCGTGCCTCGAACAGATCGCCGGTTGTCAGGCCCTTCACTCTATCGGCCCAAGGCTTGACCTTCGGCACCATGAGAAATGAGACAATGATGATGCTGAGCGCAGAGATCGCAATGAGCCAGGAACCGGAAATGCCGAGCGTAAACCCCAGCCCGCCCATCGCGATGCTAAAGCCGCCACCTAGGTCCGTCGCTGCCGTTGACGCCGTGGTTTGCACAAGGTTCATACTGCGATCTGCAGCTAGAAACGACTCACTCTCGCCTTCGCCGTGCTCTTTGCGAGCAACACTTAAGCCGATCCAGATCAGGACAACAAAATAGATGCCCATGACAATCAAATCGAGGCCGTGCAATGGTGTCATTCGGACCGCTCCCGCTAGTTGATTTGTTGCCGCTCAATCAGGGCACACAATAGTTCATGGCAATGATGATCGAAGCTCCAATCACGTGTCATCACGAAAATAGTATTGCTTCCCTATAGACATTTACAACTAGATAATAATAATGAGTGACATTATTCAAATTAATGTCGGAGCGTCAGATGCGAGAGTCCACCACAGAGAAACTGGTTCGCCAACTCGACTGGAACCTGCTTTACACCTTTCTGGTCATCGTGCAGGAGGGCGGTATCACGAATGCCTCCAAGCGCCTGCTGTTGCAGCAACCGACGGTCAGCCTGGCCCTCAAGCGACTGGAAACTCGTCTAAATGAACGGCTGATCGAAAGGCGAACAGGAGTATTTCGTCTGACACCCCCCGGTGAGCTTCTCTATGGAGAGTGTGTGAGGATATACGGCAGCGTGTCTCGACTTGCGGTTGCCATTCGGGATTCACGGGATGTGGTGACCGGTCATGTACAGATCGCGCTTGCGAGCCACATCGCCAGCTCCATTATCGATGACGTGTTGGCAAATTTTCATTTACAGAATCCGCGTGTCACGTATTCCATCAGCGTTGGCAAGAGCAGCGACACGACAGGGGCCCTGTTGGGCCAGCAGGAGAGTCTCGGGATTATCCTGGTAAACAAGCCTAATCCGGAACTCGAGTACTTGCATATGTATCGGGAGTATTTCGGTTTCTTCTGTGGCCCAACGCACAGGTTATTTGGTCAAAAAGGACTTCAGATCACTGATCTAAAGGGAGAGCCTACGGTATCCTTTAGCGCGGACATCCTCTCGGATGTACTGCGCCCGCTCGCCTTATTCCGTGAGGACATGGGATTTGATTCGCACATTGTGGGTACATCCACGCACCTGGAAGAGGTTCGCCGAATGATCGTTGTCGGGCTTGGCATCGGCCCATTGCCAATTCATGTCGCGCAGCGAAACGTGGACGATGGATTGCTCTGGCAACTGCCGCCCTACGGGTCACCCGTACCAATGGATGTGTATTTGGCATGGAATCCCGAAACTCGCCTGGATAGAGCCGAGCGACTGATGTTGAGCGCCTTTAAAGAGGCGATCGGGAAACTGCCGATCGAGGCAAGAACCTATCCGGCAAGGTTTGCCGGACACGCGGACACATGACATTAATTTTTACAATGTCGCTCATTATTATTATCTAATTGTAAATATCTTCGCTTTTTTTGATCCTATGGGCTTCGACTCGGTAGTGATGCCGATTTTCCGCGACCATGAAGGGTCAAGAGGGACACCTCACTTTTGGCTGCATCAAGCGTCGTGCCAAGGGTCAGAAAAGGGCAAAAGATGACAGACACAGCACCGGAGCCTATTCAGCTGGCTAACAAGCCGTCCGCTCTTTTCTATCAGACGCGCAAGCGGCGTCCGTTACTGGAACGAGCTGAGGGGATCTATATCTGGGACCAGACCGGCAGGCGTTATCTCGACGGCTGCAGTGGTGCGATGGTATCCAGTATCGGCCATTCCAATCCTCGTGTGCTTCAGGCCATGCGAGAGCAAATGGAAAAAGGCACTTTCGCTTACCGACTGCATTTCGAAAATGAGGCAGCGGAAAGCCTTGCGCATCGGGTAGTCCAACGCATGCCAACCGGACTTGATCGGGTTTTTTTTGTTTCCGGTGGTTCCGAGGCGGTGGAATCGTGTCTTAAGCTCGCCCGTCAATGGGCAGTCGCCACAGGGCGTGACAGCCGGTACAAAATTATCTCTTGTTTTCCGTCTTATCACGGCGCCACGCTCGGGGCACTCAGCCTCACAGGATATACGCCGATGACTGCGCCGTTTGTGCCAATGATGCGGGAGATGCCCAAGATACCGGCACCGACGTGCTACCTCGATCAGGACAGCCTCTCGATGGAAGAAAGGGGTTTGCGATATGCGGAGATGCTGCGTGAGGAAATTCTTGAGCAGGGACCGGAGACTGTGCTCGCTTTCATCATGGAGCCGATTGGCGGTGCATCGACGGGCGCACTTGTGGCGCCCAACAGCTATCACCGCCGTATCATGGAAATCTGCGATGAGTTCGGCGTTCTCTTGATTCTCGACGAAGTAATGACCGGCGCGGGCAGAACCGGGCGTTTTCTCGGCGCCGAACACTGGCAACTCAAGGCCGACATCGTCGCCCTGTCGAAAGGATTTTCGGCGGGGTATGTGCCTCTCGGCGCCATGATCGCGGACAGCCGCCTAGTTGATCCTGTACTCGATGCCGGCGGCTTCGCACACGGCTTCACCAGTGCAGGCAATCCCCTTGCCTGCGCCGCCGGGCTGGCTGTCGTCGAGGAGCTAGAGACGCAAGGTTTAATTAAAAACGCCGAAGTCATGGGTGATCAGCTCAAAACGCAGCTTGAAGCACTTATGCAACGATTTCCTTTCATTGGTAGTGTCCGCGGGAAGGGGTTGTTGCTGGCATTTGAGTTGGTATCGGATCGCGCTACGATGGCACCGTTACCACGCGAACTGAACGCCTATGTTCGCCTCGTGGAGCATGCGTATGCGCGCGGTCTCATAATCTACGCCCGCCGCACTCGAGGCGGCGTCGAGGGGGATCACTTCATGGTCTGTCCGCCACTTATTATTACTGAGACCCAGATCGAGGAATTGCTCGAGTTGCTGGAGAGCAGTCTTGTGGCGTTCGCTACGGAAGCAGGCCTGCCAGTCAGTACAGGATAACGTAAGCCGCGACGAATGATCGACAAGACCACGCCCATTGAGGAAGCCATTGATCGTATTGCCGACGGAGCCACAGTCATGGTCGGAGGCTTCGGAGTTCCGGGTACCCCTTTTTGCCTGATCGACGAGTTAGTGCGGCAGGACCACAAGCGGTTAACTGTCATCAAGAATGACGCCAATGAGCCCGGCATGGGCATCGACCGGTTGCTGGAGAACGGTCAGGTGGAACGATTGATCGTGTCTCATATGGGGCTTAATCCGCATGCCATTGAATTGATGAACGCAGGGCGCCTCGTCGTCGAGTTTTGTGCGCAGGGCATTTTGGCTGAACGCATTCGCGCCTCGGGTGCCGGACTACCGGGTTTCCTGACTGACGTCGGCATAGACACGCTAATGGCCGATGGCAAAACGTCCATAGAATTCAATGGGCGGCGCTATTTGATTGAAACCGCATTACAGGCCGACTTTGCACTCATTCATGCGGACACCGCAGACACCTTCGGTAATCACATCTATGCTGCCAGCGCTCGAAACTTCAATCCATTGATGGCGATGGCGGCGGGTGCGGTGATCGTCGAGGCGGAAAAACTCGTTCCCCTGGGCGGTATTGTGCCCGATGTCGTACACACGCCCGGCCCTTTTGTAGATTGTGTCGTTCCACTTGCAGAACTGACGGAGGCATATGCAGTCATCAATCGCTAGGGATCGACTAATAAGGCGGGCCGCTCGTGAAATTCGCCCGGGAATGACGGTCAATTTGGGCATAGGACTGCCGACAAGAGTTGTAGAAGTCCTGGATCCAGAAATGCCCGTCTGTCTGCATTCGGAAAACGGTATTTCCGGAGCGGGATCGACTGTTGCACCGGAGCAGGCGGACCGCAACTTGATTGACGCCGGTGGGAACTATATATCCACCCTGCCCGGAACCGCCTTTTTCGACAGTGCCGTTTCCTTTGCGCTCGTGCGTAGCGGTCGACTTGATTTGGCCCTGTTGGGTGCCCTTCAAGTGGCTGGGAACGGCGATCTCGCGAACTGGATTATTCCCGGACGATTCGCCCCGGGCGTGGGGGGCGGCATGGAACTGGCGCAGAAGGCGCGTCGTGTCGTGGTCCTGACCACGCATTTAGACAAGCGTGGTCAATCCAAGATTGTCAGCAAATGCAGTTTGCCCTTAACTGCGCCTGCCTGCGTAAACCGAATCGTCACGGATATGGCGGTCCTCGACATCACCAAGGATGGGATTGTGCTGCGTGAAATCGCCAAAGGACTTGCAATCGACGATGTTGTGGCCGCCACCGATGCACACTTACTAGTCCCTGAAAACGACGTAGCAACCTTTTGAGAGTGAAGCCGATGAACAACGATCTCAAGAAACGTGTCATGAACGCTGTTGACAAGCGATTCGACGAGCAAATCGCTTATCTTGCCGAACTCGCGAGTCATCCTTCGACGCGCGGTGATGAACAGAGCGCTCAGCACTTCATGGCCGAACAAATGAACGAGCGCAAATATGCGGTGGATACCTGGAATATCGAGGTCAATGATATTGCTCACTTGCGCGGGTTTTCTCCTGTCATCGGCGACTATGACGATGCCATCAACGTGGTCGGCACACATCGCAGCCAGACGAGTCAGGGAAAGTCGCTCATCCTGAACGGCCACATCGACGTGGTACCGGTGGGTCCGCTAGACATGTGGGACGCGCCGCCCTTTGAGCCGCATGTCGATGGCAGTTGGATGTTCGGGCGTGGCGTTGGCGATATGAAGGCCGGGCTAGTCGCTAACCTGTTCGCGCTTGATGCGCTGCGGGAGACAGGTTTTCAACCCGCCGCCGATGTCTATATCCAGTCAGTGGTCGAAGAGGAATGCACGGGCAATGGAGCGCTGGCCTGCCTGCAAAGAGGATACCGCGCGGATGCCGCACTGATTCCCGAGCCATTTGATGAACAGTTGATCAAGGCACAAATTGGTGTCATCTGGTTACAGGTTCACCTGAAAGGCATACCGGTTCATGTGCTCGAGGCCGGTAGCGGGGTCAGCGCGATCGAAGCCGCTATCCCGTTGATCGCAGAATTACGGGAGCTTGAGAAACGGTGGAATGCTGCCGAGGGCAAACATCCGCTGTACCAGCATGTGGATCATCCCCTGAACCTCAATATCGGACGAATCGACGGTGGTGACTGGGCGTCGAGTGTGCCGGCCTGGTGCTGTTTTGATGTTCGTATGGCGATTTACCCGGGTCAGGATATCGACGCCGCACGTGCCGAGATTGAAGCCTGCTTGCAGGAAGCAGCCGATGCCGACACTTTCTTACAAAAAAACCGACCGGAGATCATTTATCACGGTTTTCTGGCCGAAGGCTATGCTCTGGCTGAGCACGACAAACCGGAAACCTATCAGGCGATAGCTTCGCTGGAAGATGCCCACAAGACTGTAACTGGCGACACGCTCGAGCAGGCACCGGTAACCGCGACAACGGATGCTCGCTTTTTCGGGCTCTATGCGGATACACCTGCGTTGGTTTATGGGCCAACCGCCGAAGCAATCCACGGCTTCAATGAACGGGTGAACCTCGATTCGGTGCGGCGAGTAACCCAGTCAATCGCATTGTTCGTAGCTGACTGGTGTGGTCTGGAGCCACTCTAACCCGACCTCGAAAAAAACGATACAACCGTAATTTTGGGCCAGAGACCCTTGCTTAGCCCAGTTATGACGCAGTCGGTAGCCGAGCTAGAGTGGGTTTGTAAGAACTTGATGATTCAACGCGGGACTTTTGCGTGATTCAGTCGTGCGCGGTTGTGCAGAGTAGGGCGATTGAAGCAACGGACGCCCTGCGGAATACTTTATAAAACAACAAGTTAATGATCAATGATCTAACTACGAACCGAGCGGTCGGGAGTTTGAATCTCTCCGGGCGCGCCAAAAACTGAAAGGCTCCTTTAAGGGGCCTTTTTGTTTTTGTGGCCCTCGAGATTTCGAATTGTGCAGCCCGAAGGGCTGCATTCGCACCGATGTCCTCCGATTTGTAGGTGGTCTGCGGGTCTCAATAGGATGCGGTGAAACGCATACGCTGGTGCCGCGGGTTCTCGGCTTCGTCGAGCAGTACGACGGCCAGGTCTTCCATCGAAATTCGCGAGTTGCCGTCGGCATCGAGCAGCAGTTCATCTG
>CAYWBZ010000063.1:0-11583 GCA_964456535.1 uncultured Woeseiaceae bacterium | reverse complement strand
AAATATGCCGGCTGGCAGACGGTGGTGACATCAAGTTCAGCTATGATGGCATTCGGCTTTAGTGCAGCGGTCGGCATGATATTCGGTATCTGGCCGGCAAAGCGCGCAGCGGACTTGGATCCGATTGATGCGCTGCGATACGAGTAGGTGAAATAAATCAGGGCCTTTCATGGTCCATTATTCAAACCGTCGGAGTACCTGATCATGATTATTCGTTCCATTCCTTACATCCTGTTTGTCGTCCTCCTGGGCATGAGCTTCGCGTGCAGTGTCGCGATTCAAGAGGGTCACGCCGACGTACCGATCGCCGCATCTGCAGATCTTATCGAGCCGCTCGGCAAAGGTGATAGAGCGCCACGTTTCCAGGTGGAAACAGTTGATGGTGAAGCGTTCGATTTTGACCCGAAAAACCTCGAGCGCCCCGTGGTTTTGCTAGCCTTCCGCGGCGGCTGGTGTCCCTACTGCAATATGTACCTATCTGAAATGCGCCACACGATTCCGGAAATCCGGGAACTCGGTGTCGACGTCCTGTTTCTGAGCGGCGATCGCGCCGAATTGTTGTACGAGAGCCTGAAGCAGGAGACGCAAGACGATATTGCGGGTCTTGACTACACAATCTTGTCTGACGCTGATGCGCAGGCCGCGATCGCACTCGGTATCGCATTCAGGGCATCGCAAGGGACCATTGACGGACGCAAGGCAAAGCATCAGGACATCGACGGCTCATCAATGCTGCAGCACGGTGTACTGCCAGTGCCGGCGGTTTTCGCCATCGACAAGCAGGGTGAGATTCAGTTCGCCTACACCAATGCCGACTACAAGGTTCGACTCCCGGCGGACGAGCTTCTGGCCACTGCGCACGAGATTGCTGCTGCAGAATAAGCCCCGCTAATGATAGTCTTCGTGCACCAACTTTGGTGCACGGAGAACCTGATGGTTACTGCGATCGTTCTAATCAAAGCCGAGACCAACCGGATCCCGGACCTTGCCAATCAAATAGCCGATACCTCCGGCATTTCAGAAGTGTTTTCAGTGGCAGGTCGCTACGATCTCGTCGCGATTGTCCGCGTCCCCAAGAACGAAGACCTCGCTGATGTCATCAGCGATAAGATGCGACACCTGAATGGCATCGTCGAAACAGAGACGATGATTGCGTTCAGAGCTTATTCAAAACAGGAACTGGAAGCCGGCTTCGAGCTTGGGCTGGACTAGAAAGAGGGTATTAACGTGGGACTGAAAAATACAACAATAGAATACGGATCTTTGGCTAAAGCACTGCATTGGCTAGTCGCAATTGGCTTATTCGCCATTATCTTCCTGGGTCTTGAGCAGGAGGGCATGGAGAGCGGTGATGAGAGGTCCAGAATCCGTTTTATTCATGCATCTATCGCTGCGATAACATTCATGCTGATGATGATCAGGATTATTTGGCGCTTCATGAACGAAGTGCCCACCAAACCTGATGGTATGCCGGCGTGGCAACGCATGATTTCATCGGTAGTCCACTGGGGTTTGTATATTGCCGTATTCGTCCAGGTCTTCGCTGGCGCGATGGTGGTTGGCACGGGTGGCAAGGGAGTTCCAGTGTTCGGCCTCTTTACCATTCCCGTTCCGGTCACGGAGAATCATGATAATCACGAATGGTGGGAAGAGGTGCATGAGTTTGCATGGAAGCCGCTCGCAGCGCTCATAATCGTGCATATTCTGGGCGCACTCTACAACCATTTCATTGTCAAAAACGATGTTGTTCGGCGCATGACGATTGGAGTGAAGTAAATAATGTCTGACGCGTTTATCTGCGATGCGATTCGCACGCCAATAGGACGCTACGGCGGGGCCTTGTCTACCATCCGTACCGATGACCTTGGTGCAATTCCGATTACGGCCTTGCTGCAGCGCAATACGACCCTCAACCCCGAAGTCATTGACGATCTCGTCTACGGTTGCGCCAATCAGGCCGGCGAAGACAATAGAAACGTTGCGCGCATGTCAGCCTTGTTGGCCGGGTTGCCCGTCTCCGTTCCTGGCGTCACGGTCAACCGCCTTTGTGGATCGGGAATGAACGCGATCGGCAATGTCGCCGATAGTATTAAGGCAGGTGGTGCTCAGCTCGCAATAGCAGGCGGCGTCGAATCAATGTCGCGCGCGCCGTTCGTTATGGCGAAGCAGTCCGCCGCCTTTGGGCGAAATACGGAACTTTACGACACGACTTTAGGTTGGCGATTCGTCAATAAAAAGCTTGAAGAACAGTACGGTGTCGATTCCATGTCCGAGACGGCGGAAAACGTTGCTGCCGAGTTCGGCGTGTCGCGTGAAGACCAGGATGCGTTTGCCCTGCGTAGCCAGCTTCGTGCTGAGGCAGCCGCCAAAGCGGGACTCTTCAGCGACGAAATTATTTCAGTTTCTGTTCCGCAACGGCGCGGTGATCCGACCATCGTCGATTCCGATGAGCATCCGCGCGCTGGTTCGACGCTTGAGGGCCTTGCGAAATTGCGCCCAATTGTTCGCAAAGACGGCTCAATAACGGCGGGTAATGCATCGGGCATCAACGATGGGGCGTGCGCGGTGTTGATAGCGAATGAAGCGGCCGCGAAACAGCAGGGCCTCAAGCCATTGGCGCGGATCGTGGGTTGGGCTGCTGCGGGGGTCGAGCCACGGATAATGGGAATTGGACCTGCGCCGGCGTCGGAAAAAGTCTTGCAGTTGTGTGGCCGGTCTATCGAAGAGATGGACGTGATCGAACTCAATGAGGCTTTCGCCGCACAAGGGTTGGCGACCTTGCGACAGCTTGGTGTAGCGGACGATGCCGAACACGTGAACTCAAATGGTGGTGCAATCGCCCTGGGCCATCCACTCGGCATGTCCGGTGCAAGGCTTGTCACGACGGCCGCGTATCAACTGCGACGTAGTCAGGGGCGCTATGCGCTGTGTACCATGTGCATAGGAGTTGGGCAGGGCATCGCCATGATCATCGAGCGCGTTTAATGAAAAGGAAAACCCCGAGCTATGAGACACAGGAGCTTCGGGAGTTCGCCGAAGTGATTCGTGGCCGGCGCACGATAGAGCTTTTTCTGCAGACTGAGGTACCGCGATCACTGGTGAATGAGGCCGTCGAAGCCGCGACCTGGGCACCGAACCATCATGTTACTGAGCCCTGGCATTTCTATGTGCTTGGGGACGAAACCAAAGAGCGCTGCCTCGATTTGTGCAGAGATATCGTCACAGCAAAAAATGGTGGGAAGGCCGGCGACTTCAAACGTCAGAGCTGGTCTGAAAAGCCGGGCTGGCTGGTTGTGA
The DNA here is from genome assembly GCA_964456535.1 of uncultured Woeseiaceae bacterium. GTDB lineage: Bacteria > Pseudomonadota > Gammaproteobacteria > Steroidobacterales > Woeseiaceae > UBA1847. The sequence continues at coordinate 8,286 of CAYWBZ010000063.1, read as the reverse complement.
CCTGCGAGCGTTCAGAAGACGAATCACTGCAAAAGGAAGACTATGCAGCCTGTTGTGCAGCCGTACAGAACCTCTGCTTGTACCTCTGGAAAGCGGGTGTCGGCTCGAAGTGGACAACGGGCGACATTACTCGTGACTCACGCTTCTTCGATATTGTCGGTATCGATGAAACGCAGGCATTTGTTGTCGGGCTGATTTGGTTTGGCTATCCGAAATTGACGCCAACGCAGTTTCGCAAAGACCTAAGCGAATTCCTCACCGAAAAACCTTAATCGCGGGCAAGTTCATCCTGGTGATGCACCAATGGCCCCGGCACGATCAACGGACGTAGAAGAAAGATCCCCGCAGTAAGAGTACCTGTCGACGCCATGATGATGACGGCGTTGCGCACCGAACCGTCATAGATCAACGCACCAAGTATTGCGCCCGACGCACCAATAATATTTTGTGACGTGCCGAGAATCGACGATGCCACGCCGGCAATTTTCGGCAATGGATCCAGCGCCAGAACAGTGGCGTTGGGCATGAGAATTGCGATAGTGAACATGTACAGGCAGACGCAGCTCCAAACCCACCAGAACGGGGCGGAGTCCAGCCAGGCGACGACGGCGAGCTGCGCACTCGATGCGAATATCAGCGCTACGCTAAGCTTGATGAGTTGCATCATGTCAAAGCGCATTACCAGCCATCGATTCGCGGTTGACCCAGCGAGTATCGATAAGCCGGCGCAGGCAAAAATCACGCCGTACTGTGTGATCGAGAAATCGTAGATATCTACGGTTAGCGCTGCCGAAACCGCAATAATAGACATGTAGCCCGCGGGCGGCAGTATCAGAAGCAGCAAGCCGAAAATGCTTTGGCGATGAGAGAAATACTCCCGAAAACTGGTAGCGAGTTGTCGCAGTGGGTGCTCCGAGGCATTCGGTGTGTGTGTTTCGACAAGGTTGCTGCGAATACCGAACAGCAATGCGAAACCGCACGCCGCAATGACGATAAACGGAGCACGCCAATTCCACTGCGCCACGAGCAGAGCACCGATACTGGGCGCGATGACCGGCGCCGCTGTGAAGATCATGGTCATCAGTGACATTAATCGAGCTGCATCCTTGCCTGTCGCAATGTCGCGGACGACGGCACGGGAAATTACGATCGCGGATGCGGCGCCTATGCCCTGAACAAATCGAGCTGCGAGCAAAAGCTCCATGTCATTGGCAATAGCGGCAACACAAGCGGCGGCGACAAAGAGTCCCATGCCGGCGTAAATTGTTGGTAAACGCCCGAACCTGTCCGATGCGAGCCCGGAGGGGATCTGCCCAAGTGACATACCAAACATGAATACGCCGACAATCTGTTGTCCGCGCGATAGCGTTGTGCTGAGTGCCTCGACCATAGCCGGAATCGCCGGCAAACTGAGGTCCACAGTTAAAGCCGCGACGGCCGTTAACAGGCCGAGCGTAATAATGAAACTGCGGGATTTAGCGAGGTGCGTGTTCAAGTGCCGGCGCGATTGTTCTTCTAAGGCTGCGTAGTGTGCCCGCCTGTGATCGTTTCTGCCAGCTGCGGTGTTCCGGTCCAGTAGGCGAGTTCACGCGGGTGACTGATGTCCCACACCGCAATATCGGCGCGCTTGCCGACCTCCAGCGTACCGCGGTCATCCTGCAGGCCGAGTGCACGAGCGGCGTTTCGAGTTGCCCCGGCCAGGCATTCTTCAGGCGTTAGTCTGAAAAGCCGGGCGGCCAACATCATTGCTGTGCGTAAAGAGCATATAGGCGAGGTTCCCGGATTGCAGTCGGTCGCGATGGCGATTGGCACATCGTTCGTGCGCAATTCATCAATGGGCGGCAGTTGTGTCTCGCCCAGCGTCAGGAAAGCACCTGGCAGCAATACTGCAACGGACCCCGCTGCCGAAAGGGCTCTGACCCCTTTTTCGGAAGTGTATTCGAGGTGGTCGGCGGAAAGGGCTTTGAAGTACGCAGCGAGTTCTGCGCCGCCACCGTTGCTGAGCTGGTCGGCGTGCAGTTTGACGGGCAGGCCAAGTTTAGTAGCCGCGCCAAACAGTTTGGCGATCTGTGGTCCACTGAAAGCGATCGATTCGCAGTAGGCGTCAACGGCATCAGCGAGCCCTTGTTCAGCAACGCGCGGCAAGAGCACGTCGCAGATCAGGTCGATGTAGCCATCGGCATCGTCTTCGAACTCTGGCGGCACTGTATGGGCCGCGAGTAGCGTTGTGCGGACATCAACAGAGCTTGCATCGCCGAGCCGACGCGCGACTTCGAGCATGCGCACTTCCGTTTCGTAATCCAGGCCGTAGCCGGATTTGATCTCGACAGTGGCAACGCCTTCGCTGGCCAGCGCGTTGAGTCGCGGCAGTGCGGCGTCGAACAATTCGTCGGCCGTCGCGTCCCGGGTCGCCCGAACTGTCGACATGATGCCACCACCCGCTCGGGCGATGTCTTCATAGCTGGCACCGCGTAATCGTTGTTCGAATTCCGCGGCCCGGTCTCCGCCGAAAATCAGGTGGGTATGACAATCGATCAGCGCCGGGGTTATCCAGCGGCCAGCCATAGAGCGTTCACTAGTCGCGCGATGCTTTGGCAGGTCTGACTGGCTGCCAATCCAGACGATGTGCCCGTCGCTGATCGCGATTGCAGCGGATCCGTCGACAACACCGTAGTCCGGCTCGTCGTCTCGCATCGTCGCGGTGCGAGCATCTGTCAGCAATAAGTCCCAGTCCGACATGCAATTTTCCCGATTTGCTCTGCGGCAGTTGCAACCGAAATTAGCATGGTCTAGCCTGTATATACAACCTGTACAGGAATGGCATGACTACCGTATTTGCGAAAAAAGCATTATTGCCTTCCGGCTGGGCGTCAGACGTCCGGCTTGAGGTATCTGACGGGCTGGTTTCGCATATTGAGACCAACGCATCCGCAGCGCCCGGCGACGAAGCGGTTGGCTACATCATTCCCGGGCTTTGTAATGCGCATAGCCACGCATTCCAGCGAGCGCTGGCCGGACATACTGAACAGCGTTCGCCTGCAGGTCGCGATAATTTCTGGAGCTGGCGCGAACGCATGTACGAACTGGCCGGTCGAGTCGATGCAGACACCCTGACCGCCATTGCTCGCCAGGTGTACTGTGAAATGCTTTCCAGCGGCTACACTTCGGTCGCTGAATTTCACTACCTGCATCGTGATCCAAAGAATCTGGATGCCGTTGATACGATGTTTGCGGCGATTTCTAAAGCGGCCGCTGATAGCGGAATTCGACTGACCTATATACCTGTGCACTACGAGCGAGCCGGTTTTGATGATCCCGAACCATTGCCTCACCAGCGCAGCTTCGCGCTCTCTCTTGAGGATTTCATGGCGCACCGTGAACGTGCTGCTGCCACCAGCAGTGCCGCCGTGAGCGTTGGTATTGGTGTACATAGCTTGCGCGCAGTGAGGCGCGAGTCATTGCAGGAAATTGCCAGGGTGGCGAATGATGCGTTCGTGCCCATGCATATGCACATCGCCGAACAGCAGCGGGAAGTAGATCAATGTCTGGCCGCCCTTGGACGACGCCCGGTGCGCTGGCTCCTGGAAAACTTTGACGTATCCAGTAACTGGTGTCTCGTGCACGCCACGCACATGGATGCCGACGAAGTTGCAGCAATGGCCGGATCCGGTGCTGTGGCGGCGCTTTGTCCGAGCACGGAGGCAAACCTCGGTGACGGACTGTTTCCGTTGCACGATTTTCTCACCCACGGCGGCCGCATAGCGATTGGCTCGGACAGTCACGTGTCGATTAACCCGTTCGAAGAATTGCGGTGGCTGGAATACGGCCAGCGTCTCGCGACAAACACGCGCAATGTAGTGTCATTGCGTGACAGCCATGTCGGCAGCGAACTGTTTCTACGAGCGCTCGAAGGTGGCGCCGCCGCCAGCGGCCAGGAAAGTGCTGGAATCAGCGCGGGTTCAGCCGCGGATTTCGTCGTTCTTTGCGACGACGACCCGATGCTCGCAGGGCATGGCGATGAATCACGACTCGATGCGTTGGTCTTTTCGGGATACCCGTTGCCAGTCGAGCGCGTCATGGTTAATGGCGAATGGCAGGTCGTCGACGCAACGCATGTGCAACGTGACATGGCACGCGAAGCCTATTCTGCGGCGATCGCCGATCTGGGTACCACAAAATGACTGCAGCCAAACCGCGATATCAGCAGCTAAAGGACTTCATTATCGAGCAGATCGCGACGGGTGAGCTGCAGCCCACAGATCGAGTCCCATCAGAAAACGAACTGGTCGAGTCGAAGAGCGTGTCTCGCATGACAGCTAATCGTGCATTGCGTGAATTGAACGACGAGGGATACGTCGATCGTGTCGCAGGCAAGGGTACGTTTGTTTCGGACTTCCGCTCGCGTTCAGATCTTTTGGAAGTACAGAACATCGCCGACGAAATTGCACACCGTGGTCACAAACACAGCAGTCGTATGTTGCGCCAGTCTATGCAACACGCTCGGGGAGAAATCGCCAAAGCGTTGCATGTGGAGCAGGGTACTGACGTAATCCATCTGCTGCTCATACACAGCGAAAACCTGATACCAATCCAGGTCGAGGATCGGTACGTACTCGCAAGTTTTGCGCCGGACTGCCTAAAGCAGGATTTTGAAGTGCAGACACCTAGCGCGTACCTGACGGGGATTGCCCCTTTGCAGGAAGCCGAACAGGCGGTGCGGGCCAGCATGCCAAATCTGGCCATACGCCAGCACCTGGACATGCTCGATGACGAACCGTCACTGGTCATTACTCGCCGCACCTGGTCGGCTGGCCGACCGGTCACTTTTGCACGACTGCACCACCCCGGCAGTCGCTACGAACTCACGGGGCATTACACACCGCCCGGAACATCGCGAACAACATCAGCCGATGTTGTTCAACTGGAGAACTTGCGTCAATGAAAAGAATCATCAAAGCGCCAACAGGCACCGAGCTGACCGCAAAGAGCTGGCTCACCGAGGCACCCTTAAGAATGCTGATGAACAATCTCGATCCGGACGTTGCCGAACGGCCGCAGGATCTGGTCGTTTACGGCGGCATCGGCAAAGCAGCTCGCAATTGGGAGTGCTTTGATGCCATCGTGGATACGCTCCGGGAGCTTGAGTCTGACGAGACGCTACTCGTGCAGTCCGGCAAGCCGGTTGGCGTGTTCCGCACACATGCAGACGCGCCGCGCGTCCTGATCGCAAACTCGAATCTTGTACCGGCATGGGCAAACTGGGAGCATTTCCGGGAACTCGATAAGAAAGGTCTGATGATGTACGGCCAGATGACTGCCGGGTCGTGGATCTATATCGGTAGTCAGGGCATTGTGCAGGGCACTTACGAAACCTTCGTGGAAATGGGTCGGCAGCACTACGACGGCGACCTTGCCGGGCGCTGGATTCTGACATCGGGTCTTGGCGGCATGGGTGGTGCGCAACCACTGGCAGCCACAATGGCCGGAGCGTCGATGTTGGTGATTGAATGTCAATCGGATCGCATCGACATGCGCTTGAGGACGGGCTATCTGGACGTGCGGGCTGAGTCGCTGCCGGAAGCCATGGAGATCATTGAGCAGGCTGTTCGTGACAAGAAGGCCGTGTCGGTTGGTTTGCTGGGAAATGCCGGAGAGATTTTGCCGGAGATGGTGAAGCAGGGCATCAAGCCCGATGCTGTTACGGACCAGACATCGGCGCACGACCCCGCCAACGGTTACCTGCCGATCGGCTGGACGGTCGAAAAATGGTACGAACAACGCGAAAGTGATCCTGATGCCGTTGTTGCCGCATCAACCAAGTCGATGTCGATACATGTGAAGGCGATGCTTGAGTTCCAGAAGCAAGGTATCCCCACGTTTGATTACGGCAACAATATTCGTCAGGTGGCGTTCGACGACGGCGTCGAAAATGCTTTCGACTTTCCAGGCTTTGTTCCTGCCTATGTGCGGCCACTTTTCTGTCGTGGCGTCGGCCCATTCCGTTGGGTTGCGTTGTCCGGTGATCCGGAAGACATCTACAAGACCGACGCGAAAGTTAAGGAACTGATTCCTGATGACGAACATCTGCACCACTGGCTCGACGAAGCTCGTGAACGAATCCAGTTTCAGGGTTTGCCAGCAAGAATTTGCTGGGTGGGGTTGGGGCAGCGCGAACGCCTCGGGCTCGCATTCAACGAAATGGTCCGCAACGGTGAATTGAAAGCACCGGTGGTTATTGGTCGGGATCATCTTGACAGTGGTTCGGTTGCGAGTCCGAACCGCGAAACTGAAAGCATGAAGGACGGCAGTGACGCGGTATCTGACTGGGCATTGCTGAACGCGTTATTGAGTACAGCCGGTGGCGCAACCTGGGTGTCGTTTCATCACGGTGGCGGTGTCGGCATGGGCTATTCACAACATGCAGGGCTGGTCATCGTTTGTGATGGCACGCCGGAGGCAGACAAACGCATCGCACGGGTGCTGTGGAACGATCCGGCCAGTGGTGTGATGCGACACGCGGATGCGGGATACGAATCTGCGATTGAATGCGCAGAAGAGTTCGGACTGAACCTGCCGATGATCGGTCGCGGAGACTCGAAATGAATCTGACGATCGACAATCAGCTGATCACGCTTGATGTTCTTCGTCCCGCATGGCAACAGCCACTAACGGTCTCGCTGGGCGATAGCGCAAAACGCCGCATCGCCGAGTCGAATGAACTGATCAATGACGTTGTCGCCGGCGGTGAGCAGGTTTACGGAGTGAATACCGGTTTCGGGCAATTAGCGTCTGTGCGTATCAGTGACGATGAGCTTGCACACTTGCAGGCGAATCTGGTGCGCTCGCATGCGGTCGGTGTTGGCGAAGACCTCAGCGATGAAATCGTGCGCATCACGATGCTCATGAAAGTGATTGCGCTGGCGGAGGGGTTTTCCGGTGTGCGACTCGAACTCGTTGAAACGCTGTGCGAGATGATCAATCACAATATTTATCCATGTATTCCGTCACGGGGTTCTGTTGGCGCATCGGGTGATCTGGCGCCGCTAGCACATATGGCCGGGGCACTGATTGGTGAGGGCGAAGTGCGGGTCAACGGTAAAGTGGTGCCAGCAGCAGAGGCGCTTGCAAACGCCGGAATCAAACCAATAAGACTGGCGCCGAAAGAAGGACTGGCGTTACTCAATGGCACACAGGTATCGACGGCGCTGGCGTTAGCCGCGGCGTTTCGGACCGAGAATCTGCTGGCCGCGGTGATGATGGCTGGCGCGATGTCCTCTGACGCGATCAAAGGCAGCGATACGCCGTTTGATAAACGCATACAAAACGTACGCGGACATGGTGGGCAGATCTCGGTTGCGGGTGTATTGCGCGATCTCATGCACGACAGCGAAATTCGTGCATCGCATGAAAAATGCGATCATGTTCAGGACCCGTATTCGATTCGCTGTCAGCCACAGGTTGTTGGCGCGTGCCTCGACGTGCTCAGGCATGTGTGTACTGTTCTGGAAACTGAAGCCAACGCAGTCACCGATAATCCTTTGGTCTTTGCGGATACAAAGACGGTTCTTTCGGGCGGAAATTTTCACGCTGAGCCTGTAGCACTCGCCGCCGATTATCTTGCGCTGGCGATAGCCGAGATCGGTGCGCTCTCAGAGCGTCGTATCGCATTGCTGATCGATTCGCATATGAGTGGCCTGCCTGCATTCCTGGTGAAGCACGGCGGTCTGAACAGCGGCTTCATGATGGCGCAAGTAACAGCTGCTGCTCTTGCATCCGAGAACAAGTCGCACGCGCACCCGGCCAGCGTTGACAGTTTGCCGACCTCAGCGAATCAGGAAGATCATGTCAGCATGGCGACATTTGCCGCACGACGACTGCATACAATGATCGACAACGTCGCAGACATTATCGCGATCGAGCTGCTGGCCGCGGCGCAGGGTATTGAGTTTCACCGCCCGAAAAAAAGTTCGCCGGTTATCGAAGAGGTCATCGCCGAGTTGCGTGAGGTTTCGCCAACGTACGAAGAAGACCGGTCATTGTCTTCGGATATCCGCCGGGTCGCGACAATTGTCGACAATGGCGTCTACTGCAAATACGCATCATCGGTGCTGCCCAGCCTGGCTACATGAGTCGCGTATTCCAATTTCAGTCCGGTGAATTACCGCTACTCATAAGCGTACCGCACGATGGTCGCGATCTTCCTGGGGACATGCAGGCTCGCATGAGCGATGTTGGGCGCTCGATACCGGATACGGATTGGCACGTCGCAAAGCTGTATGAGTTTGC
>CAYWBZ010000062.1:0-11791 GCA_964456535.1 uncultured Woeseiaceae bacterium | reverse complement strand
TAGTCGCGCAATCCTTTGCTGCGATACATCTGCCAACCGGGCTGTCGGACTGGTAGCATACGCCGTTCCGATTCCCGGTAAGATTTTCAATGCACCGCCAAGCGACGGATTTATCAAGGATTATGAGTATGGAGATGACTCCAGGTATGAGGCGTGACCGCTGTCACAGATTCCGGAAGGCGTTAACATAAAGTGAACTGGGTCACATACGTCGCAAATACCCTGTGGGGGCTCTGGGCGTGGCTGTGTTTCGCGGTCGCTTGCCTCTTTTCACTGATCGTCGCGATATTCGTGCCCGGTGTGCACCGGCGGCAGAAACTGGTCACCTTCGCTGCCAAAATGATCTTTGTGCTCTCCGGCGTCAAGGTCACAGTACGAGGTATCGACAATTTGCCAGCGGATAGCTGTGTCGTGGTTGCCAATCACGCGAGCTACATTGACGGCCCCCTCCTGAATGGCTATTTGCCAGCGCGCTTCGGCTTCGTGATTAAGGGTGAAATGCGCGATATACCGGTAATCCATTTTCTGCTGCGCCGGTCGGGTTCCAAATTTGTCGAAAGAAAGGAAATGACCGGTAGTTCCAGAGACGCACGGCAACTCGTAAAAGCAGCGCAAGAGGGTGAATCGCTGGGTTTCTTCCCCGAAGGTACTTTTCTGCTGGAACGTGGTGTTGGGCGCTTTCGTCCGGGCGCATTTGTGGCGGCCATCAAAGGGGATATGCCCGTGGTACCAGTCGCTATCTCCGGTGCCCGAGAAATGATGCCCTCCGGTCGACTCATGCCACGCAAATCAGGCCTGGTTATTGAAATCTTGCCAGCGATCGCGCCCGGAGATGATGACTACGCATCCTCCAGAAAGCTCGCAGAGGCGTCCCGGCAACGCATAATCACAGCGATCGACGAGCCCGATCTGCTCGCCGATAAGACTTAGGCAGAACTACCAGATTCCTTGTATTGCGCTCTGACTGCAATTGCCTGAAAGTAACGCACCGTCTTAAAGAATAGCTCACTGGAGAGACCTGAAATGAGTTCTGATGCTGTTGTCATTGTTGCCGCGAAACGAACACCGTTGGGCGCGTTTCAAGGGACGCTTTCCGGCGCCTCAAGCCCTGACCTCGCGGCTGCGGCGATTCGCGCCTGTATTGAGGAGTCTCAGGTAGATGCTGAGAGAATCAGTGAAGTGTTGATGGGCTGTGTACTCCCCGCTGGCGTCGGTCAGGCACCGGCACGCCAGGCGGCCATTCAGGCAGGCATTCCACTCAGCGCCGGCTGCACGACTTTGAACAAGGTGTGCGGATCCGGAATGAAAACCACCATGCTGGGCAACGACCTGATTAAGGCTGGCAGTGCCGGAATAGTCATTACCGGTGGCATGGAGTCCATGAGTAATGCGCCATACCTGATGCCTAAGGCCCGATCCGGATATCGCATGGGTCATCAACAAGTTCTGGACCACATGTTCTTCGACGGACTACAGAATCCTTCAGACGGCAACATGATGGGACATTTTGCGGAAATCACATCGAAAAAGTATGGCTTCAGCCGCGAGGATCAGGACGCGTTCGCTATTGAATCCGTCAATCGCGCACGATCTGCCATGAGCGATGGTGCATTTGATGCTGAGATAACACCGGTAACGATCAGTTCCCGGAAAGGCGACGTTACGGTCAGCGAAGACGAAGGCCCCGGTGCCGCCAAACTCGAAAAAATCCCGACTTTGCGACCGGCATTTGCGAAAGACGGAACGGTCACTGCCGCCAGCTCATCATCCATTTCGGATGGCGCGGCAGCATTGTTGCTCATGAGTGCCAACGAGGCAGAAAAACGCGGGCTCGAACCACTCGCAACCATTATCGGTCACTCCGGCTTCGCCCACGAGCCGGAATGGTTCACGACCGCCCCCGTTTTTGCGATTAAGGCCCTGCATGAAAAACTTGGCTGGAATCCGGACAACGTCGATCTGTACGAAGTCAACGAGGCATTCGCATGCGTAACCATGGCGGCAATGGCCGATGCCGGTCTGGATCACGCCAAAGTGAACGTCAACGGCGGCGCTTGCGCGCTGGGCCATCCAATCGGTGCGACCGGCGCGAGAATTATTGTCACGTTGCTGCATGCATTGCGGAATCGCAATCTAAAACGCGGCGTTGCGTCTCTTTGTATCGGCGGTGGCGAAGCAACCGCAATCGGAATCGAAATTACCTAGGAACTCTCATGGATCTCGCAAGTGCAAAAGCAGTAATAACAGGTGGTGCTTCCGGACTCGGATTCGCAACAGCCGAACGAGTCATCGCCGCAGGTGGACAAGTTGTCCTGTTCGATGTCAACGAAGAACTGGGGGCGGCAAGCGTTGCCAAGCTTGGTGACCGAGCGATCTTCGTCAGTACCGATGTCGCAAACGAAGACGCCGTCAAAGCATCAATTCAAACCGCTAAGGAATTCATGGACGGCATCACACTCGCCGTCAACTGCGCCGGAATCGCGACCGCAGGTCGTACTCTGGGTCGTGAGGGAACCTGGCCAGCCGAGACTTTCAATCGCGTCATTCAGATCAACTTGGTCGGCAGCTACAACGTCACAAAAGAAGCAGCAGCAGTCATGCAGCTCAATGAACCCAACGCAGAAGGCGAGCGAGGTGTCGTAATCAGCACGGCATCAGTAGCCGCTTTTGAGGGCCAGATCGGCCAGGCCGCCTACTCCGCATCAAAAGGTGGTGTGGTTGGAATGATGCTGCCACTGGCCCGTGAGTTCGCCCAATTCGGCATCCGCGTGAACACCATCGCGCCAGGCATTTTCATGACTCCGATGATGGCGGGAATGCCAGAAGACGTTCAGGACTCGTTAGGAAAGCAGATTCCGTTCCCACCACGATTAGGCCGCCCGGAAGAGTACGCAGACACAGCCGCCTTTATCTACGGCAACCCCGTAGTAAACGGCGAAACAATCCGCATCGATGGCGCCATCAGGATGCAACCGAAATAATCCGACCCGGCCCCTCCAACAATGTTTGGAGGCGGCGATCGTAACGTGGTCGCGGTCTTAGGACCGCTCGTACAGGTCGCGGCCTCAGGGCCGTTCCTACATGTTTGAGTAATTGGGTCCGCCGCCGCCTTCGGGGACTGTCCAGATGATGTTTTGGCGTGGATCTTTGATGTCGCAGGTTTTGCAGTGCACGCAGTTTCCGGCGCTGATTTCGAATTTCTTCTCACCGCCCTCTTCTACAATTTCGTAGACGCCTGCCGGGCAATAACGTTGAGCTGGTTCATCGAACTCAGGAAGGTTGTAGGAAATCGGGATCGACTCATCCTTGAGTTTCAGATGTGACGGCTGGTCTTCTTCGTGGTTCGTGCTCGACAGGAATACGGATGACAGTCGATCGAAAGTCAGTTTGCCGTCTGGTTTCGGGTAGTCGATAGCCTTGGCGTCCGCCGCTTTGGCCAGCGACTCATGATCGGGGTCAGGGTTACGCCAGGTGAACGGTAGTTTGCCGAAGAAGATGTTCTGGTCAATGAAGGCGAAGGCTGCGCCCCAGAAGCTGCCTAGTTTGTGCAGGCCCGGTCCGAAGTTTCGGCCTTTGTGCATTTCTTTGTAGGCCCAGGATGCTTTGACGTTTTCGTCGAAATCGACGAGCTCTGCAGCGGCGGTGTCGCCTGCTACCAGCGCTTTTTGTACGCTCTCGGCCGCTAGCATGCCGGTCTTGATTGCTGTGTGTGCGCCTTTGATCTTCACGCCGTTCAGGAAACCTGCGCCGCAGCCGACCAGCATGCCACCGGGGAATGCCAGTTTGGGAAGGGACTGTATGCCGCCTTTGTTGACTGCTCGTGCGCCGTACGCGACTCGTTTGCCGCCCTCCAGGTAGCGCCTGATTTTCGGGTGCAATTTCCAGCGTTGAAACTCATCAAACGGTGCCAGGTGCGGATTCTTGTAATTCAGTGCAATGATGAATCCGGCAAACACCTTGTTATCTGCAGCGTGGTACAGGAAACCGCCTCCCTCCGTGTGCGTGTCCAGTGGCCAGCCAGCCGTGTGCACAACCAGGCCTTCTTCATGCAGGTCAGGATCAATCTCCCATACTTCCTTGAAGCCGATGCCGTAGTGCTGCGGGTCTGAATTGGCGCGCAAATCGAATTTGTCCATGACCAGTTCACTCAAATTGCCGCGCACGCCCTCGGCGAAAATGGTGTATTTGCCGAGTAGCTCATAGCCCGCCTGATAGGACGACTTTTTCTCGCCGTCCTTGCCGATACCCATGTCGCTCGTTGCGACGCCGGTGACTCGTCCATCGGCGTCATACAAGACCTCCGATGCGGCGAAACCGGGAAATATGTTCACGCCCATGCCTTCGGCTTGTTCGCCCATCCACTGGCAAAGCTGGCCGAGACTAATAATATAGTTGCCGTGATTGTGCATCGGTCGGGGCAGGAACAAACCAGGTACCGGCATCGCGCCTTTTTCGCTGGTCAGGTAGTGGATTCTGTCGCCTGTCACTGCCGTTTTAACAGGCGCGCCTTTCTCCTGCCAGTCGGGAAACAACTCGTTCAGGCCGGTCGGTTCAAACACATTACCCGACAGTATGTGCGCACCAATTTCAGAGCCCTTCTCTACCACTACAACATTCAGGCTTTCATCCAGCTGCATCAGTCGACAAGCAGCAGCCAGTCCAGCCGGTCCACCGCCAACGATGACGACGTCAAATTCCATGGATTCGCGTTCGATTGCTTCCGACATCCGAGTTAATTCCCTTGCCTGTTCAGACCAATACTAGCAGCCATTGTGGCGACTTCATTTCCAGCGATGTAATCTTGCCGGGCTGCACCAGCGTCGAAAATACAGGTAAAAGGGTAGATTGGAAATTCGCCAAGCATATGAGGACAGCCTCGCTCGTGAAGGTCACGTCCGTGATCCGGCCCAACTCGACGTCATCGAGCGGCTCGAAGACCTGCAGCAACGCATTCAAAACCACAAGCCTGTTCGACGTGGGTTTCTGAGTGTTTTTTCTGCAGGTCCCCAAACGAAGACAAGCAAGGTCAAAGGTCTCTATATCTGGGGCGGTGTCGGCCGCGGCAAGACCTTTCTGATGGACCTGTTTTTCGAAAGCCTGCAGGTTGAGAAGAAAAAACGTATTCATTTTCACCGCATGATGCACGATTTACATGACCGCTTACGTCTGCTGGGCGACATTGAAGATCCGCTTGATGCGGTGGCTGAGAGTATTGCAGCCGAAACCCGCGTCCTGTGCTTCGACGAATTTTTCGTCAGCGATATTGCCGATGCCATGATCCTGGACCGACTACTTGATGGTCTTTTTCGTCGCGGTGTCACGTTGGTTACGACATCAAACTCCAAACCCGACGATCTGTACAAAGACGGATTGCAGCGGCAACGATTCTTGCCTGCGATCGAAATGCTGAACACAAATACGGACGTAGTCCAGATGGACAGCGGCACCGACTATCGTCTGCGGTTGCTGCAAAAGGCTGGTACGTTTCTAACGCCCGATGACACGGCAGCCGCCCAAAAACTGAACTTCCTTTTCGACGAATCAGCCACCAGCCAGATCCGTGAACATCACGACCTCGAGATCAATGGCCGCCCGATTACCGCGCGCAAATGCGCCAAAGGTATTGCGTGGTTCGATTTCACCGCTATTTGCGACGGACCCCGCAGTCAATCTGACTACATCGAGCTCGCACGCTGGTATCCGAGCGTCATCGTTTCAGGCGTCCCGGAACTCGATCCGATGCGCGAAGATCAGACGCGTCGCTTCATCGCGCTCGTCGACGAATTCTACGACCGACGCGTCAAGCTCATCATTTCCGCATCGAAGGCCGCAGAATCCCTCTACACCGGCAAGCGCCTGTCCTTTGAATTCGACCGTACCGTCAGTCGACTCATCGAGATGCAGTCCACAGAGTATCTCGCCCTGCCGCACCTCGCGTGATAAATTGCGGGTATGAGTGATGACCTTAGACTAGAAGACTTTCTGCCGTACCGACTAGCGGTTTTATCCAGTACCGTCAGTACGACGGTAGCCAGGGCCTATGACAAACGTTTCGGTGTTTCGATACCGGAGTGGCGTGTAATCGCCGTACTCGGTCGCTTTCCCGGACTCTCCGCTGTGGAAGTCGCAGAGCGCACCTTGATGGACAAAGTTGCGGTCAGTCGCGCAGTTACGAAATTGATCAAGAGTGGCCGCATCGACCGAGAATTCGATGACACAGACAAGCGCCGCTCGATTCTCAACCTGTCTGAAGATGGCAAGAAATTGCACGACGAAATTGCAGCGCTGGCGCTGCAATTTGAACGAGACTTGCTGCTGGGCTTCAGCGCAGAGGAACTGGAGAATCTCAACGGCATCATGGAGCGATTGCTCGCTCGTGCCAGCCTGATCGGGTCTCCTTAACCTTTTATTGACCAATCTCGGTACGGACCCGTATCAGGTCCGGGAAGAACTCGATATCCAGCGCTTTCTTCAGGAAAGAGACTCCCGATGATCCGCCGCTTCCGGGTTTGTGGCCGATGATTCGCTCTACTGTCTTCATGTGATGGAAACGCCAGAAATGGAAGTTGTTGGCGATATCCATTAGCGCTTCACAAGTTTCGTAACGCGCCCAGTGATCGGCGCGATTCTCATAGATGATTTTCAGTACCTCAATCACCTCATCGTCCTCGCCGCGCACAACGCTAAAGTCGCGGTCGATCGCTTGCTGCGGAATGGGCATGCCACGCCGCTTTAGATGCAACAGAAACTCTTCATAGAGGCTCGGCGAATTCAGCGCCTCCTCCAGTCGCGCATACCATTCTGGCTGATGCTTATAGACCGCCATTGTCGAGCGACTCTTATTTCCCAATGTGAACTCCAGAATCCGATACTGCGCAGATTGAAAGCCCGAGGCCTTGCCGAACACATGACGAAACTCCGCGTATTCAGCCGGGGTCAGCGTGTCGAGCACTTTCCATTGGCTATACAACTGGTTCTGGACATGCCGAACGCGGGCGAGATTCTTGACCGCCTGCGGCAATTCATCGTTTCGCAGGTGGCGAATCGCCGCCCCGATTTCGTGGATCAGCAGCTTGATCCAGAGCTCGGCAACCTGATGCTGGACAATAAAAAGCATCTCGTCGTGATGCGGCGGATCACTTAAGGGAATTTGCGCATCCAGCAATTTGTCCAGCTGCAAATACCCGGTGTAGTCATCGTCTCGCGACAGGTCCGTATGGATCGAATCTTCAAGTTCTCTTTTCTTCATTTTGTGAACCAACTAGGGGATGGTTTCGAATGTAATTACGTTATAATGCCACGCGCCATATCGGGTCCCTAATTTTTTGGTCGGCGCGACCGACCGGAGCAGCAACGTGGCATCAAAAGAAGACCGTCGTGTCGGCGACAAGAAGAAACTAATCGTCGATGGAATCACCTCCGCTCGAGTCAGGTCGAAGACTCTCCAGAAACCCTCACACACCAGGCAGTTCCTTCGCCAGTACTTTGAAAACGTACCGGTCGAGGACCTGCAAGGCAGGCCCGCCAAATTATTGGCGCGAGCCGCCATCGACCATCTCGAATTTGGCGCTACGCGACGCAAAGGGCAAGCGCTGCTGCGAATCTTCAACCAAACCGAGAAAGAAAACGGTTACTCGTCGCCGCGCACGATTGTTGAAATGGTCAACGATGATATGCCGTTTCTTGTCGACTCCGTTTCCTCGGCAATCAATCGCCATAATCTGGCCGTCCACATTACCGTGCATCCAATCATTTATGTGCGACGTAACAGCAAAGGCACATTAACGGCCATCGCAAAACCTGGCGCTAAGGACGCGCAGGCAGAGTCTTTTATTCGCTTCGCAATTGAGCGCGAAACGGACGAGGCAGAATTGAAGATATTGCGCCAGGAGATAAACAAGGTTCTTCGTGATGTCCGGGTTGCGGTAAGAGACTGGGAAAAAATGCGCGAGCGCATGTGCCAGACTCGCGAGTTACTTGAGTACGGACCAAAGGGTGCCGACCCACTGCTGCGGACGGAAAGTCAGGCATTGCTGGAGTGGATGGTTGATGAACATTTCACGTTTCTCGGTTACCGGGAATATAAGCTCTCGCGAAGAGGCGAACGTGTTTTCCTGAAATCTGTCGAAGGTAGCGGTCTCGGGGTACTGAGCCAGGACGACCGCGGATCAACATCCATCGAATTGACGGCAGAGATGCGACGACTGACGCGATCGCGCGACTGGCTAATATTGACCAAAGCAAATTCGCACTCGACGGTACATCGGTCAGCGTTTCTCGACTACGTCGGCGTCAAGATTTACGACAAGAACGGCAATGTGGTCGGCGAGCGCCGATTTATCGGCCTGCTAACCTCAGCCGCTTACAACCAAAGCCCGAAAGACATTCCGTTGTTGCGCCACAAAATCAAAAGAGTTTTCGAGCGGGCCCACGTTGAGGAGATCGGGCACCGTGGAAAAGCGCTCTCCAATATTATCGAAACTTATCCGCGCGAGGAGCTGTTCCAGAGTTCGGTTCAGGACCTCGCCCGAACGACGATCGGAATTCTGAATCTTCAGGATCGGCAACGGGTCAAATTTTTCCTGAGGCGCGATACGTTTCGGCGGTTCTTCTCGTGCCTGGTATACGTGCCACGCGAGAAGTACACGACCGCAATCAGGAAACGGATTGAAGCGCTGCTCATGGAAGCATTCGACGGCCTGAACGTCGATTCAGCAGTGCAGATATCCGAATCCGCCCTTGCCCGCGTGCACATCATCGTACGCACATCCGAGGGTGCGCGGCCGCGAATCAGCATTCACGACATCGAAGGTCGAATCGCTGAACTCGTCATTACCTGGTCGGACCGTCTACAGGAACAGCTGTCCGAAAAGTATGGCCACGATGAAGGGCGTCGTCTCTTCAAAGCCTACGGTCAGATTTTTCCGGCCGGCTATCAGGCCGATACACTGCCGTCTGAGGCCTGTTCCGACGTGCAGCGCATCGATGAAATGCTCAAAGACGAAGTTGAACGAAGCGTCGATCTCTATGTGGCCCCGAACGCAAAACCCGGCCATTTACATTTTATGATTTACGGCAGAGATAAGCCGATCTCACTCTCTGACGTATTGCCAGTCATTGAGAATATGGGCGTGGACGTTTTCTCAGAGCGTCCATACGAAGCGGTTTTGGCCTCCGGGCAGTCTTTCTGGATGCAGGACTTCCACTTGGTGCATGAGGGCGGCAAGCCCGTCGATATTGACGCCGTCGGTGCGCGCTTTGAGGAGTGTTTCCTGGCCGTAGCAAGAGGCGATGCTGAGAACGACGGCCTCAACCGACTGATTCTGGCAGGTGGGCTCGATTGGCGCCAGACAGCCCTGCTGCGCTGCTATGCGAAGCATATTCAGCAACTCGGGCTACCGTTCAGCCAGGCCTACCTGGAAGATGTACTGGTCGCGCGCGCGGGACTCGTCCCATTGCTGATTGAAAAGTTCGAACTTCAGTTTGACCCCGATATTGGAAAATCCCGTCGCAGCCGTGACCTGAAGAAAGTCAGGGCTGCAGTTGCCCGTGGTGTGGCGAAAGCGAGAAATGTAGACGAAGACAGAATCCTCACGGCATTTGCGGGCGGCATCAACGCTACACTGCGCACCAATTACTTCCTGACAGATGATGGCAATCCGAAACCATCCATATCGATCAAGCTCGACCCCGCTCTCTTACCTGAAATACCACTACCCAAACCTAAATTCGAGGTTTTCGTCTATTCCCCCGAAGTCGAAGGCGTGCATCTTCGCGGCGGCGACATTGCGCGCGGTGGTTTGCGCTGGTCTGATCGGCGTGAGGATTTTCGCACCGAAGTTCTCGGCCTGATGAAGGCGCAAGTTGTCAAAAACACAGTCATTGTTCCAACCGGCGCCAAGGGCGGATTTTTCCCCAAACGCGCGCCGACCGGCGACCGTGATGCGATCATGCAAAACGGCATCCATTGCTACAAGACATTCATCAGCGCATTGCTGGATCTCACGGATAATGTCATTGACGGCAAGGTCGTAACGCCTGAGGGAATCGTACGACGAGACGGTGACGACCCATATCTCGTGGTCGCGGCAGACAAAGGCACAGCTACATTTTCCGATATCGCAAACGGTATTTCCGCGGACTACGGATTCTGGCTTGACGATGCTTTCGCGTCTGGCGGATCAGCCGGGTATGACCATAAGAAAATGGGTATTACGGCACTGGGTGCGTGGGAAGCAGTTAAGCGTCATTTCCGTGAACTTGGCGTCAACACACAGAAAGATCCATTTACTGTCGCGGGAATCGGCGACATGGCGGGCGACGTTTTCGGCAACGGCATGCTGTTGTCACGGAAGATTAAACTCGTCGCAGCATTCAATCACCGCAATATATTCCTGGATCCGGATCCGGACATGGCACGCAGCTTTAAAGAGCGTCAGCGACTCTTCAAGATGCCGGGCTCAAGCTGGGAAGACTATAACGACTCTCTGATCTCAAAGGGTGGCGGCATTTACTCGCGCCAGGCAAAAACAATCCGTTTGAGCAACGAGGTTCGAAAATTACTGGACATCGATGCGCCGTCTCTAAAACCTGATCAGTTAATCAAAGCAATCCTCAAGATGTCTGTCGACCTGTTGTGGAATGGTGGAATCGGCACCTACGCGAAAGCCAGCAACGAAGGTCATGCGGATGTAGGTGACCGTAGCAACGATGCAGTCCGTGTTAACGCCAATGAACTGCGGTGCAAAGTTATCGGCGAAGGTGGCAACCTTGGCCTGACCCAGCTGGCGCGTGTCGAATTCAGCTTTTGTGGTGGGCGAATCAACACTGATTTCATCGACAATTCTGCAGGTGTCGATTGCTCTGACCGTGAAGTGAACATCAAGATCCTGCTAAGCGATGTCACCAAACAAAAGAACATGACCCGTTCGAAACGCAACGTCTTGCTCGAGTCCATGACCGACAATGTCGCGAAACTCGTGCTGCGCAACAACTACCTGCAGACTCAATCGATCAGCATGAGCGAAACACTGTCAGCTGATCGCATCGATGAGACGGCGCGCCTGATATCCGATCTCGAACGCACAGGTTTGTTGGATCGGGAAATCGAGTTCCTGCCCGACGAAGCACAAATCGACGAACGCCGTAGCCGCAAACTAGGATTCACCCGACCCGAATTGGCCGTCGTCCTCAGTTACGCAAAAATCGATCTGTACAACGGCCTGATCGACTCCGAAGAATCGCTTGAAGATTTTCTGGCGATTGATCCGCAACGCTACTTTCCATCGGTGCTCCGGCAACGTTACGCGGATTTGCTGCCAGGCCATCGTCTGAGCCGACAGATTCTGGCAACGCTGGTCGCCAATGATCTCGTCAATCGCATGGGTCCCGCTTTCGTGAAACGGGTACAGGCCGACACCGGTGCGAATATCGTCACCGTGGCTCGAGCCTATCAAGTGGCGCGCATTATTTGCCGTGCCGGACCACTGCTCAGAAAGATTGAATCGCTGGATTACGAGATTCCGGCCAGCGCACAAGTGTCGATGATGTTTGAGGTAAGTCGAACCTTGCGTCACGTTTGTTTCTGGTTGATCGAACAATATGGCGATGAACTCGACATCGTAAAGGCTGTTGGTCGCCTGAGAGACAACATGACACGCATCTATTCACGTTCCGCCACCTACATTTCGCGAGCGGCCAGAACTCGCCATGAGAATGCCGAACAGCATTACATTGGCATGGGTGTACCTGAGAAGCTGGCCAATCGCATGTCTCTATTGCTGCTCACACG
>CAYWBZ010000061.1:3799-11802 GCA_964456535.1 uncultured Woeseiaceae bacterium | reverse complement strand
ATCGTCGGTGAAACTAATCTGACGCTCGCAGCCGGAGAGCAAAATACAAAGAGCGAAGAAACCAAATTTTGAGAAATTATCAGAAGCCATCAGCCTATCCTCCTGTTGCCAGAGAACGATAGACCTGCCGGTTTGGCGAGGCAATCGTGGCTTTCCGCAGGTTCAAATCGAAAGGAATGGGATCGATATTGGCCGGCAGCCGACCTCGTTTGTTAGGTATTTCTCCGCATTGCAAAGCGCGCTGCATGACTGCATGTGAGTCAATAGGCCTACATGCGGGGCTGCAAACGAAAGCGTGGTTTGCTGTGAATTTTGAATTGTGCGACAGGCGTGGATTTAATGCAGACGAAATTGCCCGGCGTCTGAGCTTGCTGGGGCTTGCCACTCCGGAATCACTGGCACACGGTGTGGTGTTGCAAAACATCGTAGTCAGGCCGAATGTCGACTCCATCATCGACAGTTTTTCCGATTCGTTATCCAGACTCGAAGAATTCGACAAAATCGTTGGCGACAAGCCCAACATCATACGACTCAAAGAGACTCAGCGGCGCTACTTGTTGGGCCTGGGTGTGGATTTCGACAAACGTGAATACTTCGAAGGGCGGCTCCGGATTGGCTTTGTTCATCAGCGTATCGGTGTACCGCAGAGTCTGTATCAGTGCTCGATGCAAGTGCTTCAATATTTACTGATCCAGCATATCCCGCAGCAGATACGGCGCGATCATTTCGCGTTCGAGGAAATGATTCAACTCATATTGAAAATTACGGCACTCGATATGTCGCTTGCAGTTGAGAGCTACTGTGCTTCCCGGGTCCTGGACCTTGAGGAATCGCTTCACATCGCGGATGGAGAAAGAGAGTCCTTACATCACCTGGCTGTCACCGACTGGTTGACGAAGCTGCACAACCACTCTTATTCCAGGTACTTTTTAGGCGAAGCTCTTGATCGCGCGAAAGCCGAAAATTCGGCGTTGTGCGTGATCATGGCGGATATGGATAATTTCAAGGACATCAACGATTCGCATGGTCACCTGACCGGTGACCGAGTACTAAAGATCGCTGCAGCGCGTATGCTTTCAGGCGCTCGCGATGGTGATGAGATTTGTCGTTACGGTGGCGAAGAATTTCTGTTCATTCTCCAGAATACAGAAATCGCAGAGGGAAAAGAGGTCGCCGAACGAGTGCGCAGACGTATCGGCAGCGATGCGATTCATGCCAGAAACGAAGAGTTAAATATCAGTCTGAGTCTTGGCGTAGCCCAGGCGCGGGAAGACGATAGCGTGGATACGTTGATTGACCGGGCTGACGCGGCGCTATATGCCGCCAAGCTTGCGGGGCGCGATTGTGTCCGTCTTGAGGAACACCAATAAGCGGTCCTGACTAATCGCGCTGTAGCAAGACGTAAATCGCACCGGTTCCGCCGTCGACCTGTCGCGTTGAAACGAATGCAATCACGTTGCCCCATCGTCTTAGCCAGGAATTCACGGCGCTCTTTAACACTGGCCCGCGATCGCCCGAGCCAAGGCCCTTGCCATGAACGACCCGCACGCAGAGGAGATCCTGCTCCGCGTTGTACTGGATAAAGTCACGTAGCCGGGGTTTTGCTTCGGCGAGCGTCATGCCGTGCAGATCGATCTCCGCCTGAACGCTATATCCACCGCGAGTAAGTTTGCGCATGGTGCGACGACCGACATGCTGTCGATGGAAGCGCAGGGCACCGCCGGAATGATGCTCAATGGTGTCGATATCGTCTTCAAGACTCTCGGCCAGCACAGCGGATTCGTCAGCCCGCCTGAATCTCGCCCGCGATCTGGGTTTAGGTTTTTCTGTCGGCACGCGATCATCCGCCCTGAGTGGCTTTGCGCCAGACATCGCTTTTCGAAACGCTTCATTATCTTCGTCGGTCACGGTTGTGTCTTTGAGGCTATGGTGCGCGGTGAACATTGAGTATAGTGAGCGCGTTCTTATATCACGAGCTTAACCGTCCAACACAAAATGAAAATCCTCGTAAGCAACGACGACGGCTATCTCGCCACGGGCATCAACGTTCTGACAGCGGCGCTCGAAAAAGTCGCGGAAGTGGTGGTCGTTGCCCCGGACCGCAATCGTTCGGCCGCCAGTAATTCGCTGACGTTGAAGGTCCCGTTACGGGTTTCGGAAGTTGCCCCCAATCGTTACAAGGTCGACGGCACGCCATCGGACTGCGTGCACCTGGCTGTCACGGGATTCCTGGATTTTGAACCCGATCTCGTTGTGTCAGGAATCAACCACGGTGCCAATCTGGGTGACGATGTCATCTACTCCGGCACGGTCGCGGCTGCGATGGAAGGGCGATTTCTCGGTTTACCGACGATCGCAGTGTCACTGGTCGGCAATGAATTACAGCATTTCGAGACGGCAGCCGCCGTTGCGAGCGAGCTCGTACAAAAAATCGAACGGGCGCCACTGGCGTCCGATGTGGTGCTCAACCTCAATGTGCCGGATGTCGCGTTAAGCGAACTCAAGGGCGTACAGGCGACGCGGCTCGGGTTTCGCCACAAGTCCGAGCAAATCCTGAAAGACACAGACCCCTATGGTCGGCCGATCTACTGGGTCGGTCCAGCTGGCGAGGGTCAGGATGCGGGAGAGGGCACAGATTTCTTCGCCGTTAGGCAGGGATTTGCGTCTGTCACACCGCTGAAAGTCGATTTGACGAGGTACACTGCCATCGACGACCTGTCTGACTGGCTGGGGACGACCTGAGTGTCTACGGCCGCATCAAGGCAGGGCATAGGCATGACTTCGGCGCGCACTCGCGACCGCCTCGTACAGCGCCTGATGGATCAGGGCATTCGATCCGAAGAAGTGCTGAACCAGATCAGAAACGTGCCGCGTCATCTGTTTGTCGATGAGGCACTGGCCAGTCGGGCGTATGAGGACACGGCATTGCCCATTGGGCTGGGGCAGACGATCAGCCAGCCATTTATCGTTGCGCGTATGACCGAAGCGCTGCTCGCCGGCTTTGAAGGTGAGAAGGTACTGGAGATTGGCACTGGCTGTGGCTACCAGACGGCCGTTCTTGCGCCATTGGTAAAGAAGATCTACACGGTAGAGCGTATTCCGGAGCTTCTGAAGAAGACACGCCAGCGGTTACGCGACCTCGATATTTATAACGTGCAGTTTCGTCCCGGTGACGGTTGGGAGGGGTGGCATAAATACGGCCCCTACGACGGCATCATCGTCACAGCCGCAGCATCATCGATGCCGAAAAAGCTGCTGCAACAGCTTGCGCCGGGTGGGCGGCTGATTATTCCGGTGGGTCCAAAAGGTCATCAGGATCTGGTGATGGTGGTTAACCACCCGGATCGCTTCGAGCAGGTATCGCTGGGGCCAGTGAGCTTCGTCCCTCTTGTTCATGGAAAATAAATTATATTAATCAATAAAATACAGCGTAAAGTTAATGTAAAATATATTATATATCACGAGAGAGTTGAGTGATATGAAGCTGTTTGCACCTATCTACGAACAGGTTTTACGTTGGTCGCGCCACCGCCACGCGGAGCGCTATCTCGGCGCGATGAGTTTCGCCGAATCTTCGTTTTTCCCGATTCCCGTCGACGTCATGCTGGCACCGATGGTTCTCTCTGCGCGCGATCGCTGGGTACGACTGGCGACGGTAGCGACGCTTTTTTCTGTGCTTGGCGGATTAGCTGGTTACGGCATTGGATACGGCTTGTTCGACACCATCGAACCATGGCTCCGCGAGTCGCACTATTGGGATGCCTATCAAACCAGCCGCAACTGGTTCGATGAATACGGCGTCCTCGTCGTCTTCGTTGCCGGTTTCTCACCCATTCCATACAAAGTCTTCACGATCGCGGCCGGAGTCGCGGTGCTCAATTTGCCGGGCTTCCTGATTGCCTCGTTGATCGGTCGTGCCGGGCGCTTCTTTCTGGTTGCCGGGCTGGTCCGAGCCGGCGGGCAAAGCTTCGAAGACGGGCTGTCGAAACACGTTGAGCGTATTGGCTGGGCAGTCGTCGTAATTTCCGCAGTAGTGATTGCGTGGTTGATGATGCGAGGGCAATGAAATTACGCTTGTTCACAGCGCTGTTCTTGTTGCTGTTTGTTGCAGCCTGCGGTTCACATTCATCCTGGCAGGACAATCCGCAAACCCACATCGTACGTAAAGGTGAAACGTTGTTCTCGATTGCGTGGCGCTATGGCGAGAGTACGCAAGACATTGCGCGCTGGAACCGTCTGGGTGACGGCTCTCTGATCTACCCCGGGCAAGTCTTGAAGCTGTATGGGTCCGCGACCTCCAGCCGTCGTTCAACCCCTTCTGCGACAACGCCGAGTCGTGATTCCCGGCCATTGCCATCGATACCGTCGCAACCTTCTCCGAATTGGCTCTGGCCCACCAAAGGTCGTATCAACGTTAATTTTGGCGCAAAACCGGGTACTGGCACCGGTGTTTTGATCAACGGCAAGGCGGGGCAGCCTATTTACGCCGCGGCGTCTGGTCGTGTGGTCTATGCGGGCAGTGGACTGATTGGTTACGGCCAGCTTATTATCCTCAAACACAACGACACCTACCTTAGTGCCTACGGGTACAACGCGTCGCTGCTGGTCAAAGAAGGCGATCAAATAAAAAAAGGCCAGAAGATAGCGACCATGGGTGAGGGGCCGGAACGCAAGCCGCGACTGCATTTTGAGATCAGACGCAATGGCAAGCCGGTTAATCCGCGACAATACTTGTCAGCGAGATAGATCGATAAGCTACTGAGCCTTGATGTCCCTGCAGTCCTCCTCGCGAATGGGGGTACAAGAAGTGGGACAACTGCTCGACCCGACACGGCAATACCTTGACGAGATTGGTATCTCGCCACTCCTGAGTGCGGACGAAGAAAAGTACTACGCCAGACTTGTGCAGAGTGGTGACGAACCGGCGCGTCAGCGCATGATCGAAAGCAATCTTCGGCTCGTCGTCAAGATCTCCCGACGCTACCTCAATCGTAGTTTGCCTTTACTCGACTTGATCGAAGAGGGAAATCTCGGACTGATTCACGCCGTGAAAAAATTCGATCCCGAACGAGGGTTTCGTTTCTCGACCTATGCGACGTGGTGGATTCGCCAGACGATAGAGCGGGCCATCATGAATCAATCGCGAACCGTCCGCTTACCGATACATATCATCAAGGACATCAATACTTGCCTGCGCGCTGCACGTCACCTGCGCCAGGAAGGTAGCAACACGCCGACAATGGCCGACATTGCGAGTTACCTGCAGCGCGATGTGGCTGAGGTGGAGCGACTTATGGGCTTGCATCAGCGAGTTACTTTGAGCGCGGGGCCAGCCGATGAAGACGGCAGCACCCCTGTTGACAGGTTGCGTGGCAAACGCGACGCGGAACCCTCACGCTGTGCGCAAAAAGAAGCGGTGAACAACATCGTCGATCACTGGGTCTGCGAGCTTAATGAAAAGCAACGGGTGGTGGTCGAAAGACGCTTTGGTTTGCACGGCTTTCGAAGAGCGACCCTGGAGCAAATCGGTCACGAAATCGGTGTGACCCGCGAACGCGTTCGTCAAATTCAGCTCGACGCCTTGAAGAACCTGCGCACGATGATGGAAAACGACGGCATATCCAGCGACACGATACTGGATCCGTAGGAGCGGCCCTTAGGCCGCGAAGCATCGCGGCAGCCCTTGGGCTGCAAACAGGTCGCGGCCTAAGGGCCGCTCCTACAGCAAGGGGTACAAGACAGCGGCGACCCGCCGGCCTTCACCCGCCAGTACGTTGAATGTCCTTGCGGCCGCAGCCGTATCCATTAGTTCAAAGCCCACACCCAGACGAGCAAAAGCGAACATGAGTTCCCGCGGTGGAAACGCGCTTTTTGCACCAGTACCGATGATGACAAGCTCCGGGCCGTGTTCAAGCAAGGTGGAAAAATTGTCTTCCGTCAGATCAGTCAGAGGCACTGACTGCCACGAATCGATGTATTGCTCCGGCGTCAATGCAATTGTTTCTGACCAAAAGCGGTCATTGACGAGGATGCCGTCCGCACTGACGCTGCGGATTGTGAGTGATGCAGACAATTCTCTTGTGAATTTCAATCGCGCATCCCTTACCATCGGCGCCCATAAGTGAACGCATCATATGACAAAAATGCCGCAGTCGTCGTGCTGCCACCCGTTGCCAGCGGCCGATTGCAGGACCGCACGCTAAGGGCGTGGCTGGCGCAGTCCGATTTGACGCAGGAGACCGGCCCGAAAGAACTGCTGGCGCGGATCATTCAGGAAACGGGGCTGCCTTATCCGGAGCAGGGTTTTGCTGCCTTGCGGATGTGGGGACAAACCGGTGACCGGCCGACCAAATGGATCGCTGCTGCCGATCCTGTATATCTGGAACCGAGGCTTGACCACCTGTGTTTGCATGAACTGCGCTGCACTGGCGTGGAGCCCAGCGAGATGCGCGCCTTGATCAATCATCTGCAAGTGACTATTGCCACTGGTACCGAGTACGGATTCATGCGCCTGGGCTCATACGGGTACTTAAGTTCCAAGAGTCCTGTCGTGACTGCGGCGGTGCCCGCCTATGTCGTGGACCAGCAGCGGCCCGACGATTTCCTTCCATCTGGTGACGATACTGCGGCGCATCGTAATTTACTCAGTGAAATCGAGATGGCATTGCACGAACATGAAGTCAATCAGGCGCGTGAAGCGAACGGACAGTTACCGGTCAATTCCTTGTGGTTGTGGGGTGGTGGTACAGCGCCCGAACAGGTCACGCGAGCGCAGCCACCTCTATTTTCTGATGACGCTCTGCTAACGGGCTATTGGTATTCCGGGAAGGGTGTCGCGGAGCCATGGCCTGGCAGTATTGCTGCGTGTATCGATCAGTCGATCGCAGGCTTTGTCGCTGAGACGCCGGAGTTTCATGACAACGCTGAGCTTCTGGAGAGCTGTTTGACCGAACTTCGTGAGGCACTGCGCTCCGGGCGTCTTAGCAGTCTGACATTGCTGTTCCGTGATGGCGTTCGCGCTCACGTTCGACGATCTCACGGGCTGCGAGTGTGGCGACGCACTTCACGATTGTTAGAGGCAGCGCGCGACACATGAAAGCAGCAAGACCCGTCGTAAGCCGGCCAACGCCACCGCAATCGGCCATCGAAAGACTTGGCGATATCGACCCGTTGCATGCGCGACTGTTCGCAATGCGCGGATTAACGACGGCAGATGAACTCAATTATGGACTCGCACACCTGGCACCTGTAAGTGCGCTCGAAAATATCGACGTCGCGGCGAACCTCGTTATCAGCAAGCGTGACGAGCGCATTATTGTTGTCGGCGATTTTGATGTTGATGGTGCCACGAGTACGGCGCTCGTACTGCGGTGTCTGCGCGAATTCGGTTTCAAGGATGTCGAATACCTGGTACCGAATCGTTTCGAGTACGGTTACGGTTTGACGCCGGAGATCGTCGATGTCGCGGCAGGGCGATCGCCGCAGCTATTGATCACTGTCGATAACGGCGTCTCCAGTACCGACGGCGTCGCAAGAGCGAACGAGCTGCAAATTCCTGTGCTGGTCACGGACCATCATTTGCCGGGCGACGAATTGCCTGACGCAGCAGTAATCGTAAATCCGAATCTCAAGGGCAGTGCTTTTCCCAGCCGCAATCTCGCCGGTGTCGGTGTTGCCTTTTATCTGATGGCCAGAATAGGGCGCTTGCTGGAAGAGCAGGGGCAGGTTGGTGCTGCCAAGATTCCGGCGCGTTATCTGGATCTTGTAGCACTCGGTACGGTCGCCGATGTTGTACCGCTGGACCACAACAACCGAGTGTTGGTGCAGCAAGGCTTGACGCGTATGCGCGCCGGGCATGCCGTGCCCGGGATCAAAGCGCTGTTGCAGCTATCGGGCCGGTCTGTGGCGCGCTGCGTTAGTACCGATCTCGGATTTGCGGTCGGCCCGCGTATCAATGCAGCCGGCCGGCTTGAAGATATCTCCATTGGTATTGAGTGCCTGTT
>CAYWBZ010000061.1:0-3699 GCA_964456535.1 uncultured Woeseiaceae bacterium | reverse complement strand
GAGGATGAGCATTTCCTTAAAGGTTCAGCGCGGTCGATACAGGGTGTGCATGTTCGCGATTTGCTCGAGGCAGTGTCGACGGTTAAGCCCGGCCTGATCGAGAAGTTTGGCGGTCACGCGATGGCGGCCGGACTTACAATAGCGACATCTGCACTCGAAGAATTCAAGACAACGGTTGCCCAGCAGATGAAGCGTCTGTACCCGAGTGCTGATTTCAGCGGTGCGATCATGACTGATGGCTTATTGCCGCAGTCAGCGCTCAATCTGAGTTTCGCACGCTCGCTGCGTGATGCCGGGCCCTGGGGATCAGCCTTCCCGGAGCCCATGTGGTGTGGTGATTTTGCGGTTGTTGAGCAACGCACCGTCGGTGGGAATCACCTCAAATTGCGGGTTCGCCCCGCGGAGGGTGGCAGCGTCATGGATGCAATCGCATTCAATCAGGCCGGACCGGTCTACCGAGGGACAGTAACGCTGGCCTACAAGCTGGACGTGAACGAGTTTCGCGGTGTCGAAAATCCGCAGTTGGTTGTTGAGCAAATTGCGCCGCTACATGACAGTAACGCGTGATAAGATCGCGCCCTTTTCCGCCACTTTGATTCCTGGAAGCAAGCATGGAAACGAGCCAGATCAAACAATTGATTGCCGATCTCACTGAGCGCACCGATGCGCTGAGGAGGTATCTTTGACTATGAGGCCAAGGCGGAAAGACTGACCGAGGTTGAGCGCGAGCTCGAACAACCTGATGTCTGGAACGAACCGGACCGTGCGCAGGCATTAGGGCAAGAGCGCTCACAACTGGAACAGATTGTGGCGGGCCTCGATCAGCTTACGACAGGGCTGGCGGATGCTGATGAGTTGTTGGCAATGGCCGTCGAAGAAGATGACGAAGATACCGTCAATGAGGTCATCTCCGACCTCGATAATCACGAGAAAATCGTAGCAGGCCTTGAGTTTCGTCGTATGTTCTCGGGCGAGATGGACACTAACAACGCGTATCTCGATATCCAGTCCGGTGCAGGCGGCACAGAGGCGCAGGATTGGTCAGAAATGATATTGCGCATGTATCTGCGCTGGGCTGAAGCACGCGGGTTTAAAGCGGACGTCATCGAGGCGTCGGCAGGAGAGGTTGCCGGCATCAAAAGCGCCACCGTGCACATCGTTGGTGAGTATGCATACGGCTGGTTGCGGACAGAAACCGGCGTACACCGCCTGGTTCGGAAATCACCGTTTGACTCCGGGGCTCGCCGGCATACATCTTTCGCGTCCGTCTTTGTATCGCCGGAAGTCGACGACAATATCGAGATCGAAGTGGACCCATCGGATCTGCGCATCGACGTATACCGGGCCAGTGGTGCTGGTGGACAGCACGTCAACCGTACGGAGTCTGCGGTGCGCATTACGCATCTGCCGACAAATACGGTGGTGCAGTGCCAGAACGACCGCTCGCAGCACAAGAACAAGGCGACGGCGATGAAGCAACTGAAGGCCAAGTTGTACGAATTGGAGATGCAGGAGCGCCGAGCGGCGGCATCCATCGTCGAAGACAGCAAGGCCGATGTGGGCTGGGGCAGCCAGATTCGTAATTATGTGCTGGATCAAAGTCGCATCAAGGATTTGCGTACCGGCGTTGAAACCGGTAACACTCAGGCGGTACTGGACGGCGGGCTGGATGCGTTTATCGAAGCCAGCCTGAAACAAGGACTGTAGGAACTTAAGTAGGAATAGCGGAACACCTGTGAGCAACGACAAAAAACAAGACCAGAACAGCGTAGATGAGAACAAGCTAATCGCGGAGCGGCGCGGCAAGCTCGATGCGCTGCGTGAGGGTGGTAACGCTTATCCAAATGACTTTCGGCGCAACGCTCTAGCCAATCAGCTGCATCAGACTTTTGAGTCCCATGAAGACGAAGCGCTGCGTGAAGAACATGTCAGCGTTGCCGTATCTGGCCGCATGATGGCAAAGCGTGTTATGGGCAAGGCCAGCTTCATAAAGTTGCAGGACCGTTCCGGTCAAATCCAGTTGCGCCTGGAACGCGATCGTTTGCCGGAAGGTATCTACCAGGCGTTCAAGAAATGGGACGTTGGCGATATCCTCGGCGCAAAGGGTGAGCTCTTCAGAACCAAGACCGGTGAACTGACCGTGATGGCTGATGAGGTTCATTTGTTAACGAAGTCATTGCGGCCTTTGCCTGAGAAGTGGCACGGCCTGTCGGATCAGGAAACACGTTACCGTCAACGCTATGTTGACCTGATTATCAACGAATCCAGTCGTAACGTATTTCAGAAGCGCTCCGAAATCATTACCTACATGCGCTCATTCCTCGAGGCGGCCGATTTTCTCGAGGTTGAAACGCCGATGTTGCAAACGACACCGGGTGGTGCGAATGCGCGGCCGTTTACAACGCACCACAATGCACTGGATATGCAGCTTTATCTGCGTATTGCACCCGAATTGAACTTGAAGCGACTCATCGTCGGTGGATTCGATCGCGTTTATGAGATCAACCGCAGTTTTCGCAACGAGGGCGTCTCAACGCAGCACAATCCTGAGTTCACGATGATGGAGGCGTATCGTGCGTTTGCCGATTACAAAGACTGGATGGACATGACCGAGGCAATGATGCACGGCATGTCCGAAGCGATACTCGGTACCACGATCGTCAGCTACCAGGGCGAAGAGTACGACTTCGGCAAGAAATTCAAGCGCATGACAGTTGAGGATGCGATTCAGGCCTATAACCCTGAGTTCGACATGTCGAAAATTCGTGATCGCGATTACCTGGTTCAGTACTGCGAAAAGATCGGTGTTCATATGCAGGACAACTACGGTGCGGGCAAGCTGCAGGTCGAAATATTCGACGCGACTGGCGAAGAAAACCTGCGCGAACCGACTTTCATCACACAGTACCCGACCGAGGTCTCGCCGCTGTCACGCAAGAACGATGACGATCCGTTTGTAGCGGATCGTTTCGAGTTTTTTGTCGCGGGCCGGGAGATTGCCAACGGCTTCTCGGAGCTCAATGATCCGGAGGATCAGGTGGAGCGTTTTCGGGCACAGGTCGAGAACAAGGCAGCCGGTGATGACGAGGCCATGGGCTACGACCACGATTACATTCGTGCACTTGAATACGGCATGCCGCCGACGACGGGCATTGGAATTGGTATCGACCGACTGGTGATGTTGCTGACCGACTCGGCTTCAATCCGGGACGTCTTGCTGTTCCCGCATATGCGGCCAGAGGTGTTCGACTAGCTGTCTTCCTGGCTGATCAGTAACCATACCAACGCAAGCTGGATCGAAAACCAGGTCGCATTAGCAAGTGCACTGCCACCGGCTTCAGTCTGCCACATCTGGAAATACGTACCGCCGATTGCGGAGAACAACCCGAACCAGATAAGTATTCCGACACCGCAGCCGGCAATGGCATATGTTTTTGCAGCGTTAAACTCGTCGGCCGAGCCGCCGCGGGCCTTGAAGAGATCGTACGCTCCCTTGGCCGCAAGAAGACCGGCTGCAATCTCCAGCGTAATGATGATCCACAGCATAATGCCGTGGATAAGCGGAGACGTTACGGCCGGACCGAAATGAGATGGGTATTTGTCGTGGCCCTCCATTCCGGTCGTATACGAAACAAACCAGCCGGCAGCATCGAGATTCCAGATGTTCTGCAATGCGTACATCAGGCAGAAAAGGGCCAC
>CAYWBZ010000060.1:5933-12688 GCA_964456535.1 uncultured Woeseiaceae bacterium | reverse complement strand
GGCAAGTATCTGACCAGTCGTCAGATTCGCGAACGTCTGGAACAGGAGCTCAAACATAACGTTGCTCTGCGCGTCGACAACACCAGTGACCCCGACAAATTCAGGGTCTCGGGTCGCGGTGAATTGCATTTATCCGTGCTCGTCGAAACCATGCGCCGCGAAGGCTTTGAGCTCGCCGTATCTCGACCGGAAGTGATCATGCACGACGTAGACGGCGTGGAGCATGAGCCCTGGGAGCAACTGACTGTCGATTTTGATGAAGCCTACCAAGGCGCCGTAATGACGCGCCTGGCCGATCGCAAGGGCGAGCTGCAAAACATGCTCCCGGACGGCAAAGGTCGCATGCGACTTGACTACAAGATCCCAACCCGCGGCCTGATCGGATTCCGTACCGAGTACTTGACGGCAACATCGGGAACCGGCCTCATTTATCACGTTCTGGACGAATACGCGCCGCGAGTTAAAGGCATGATCGCTCAGCGCACCAACGGCACTCTCGTCTCAATGGTCCAGGGTAAAGCGCTGGCCTACGCCCTGTTCAACCTGCAGGAGCGGGGCAAGTTGTTTGTAGGCCATGGCGCACCCGTCTATGAAGGCATGATTATCGGCATACACAAACGCCAGAATGATCTGGTCGTGAATCCAACGAAAGCCAAACAACTGAACAACATACGCGCAGCGGGAACGGACGAAAACCTGATCCTGACAACGCCGTTGCGCTATTCGCTGGAACAGTCGCTGGAGTTTCTGGATGACGATGAGCTTCTGGAAGTGACGCCGACTAACTTGCGACTGCGTAAGAAGATGTTGACCGAGGTTGATCGCAAGCGAGAGTCGCGTCAGAAGGCATCGTGACCGGGGATGCCGCCACACTGGCATTCGCCGGCCTGCAGCCTGAAGACATCGTTGCAACATTGACCGACCTGGGATTTGACTGCGACGGTCGTTTTCTCGCACTAAACAGTTACGAAAATCGTGTTTATCAGATCGGCATAGAAGACGAGCGACCCGTGGTTGCGAAGTTCTACCGCCCGGGCCGTTGGTCGGATGAGTCAATCCGGGAAGAACATGACTTTTCACTCGCTCTTGCAGCGCAGGAAATTCCTGTCGTGCCACCGCTCGAAATTGACGGCGATACCCTGAAGCAGGCCGGACACTATCGTCTTGCTGTCTTCCTTTGTCGTGGTGGTCGGGCACCGGATCTCGATAACTACGAATTGCTCACTCAATTGGGGCGACTGGTGGCAAGAATCCACCTCGAAGGCGAAGTGTCATCGTTCAAGCACAGGCCGCGCATCGACATAAACAGCTATGGCGTGGAGTCCATCGACTATCTACTGGACAATGATTTCATCCCCGAGGAAAACTGTGCTGCCTATGAAAGTATCGTGGAATTGGTACTCGACGGCGTAGAAGCCTGCTTCGAACGCGCTGGCAATACTCAGGAACTTCGACTGCACGGCGATTTTCATCCGGGCAATGTGCTGGTGAACCAGGACCGACTTCATATCGTGGACCTCGATGACTGCCGTCACGGGCCTGCGGTACAGGACCTCTGGATGTTCCTTTCCGGTGATCACGCGGAGCAAACACCACAACTGGAAGCACTGCTGGAAGGCTATCAGTCATTTCGACGGTTCGATCCTCGTGAGTTGCACCTGATTGAGGCGCTGCGCAGCTTGCGCATCATGCATTACGCTGCCTGGCTGGCACGCCGCTGGGAGGATCCTGCCTTCAAAGTGGCATTTCCGTGGTTCGACAGCCCGCGTTATTGGGATGATCACGTACTGGCCTTACGTGAGCAGGTAGCTCTAATGCAGGAAGCACCACTTGAATGGCGTGACTTCTAGCGGAGCCATTTTTATACGCAAAGTGACGGCTTCCTTGAACCAAATTCTAATTTGCACTCCATTGGTGGTCGAACTAAAGTGGCCAAGAGCAGGATTGGTGCAATCCCTTGGAACTATGGGGACCGGACTTGCTCTGACATAGCAGTCATTCCTATTTATTTGCACGGATTTCGACCACTTGATCGCAAGAAAACAACTAAAACACAGCGTCATTCTGGTATTTCTTCTTGCAGCGGGATGTGCATCAAACGTCACCGTCGAAAATCCTACGATTCCAGCGCCGCGTATCGACAAGCTGCCGATGGACATCGCAGTCCGGATTCCGGCGGAATTTCACAATTTTGTGCACGAGGAAAACGTGTTGGGGCGTGAAACCTGGACTATCGATCTCGGTGCGGCGAACGCGTCGTTCTTCACGCAGTTGTTCGGTTACATGTTTGAGAACGTGATCGTCATCGGACCGGACGATAACGCTTTCGATTACACCTTCGATGCACTTGTCGAGCCGACGATAGAAGGTTTCGAGTTCTCCGTACCTAACCAGAGCAAGACCGATGCATTTGCCGTCTGGATTCGATATCGAATGCAGATTTTTGATAGTGTCGGCAATAGTGCGTCGACGTGGACTGTGAGTGCGTACGGTAAGAGCCAGAAAGAAGGCATGGGTGGTTCCAAGTCGTTGCAACGCGCCGCCGTGCTGGCGATGCGCGACGCAGCAGCGCTTATACTGTTACAGATGGACAAATCCACCAAGATTGGGGAATTAGCTGACGGTCCTCTTGACGTAAGCGATATCGAAACCACTGCGGACGCTGATGCGGAAGAAGAAGATATCGCGTCTTTTGGAATATTCGCCATTGGAGGCATCGATGAAGATAGCGAGTAACTTCATAACGGTTATCCTGACCACTGTCTTAAGTGGTTGCGTTACCGCCAGCCTTGAGAATGCTCGCGAGGAAGCGACAGGGCTACTGGAAGGCGAAACCGTCGTTGTAATGGCCAAGAGCTACCATCAGGGTAACGAAACCGAGGCTTACTACATACGCTGCGTGGAAAATGCCCTCGGACGTGGCTCAGGCGCTCTCAACGTTATTCCCAATCAACAGTTCATCGATAACCTGTTTCCGTGGTTTGAGCCCCGCACTGCGCCAGCCGACACCAAGGGTCTCGTGCAACTTATGGGACGCCCCGGCGTGCCCGAGGCCGTACGAAGCATGGGAGTCCGCTACATCGTCTGGCTGGATGGTGAAACTGAACGCGTCACGCAAGGTGGCAGCCTTTCCTGTGCCGCCGGTCCCGGCGGTGGCGGATGCTTCGGCTTTGCCTGGTGGCAGGACGATGCTGATTACGAAGCATCAATCTGGGACCTCGCAGACTCAGAAGCGGCTGGAACAGTCACTGTCGACTACAGCGGTACGTCGTTTCTCCCGGCTCTCGTTGTTCCGATACCTCTAATTGCACGCACTAAAGCTAAAGCGTGCAGCGGGCTGGCGAAACAGCTGAAGTTATTTATCGTTAGCGACGAGACTGTCTAGATTTTTAATTGAATCACTTCGGACGACCGGCCCGAATGAAAGCCGATGAGTAATACGGAGACGTTAATTTCCCGACCGTAACTGTCCTTCCGGACGACGGCGCATGCACAAATCGCTGGTCCCCGATATACATTCCAACGTGCGACATCTTGTTTTCTATCTTGAAAAACAGGAGATCACCAACCTGCAGATCTTCACGCCGAACTGTCGACGTTGCAGACCAGAGCTGACTCGTAGTACGTGGCACGCTTTTTCCTGATCTACTGTAGGAATACTGCACCAACCCGCTGCAGTCGAAACCCCTGATCGTCGATCCGCCGTAGAGATACGGTATACCTACTTGCTGCAACGCAACAGCCGCAGCTCTGGAGCCCATGGTTGAAGAACGAGCAATGGGTTGCTTGGCAGGATGTCGATCTGCCCCCTCAACCACCGTCTGCGTTGAGCACGCCGACACCATGCCCAACATCGTGATTGTTAAGGCAAGAATCGTAATTTTACGCGCTGTCTGCGTTATCATCTGGATCACTTTGAGCGGCACACCGTCGAACCATACGCCACAAGGCCTCAATACTGTATGAACTGCATCTCAGGATCGATATTACTGATCAGCCTGTTTGGCTGCGCAGCCTGTGGTGCCCCCGCTTCCGAAACTGCTGCGGGTAAGGTATCAGCCAATTACTCCGTTCACTATACGATCACGCCGAATCCGCAGGAGGGATCGGTGGCGATCGAGATGGCCGTGCAGCAGACGCGCCGGCAACTTCGAGAGCTGTCGTTTGAAATCACCGACGCCCGTACGTCCGATTTCAAAGCTGACGGAAGCTTGCTGGTGGGCAAAGACACAGTGCGTTGGATGCCGGGAAAAACCGGCGGTAGCCTGCATTGGCGTACCCGCATCAATCACCAACGTGGTAGCGCCGGCTACGACGCATGGCTGGATCGCAATTGGGGCGTCTTTCGGGCGGAGGACATTATTCCGAGGGCACGCACTCGAACGCTGAAAGGCGCAAACAGCGAGACAAGTCTGTCTTTTGTACTACCCGATGGCTGGAGCGCTGTATCGGAGTATTCAACGCTTAAGAGTCGTATCGACGTGCAAATTCCTGCCAGACGATTCGACCAGCCCCGTGGCTGGATGGCGATGGGTAAACTCGGCATACGGCGTGAAACTATTGCCGGAATACGCATAGCGGTTGCGGCACCAGAGGGGCAGGCTGTGCGGCGGATGGACATGCTGGCTTTATTGAACTGGACCTTGCCAGAACTGACGTCGGTGTTATCCGACACTATTCCGCGCCTCACAATCGTAAGTGCCGGTGATCCGATGTGGCGCGGTGGACTGTCTGCACCGGGCTCCATTTTTATTCACGCAGACCGGCCATTGATCAGCGAAAATGCAACCAGCACTCTGGTTCATGAAGTTGTTCATGTCGCGATGGGAATCTCAGCGGCGAGCGGCTTTGACTGGATTGTGGAGGGCCTGGCCGAATACTACAGTCTTGAGCTACTGCAACGAGGCGGAGCAATTACACCGCGGCGCTACCAGCGTGCATTGGAGAAACAAACTCAATGGGCCAACGAAGCAGGAGAACTCTGTGCCGCAGAATCTACAGGTGCGGTCACCGCACTCGCCGTCACCACATTCCGTAAATTAGATACTGAAATTCAGAAAAAGTCAGGCGGTAAGCTCAGCCTGGATACTGTGGTTGCCGAACTAGCGGCTGATCGCTCACACGTTACGTTGCGAATGCTTGAAAATATCGTGGTAGAAATATTGCAAGGACCATCCGATACTCTGCAGCTCGACAACCTACCCGGCTGTCAGTAGCGTCAGCCAACATCGGAGACCTGGAATTTCAATGGACGGAAATCACGACCTTGAGTTGATATTGCGATCACGCACACCGATCATAATTATCGAATCACTGGACGAGGCACGGATACTCGGGCTACTGCAAGCAATTGCCATGCGTCGCTCCACCACGAGCTACATGCCATTGTTTCGCTGGACGATTACAGATGGTTTGCAACGCCTGGATATATCGCTTGAGCCACAATCCGTAAACTCTGAACCCACCGACGTCCTCAAACATATTCGCGCAGTCTCGAAGCCTGGCCTGTACGTACTGCTGGATTTCCATCCGTTCCTCGACGACCCGGTACACGTGCGGTTGCTTAAGGACATCTGCATCAGATATCAGGACGTCGAAAGGCAAATCGTTCTGGTCAGTCACAAAGTTACGGTTCCAACGGAGCTTGACGGGTTTTGTGCGCGCTTCGACATTGCGCTACCAAACGAACAGGAACGGACACGCCTAGTGCAGGAAACGGTTGATGAGTACGCTCGTGATAATCCCGGCAGCAAGGTTCAGATCGATCCGAAAGCACATAAGTTGCTGGTCAGTAATCTCGCAGGATTGTCGTATGCCGATACAAGACGACTGGCACGGAATGCCATCCACGTAGACGGTGCGATTACAAAGAGCGACTTACCGCAGGTCATGCAAGCCAAATACGAACTTTTGAATCGTGGCGGCGCATTGCAGTTTGAATACGATACGGCAACGTTCGGTGACGTTGGCGGCCTGGCACGGCTGAAAGCCTGGCTAGCACAACGCCGTCCGGCCTTTCGCGGCGATGAAAGCGCAGCGCACCTGGATCCGCCTAAAGGCATTCTGTTGTTGGGTATTCAGGGCTGCGGCAAGAGCCTGGCCGCCAAGGCAACCGCTGCGATTTTTGGCGTGCCGTTACTGCGGCTCGACTTCGGTGCCATCTATGACAAATACCACGGCGAAACGGAGCGCAAGCTGCGCGAGTCTCTGAATACTGCCGATGTCATGTCGCCTTGTGTGTTGTGGATTGATGAAATCGAAAAAGGCATTGCCGGACGGGGTGGCGAAACAGGGACAACCCAACGAGTCCTTGGGACGTTCCTGACATGGATGGCCGAGAAGAAAAGTCACGTATTCGTCGTTGCCACAGCAAATGACATTAGTACTTTGCCACCCGAACTGGTTCGTAAAGGTCGCTTCGACGAAATCTTCTTTGTCGACCTGCCGACCCCGGAAATTAGGGCTTCGATTTTGGCTATACATCTTTCGGGTCGCGACCAGCCTTTGGGCAATTTTGATATTGCCGGCCTCGCTGCGGCCATGGAGGGTTTTTCCGGTGCTGAAATCGAACAGGCTGTCGTTGCCGCATTGTATGCGGCGTATGCGAAGAAGCAAGCGCTGAACAGCGAACATATTGAGATAGAGATCGAACAAACGAAACCGCTTTCTGTGGTTCTCAGTGAAAAGATTTCTGTCATGCGGGAATGGGCTGCCGGTCGAACGGTCTCCTGCGACTAGGGAATTTGACGTAACGC
>CAYWBZ010000060.1:0-5833 GCA_964456535.1 uncultured Woeseiaceae bacterium | reverse complement strand
ACGGTTTCAGAATTACAGTCCGACCTGCGCTCCCGCAAGAAGACCATTAGCCATCTACAATACGACATCCAGCAACTGCACACTAAATGGTTAGGGCTCGAGACCGAAATCGGCGCCCGGGAAGCACAGGCCGAGCAACTCAACAGCGAGTTGTCATCGTCCCGCGAAGCTGTCAATCGAAAAGAAAGACTGCTCAAGAAGCGCGATCAAAAAATAAAAGCGCTGAAGACAGAAATTCGGCAGCGGGAAGATAACTACCGCCAATTATCAGTACGCATTGAAGAGCTGCAACTCTCAGCAACAGAGTCGACGCAGCATGTTAGTGATAACGAACACCCGGCTGAAGAACCGCCACAAAGCGACTTGCAAAAACGATTGAGCCGCACCGAAGAATATGCCGATTCGCTGCGGCAGCAATCTCAGGACCTGATCGAGTCGAATTCGCGTGCCGAACGCGAGGCCGAAAGCCTGTCACAACGACTCGACGAAGCATTGCAGAAAAACTCGCAGCTCTCCGATGGTTTGACACTCTCTGAAGCGGCACATGAGAAACTGCAAGCCAAACTGAATGACATACAACGTCTTCACGATGATGAAATCCGATTACTGCGATTTGATCTTGGCGCAGCAGAAGACACGGTCGTCGAATCGGAACAGCTGAGCAACGAGCTCGCATCCGAGCTCGTCGACGCACGCAGCTTTAAAGATGAGCTTGAGCGAATGCTTGGCGATGCTGAGGAACAATCTTCTGAACGCATCGAAAAATTACAAAAGGAAGTTAGCAAGCTACATCGTAATGCAGATAGTTATGATCAGAAGCTAACGACGAAGAGCGAGGCGATCACCGTTTTGCTTGCCGAGCTCGCGAAGAAATCAGAAAAGATTGATTCGATTGGTGAGATTGAGGAAGTCATTCAGGATATCGATGACCGTATGTCGGAGCGCAGTTTCAGCAACGAACCGCACGAGCAGCGGTTGCCCGCCGACAGAATGAGCAGAGTATTGATCGGCACGGTAAATGATCAGTTGCTGCGGTTCCCCCTGTTCAAGGACCGCTTGACGATCGGACGAACTAAAGACAATGACATTCAGCTAAAAGCAGAATATGTCAGCCGCCGACATGCCGTGATTCAAACGGAGGGCGAGACCACCCGAATCATTGACTGGGGCAGCAAGAACGGCATTCACGTCAATTCGGTAAAGACTTCAGAACACTTTCTCTGCCATGGTGACACTGTGGCAATCGGCAACGCCCGGTTCCGCTACGAGGAACGCAAGAAGCGCGATTAGTGCTGTGCTCCATCGAACTGTGAGGACTTTCACGGTCTTTTCTGCCGTCATGGTCTAGGCTTCCCTGTAATTACACGGAATGTGATACCAGGCAATGATTAGCCAAGCTGCACGGAAGCCGATAGCTCTGTCGGAAACCCAACAAGTCACCCGCAGCACGGGCAAGCTTGCTAACAGGAAAATTTGGATTCCCAAGCTTCTCTACGATGTACTCCCATACTTCTATTTAACTTCAGGATTCGTTGCATTCTTCGCGACCTTGTATATCAGCGAGTGGTTCTGGGTGCTGCCGCACTACCTGCTGTTCTCAGCCGCGTGTATCCACCTGGGAGTCTTTATCTACCGGCGACGACACTCGCGAGCGTCTGAGGCCTCAATTACAAAGGCATCTTGACCTCCTACCTGAGGTAAGCAACGATAGTGGTCCCGATCACCGCTATTGCTCCCGAAGGGCCTCAGTGAACACCACAACACCCCCCCCTGGTATCAGGCAGCTTGCCACCAAAGAAATCGCATTATTCACCGGACTACTTTTTCTGGGTCTGGTCATCATGCCAATCCTGATCTATTTCGTCGGACAGTCTGTTTTCGGCACCTATGTTGGCGTCGGCTATGGGGATTTCTTCGGAACGCTGGCAGGCAAGGTTCGAAGTGGCGATATTGTTGCCTGGTTTCTGATCTTGTCCCCTTATCTGGGCTGGCAATGCTTGCGGCTAATGGTCTTCGCCTGGCGAATTTCCGGTCGATAATCGCATCCACCCTGGTTTTTGCTTCTGCCTCAACAGAATGTGACCTGCATCACATTTATCGAAAGTTATTCCATTTCCTGGCGCCACTATTAGTAAAATGGCCTTTGCTGGCGATACTGCGTTCGCCCTACAGATGACATTTACGGCACCGAATAATGATGGAGAGACTCAAAGACTGGCTGGAAGCTCGATTTTCCGGCGAAAAACCATCTCCGCCGGACGATTTTCGACGGACTGGCGCACATGTGTCGCCGCGCCCTAAACGGCCTGCACCGCCAAGTCCCGCCAAGGCATCTGTCGAGGAAGAAGTACCGCTTACCGGTAAGATCGAGGATGCGGGTCCCGGGAAGAACGTACTTATCCGAAATAAATACGTCCGGGAAGACACCGGAACACACGAAACCCTGAAGATTCTGGACGATTCTCTGGTCGACTCCGGCGAAGAAACCGGCATTGATCCCTACAATACGGGTGGCTTCGATCGTTCCAAGAACTGGAACAACCGCTTCCGCAAGTAAATTCCTTCGCAATTACCTTCATGATAATCTGCGCTGCCCGACCTGATGGAGCATCAGTTTGCCATTGCGTATCTCATTCGAGCTTGACGATAACGACCTGAAGCACTTCCGGCTGATCATGGAGGAAGCCAGGCGCGCCGCCTCCCGCCTGCCGCCTGAGGATATCGTTGCGTCTGCCGAAGAACTGCTGGCGAGCGCTGAAATATCGACGGCACCGGGATTTATCGTTGATCGGTTACATAACCTCAAACTGATGATTCGCATGCTCTCGGACATTGAGTGGCGATTACCGCATCAAGAGGCGGCTCGCGTACTCAACGCCCTTGCCTACTTCGCGGAACCCGAAGATCTGATCCCGGACAGTATTCCAGGGCTGGGGTTTCTGGACGACGCCATCATGATCGAACTCGTGGCCAGAGAGCTGAAACACGAAATCGAAGCCTATCGTGATTTTTGTGAGTATCGGAGCCGAATGCTGCAAGAACAGGGCCACGCAGCCAAAGTAAGCCGCGAGGGATGGTTGGATAATCGACGTAAAGAACTGCAGGTTCGAATGCGTCGACGTCGAAAACGCAGTGTCAAATCGCCATTTTCCGGCTGATCCCGGTACGATCAGGGCCAGTAATACCAGCCGGTGAGCAATAATCCGCCCCACATTGCCGCTTGCGCCCAGTAGCGCGCACTGTGATTTTTCAGCAAAGCGAAGAAACTCGCCGTCGCAATTATGGTCATACCAACAAAGATGGCGAGGCTGCGGAGCAGTGGATCAAATTCATGCTGCAGGCGAGGATATTCATCACCGAGCACCAAAACGACGATGATGACAGCGGCAAGACTGACCATGATAGCGAAGCAGGATCCAAGGACAATCAGGGTAACGGCGGTAAGAGGTCGCATCAATACT
Organism: uncultured Woeseiaceae bacterium; assembly: GCA_964456535.1. Classification (GTDB taxonomy): domain Bacteria; phylum Pseudomonadota; class Gammaproteobacteria; order Steroidobacterales; family Woeseiaceae; genus UBA1847. Next base: position 2,372 of record CAYWBZ010000060.1, on the reverse strand, counting down.
TTCCAAAATGGTCTAGATAACCAGTAATGTTACTGAAATTATGACGAATATGCCCTTGATCACAAGGCGTCAGACATCTAGCCTAGCCGAACCGAACGAATTGCAAAACAGTAATGACTGACGTGGAGAAAATTTTGACGATATTTGAACAACGCCTGAGCCGCAGCATTGCTATCGCACTGCTCGCTCTGATGTCGCTGCCGGCCCTGAGTAACAACGAGGGCGACACATCGGCGCTTGAGAATAATCTGTTTCTCTCCCCCACTCTGCTTTATCCCGAACCGCGACATGAAAATATCGGTGAACTGGTAGCGCAGTTCGTGCAGAAGTCACATTACAACCAGGTGTCGGTTGATGACGAGCTGTCATCGAAGGTACTCGACTTCTATATCGAAAACCTTGATCGCAACCGCATGTACTTGCTGGCTTCCGACATCGAGTATTTCGAGCGTTATCGCTACGAGCTTGACGATATAGTCAAGAGCAAACCCCTTGATCCCGTCTATGAGATGTTCGAGGTCTATCAGACTCGCGTACGCGAGCGACTGGATTTCGCACTGGCGCAACTCGAAACAGAACCAGACTATTCAACAGATCTCGAATTCCAGTTTGATCGTACTGATGATCCATGGGCCGCAGACTCGCAGGTGCTGGACAAAATATGGCGTAAGCGAGTCGTCAATGACGCACTGTCACTGGCGCTTGAGGACGAGCCCTGGGACAAGATTCATGATGTACTGACTAAACGTTACAAAGGATTCATAAAGCGCCTTGATCAGGTCAACAACGACGACGTATTTGAGCGCTTCATGAACACGTTCGCGCACGCTGTTGATCCGCATTCCAGCTATCTATCGCCACGCAACGCCGACGAGTATCGAATCGCAATGAGTTTGTCGTATGTCGGTATTGGCGCAACCCTGCAAACAGAAGATGATTTCGTTCGCATCGTGAATATCATTCGCGGTGGCCCGGCCGATTTCGATGGCACCTTGAAGCGGGACGACCGAATTACTGCCGTTGCTCAGGGCGCCGAGGGCGACTTCGTTGATGTTATCGGCTGGCGACTGGACGACGTGGTAGACCTTATTCGCGGACCGAAACAATCCGTTGTCCGCCTGCAAGTCATCCCGGCAAACTCCGTACCGGGCAACCCAAAAGAGATTATTCAACTAACTCGCGGAGCCGTTAAGCTCGAAGAACAAGCCGCCAAGAGCGACATAGTAAAAGTGCCACGCGAGGGCCGTGAATGGTCGATTGGTGTGATAGAAGTTCCCGGCTTTTACCGTGATTACCGCGCCTTGACGAACGGTGACACCAATTTCACCAGCGTCACCAAGGATGTTAAGCGACTCGTCGGCGAACTTGAGAAAGAAGGCATTGACGGTTTGGTCATCGACATGCGCGGCAATGGCGGCGGTCACCTGACCGAGGCGACGGCGCTCTCTGGTTTGTTCATCGACAATGGCCCGATCGTCCAGTTGCGAAACTCCGTCGACGTCAGCCGCAGTCCACCACAGCGCCTGGACGACCCGGATCCTGTTGCTCGCGTAGCCTACAACGGACCACTGGTTGTTCTCGTCGATCGCTTCAGCGCCTCGGCATCCGAAATTTTTGCAGGGGCGATTCAGGATTACGCACGTGGAGTCATCGTTGGACAGCAGACGTTCGGCAAAGGTACCGTACAAAATCTCTACTCACTGGATCAGTACTTCCGCAGTGAGCACGAGAAAGGATTTGGACAGCTGACTTTAACCATCGGCAAGTACTACCGGGTAACGGGAGAAAGCACCCAGCACCGTGGCGTGCACCCGGATATCGAGCTGCCGTCGAGCATCGACACCGAGATAGTCGGCGAAAGCGCCCGTGAGAACGCCCTGCCCTGGGATACCGTCGATACCACACGTTTCGACGCCGGCACGCCGCTCGACATTACCATCGAGTCATTGACGGCGAATCACGTCGCGCGATCCAGGGACGACCCTAACTTCCAGTATCAAATGGAACGAATTCAGGCCGGCAAGCGAATTCGTGACCAGAAAACCTTATCGCTGAATATCGACACACGTCGTGAAACACGTGAGCGCGAACTTGCTGATGCGCTGAAGGATGAAAACTTAAGGCGCCAGGCATTGCACCTCGAACCGCTCGAAAGCCTTGATGACATCGATGACGAAGACAGGCCTGACGTACAACTTGACCAGGCGGCAAAAATTGTCACGGATATGGCGACGATGCGTGAGATAAACGCGACGCCGGCACAAACGGCACAGATACGGCCATAATCAGATCGACTTGCGTGCCTTTGACGAGGTGTTATACTCGACTATAACACCTGAGGGAGGGGCTTATGTTAGACAGGCGTAGCAACA
>CAYWBZ010000059.1:0-12811 GCA_964456535.1 uncultured Woeseiaceae bacterium | reverse complement strand
TGCGCGGCGTTTCTGAAACCACCATTATTCTTTACAAGGAATCCCCCGTTGGTGTAACCCTCGACGATTTCGTGGTTCCTCATATCCAGACTTCCAACCTGGAGATGTTTGACATTGAAGCGATCGAAGTCCTGCGTGGACCTCAGGGCACACTGTTTGGCAAGAATACCACCGGTGGTGTCATAAACGTTCGAACCAAGCGCCCGATTCTGAATGAGAACAGCGTGGATGTCCGAGGACACTTCGGCGACTTTGGTACGACGAAAGGAAATGTTGCGCTGAATGTTGGCAATGACAATCTGGCATTCCGCTTCTCAGGCATGTACCTGAAGTCTGACGGCTACTACAAAAATACGGCTACCTATGGCCCGCTGGGCGCTATACCAGCAGTACCGGTTGATCCAGCATTTGCAGGAACTTCAGGTAGCGGAGACGGCCGCGATCTGGGCGGTGATGATGTCTTCTCAGGTCGAGCCAAACTCTTGTACTCACCGACCGATGCCCTGAATCTGTTATTCCAGTACGAAATTGTTCGCGATAAAGGCGATTCTCCGCCGATCGTAAACGAATCGACGGCAAGCTACGTTGCCACGTTGTGGGGATTCCACCCGGCAACAGGCGATCCGATTGATAATGCCGGTAGCACGCTGCGGGATGATATCGGGCTCAATATAACCCAAGGACACCGTGTCGATATTGACGGTATTTATGTGAACGGCGACTACGACTTTGGCGGCCATACTCTGTTCTTCAATGTGGGCTCAAGAGACCAGGAATCTCGACTGCCCAGCAGTTACGGCGGCACAACCGCGCCGCAGTCGTTATTCGATGCGACACGCGACGACGATCGTAAGACGCAACAGGCCGAGTTCCGACTCGTCTCAGATAGCGATGGTGCGTTCAACTATGTCGTTGGCGGTTTCTACCAGAAAGATGAAACAGAGTTCTGCGTCTTGCAGGCTGTTGGCTTCCTGGACAATTTCTTCCTTGGAACACCGTCAGAGTTCTTCAACTCGAATCCTTTGATCCTTTGTAACAGCCAAGACGCCGATGCAACGGCTGTATTCGTCGACGGCAGTTACCAGGCGACTGACAATTTAAGTATTTCTGGTGGTGTCCGCTATACGCGCGAGAACAAAGACTGGGCCGGACGGCCTCGCGTTAATGTATTTGCACTCGACGGTGCACCGACGCTTGAAGAACTCGGCCAGCCAATCAACGCAGTGGATTTCGACACATACCCGACGGGTGTTGTTAGAAATAGCAAAAGCTGGTCGGAGCCGACTTATCGCCTGAATTTTAGCTATAACTTTAGCGACGACACCATGGGCTTTGCACAATATTCGAGAGGCTTTAAGAGTGGCGGCTACAACGATCAGCTCGGCACACAGTTGAATCCGATCACCGATCTGGCCGCACAACCGACCGAGCCGGAAATTGCTGATTCGCTGGAGTTTGGCATCAAGTCTTCGTTGGCAGACGGACGAGCGAGCATTGCCATAAACTCGTACTACGTTGAATATACCGACGCGCAAAGAACGTTTAATGTGTCCTTCCCGGGTGGCGGACAGGAAACTTTGTTCTTTAATGCCGCAGAAATGACCGTCAAGGGAGTCGAATTTGAAGGGTCCTTGGCGGTAACTGACGAATTCCTGGTACGGACCAGTTTTTCGTGGATGGATGCGGTGTTCGACAAGTTTGAGGCAGATACCGATTTCGACGGAATTATCGACACGGATCTGAGTGGCCAACCGGTTACTCGTGCACCTGAGTGGATGGCCGTACTTGAGGGACGCTACACCTATCCTTTATCAAACGGTGGCGATTTGAGCATTTCAGCGAGGGCATCGTACGAAGATGAGTCGATTTCCTCGTACTCGGATGTTGATCCTGCATTCAATACCTCGCTGCAGAAGAAAACGCTGTTTGACGCTAGCGTCACCTACACACATCCGGACGAGCGGTTCTATGTTCGAGGACTGATGAACAATATCACCGACGAGCGCTATAGAACCGGTGCGCTCTCGGTGGCAACGATTTGGATCATGTCAGCGTACGGCCCGCCACGTTACTTCGGTCTCGAGGTAGGCGCGAAATTCGGCGGTAATTAGATCTTGATACGAACTGATTGATCGGCGCAGGTAGTCCGGCATCTCCCCCAGATGCCGGGCCCTCCGCCGACCTCATTTCACGATCCGAACAAACGACTGACAAACCAGAAAGAACCCAGACCGCCTACCGTTGCCGCTAACGTCTCGCTAATGAGCTGTTCCTTCCCAGGCATGACGCGTCTGGCTTGAGAAGCCAACGCCAGCATCGCCAGAACAATGAGTTGGCCAATTTCAACACCAATATTGAAACCCGCCAAAGACAGGGCCAGCCGGTCCGTCGGCAGGTCGATAGCCAGGAATGCTCCCGCGAAGCCGAAGCCGTGAATCAGGCCAAACAATCCGGTGATTGATAAGCGAAATAAGGCGTACTGATTGAGCTCATGTGCCAGCGTCAGATAGCAATACGAAAAAACAGCCATGCCAGACAACAAGAAGAGTTGCCATTCACTGCCACCGACTAGAATCACACCCACGAGTGCCAGCAACAAGATTGCAGTAATCGCGGCAACGGGGCGAGGACTCACCATTGCGTTCGACGCTCGCTCAACAACCACCAGTAAGATTGTCAGGCCAATAGCTGCTTCAATCGCACGAATTTCCGGCTGGACGATACCAAGTACAGCCAACGCGAGACTGCAGCTGTGACCTAAGGTAAAACCAGTGATGGCCCAGACCACCTCCCTGCCGCGCCAACACACTAATAACAGCGCGAGCAAAAACACGATGTGGTCCAAGCCTCCAAAAATATGCCGAATACCCTCTACCAAGAAAAGCGCAAATGCACTTTTTTCCGATGTCACAGCCTGAGCCTTTGCATGCGGCATCGACCAACTTCGTTGATCAACATCCAGCAAACTTTGAAAAAAGCTATCTTCGATTTCAACACTGATCAGGTGGCTGTGCTCAGCCTCCAGATCAAAGAATGACCCAACATCGATCGCTGATGGGCCCTGCGGGCAGGCCCACGCAGCAACAAACTGCAAGTATCCAGCGTTGGCATTAGTCGGACTGAACGCCTCGATTTGCTCGCACCTGGACTCTTCGGATGGTCCGACTCGATCGGTGAGATACGCGGCCAGACTCCTTTGCAAGGACCGCTTGCCGTTCGGCGAAAAATACCGTTGTGCTTCGGCTTCACTCACTGTGAATAGCACGCCAAGCCGTTGAGCTTCGTATTGCCAACGACTGAATGACTCACTGCGCTGGTGGCCCCAGGCGTTTTGGAATGAGAAACAAAGAATCGCCAGGAAAACGCTGAGAAACAATGACCGTACGCGAACCCGGATCATTTTGTCTCTGGATCACTGACCGTCACGGAGGTCCGTGAACGCAGCCAATCGATGTACTCACGCAATGCCATGTCACCTGCTCGATACAGATACTCCTGTTCAACCGCATCCCTGACCGCTTCAAATCTCGGCGTCGATTCTGGCACTCGTTCCGAAAGGAAAAAAATATGCAGCCCCTGGTCATCTTCTATTGGGCTTGTGAACTGGCCGGGATGAACAGAACCGATATGCTCAAGTAACTCCGGACCAATGTAATCCAACAATTTCTTGGTGGGCAACAGGACATCGGGCAATTCCGCAACCCGTTCGAATCCATAACGATCGAACAAGGTCGCCGGATCGTCGCCCAGCAATTGATGTTCGATCTGCTCTGCCGAGACCCGGTTTTCAGATCCCCGCACATTCTGTTTCCACCACAGCAGACGGACACGGCCGGTGGACGAAAAATACGTCGAAACAGAATCGTAAAACGCTCGCAGGGTTGCCTCGTCCGGACGCGCAGCACGCGTAGCTGTTACGACATGAGATATGACTTCGGACGCCATCGCCTTGCGTACGGCTGGAGCGTTTTGTGCAAGACCGAGTTCGACACCTCGTTGGATAAGCAATTCTTCGTCGATCAAGCGTTCGAGTGCGAATTCTCGATCCACATCGGTCAAGGGATTTCGTTTATCCGAGCTCAGATCATCCAGTACTGCCGCGTATCGGCTCACGCTGATTAGTGTGTCGCCTACCCGTGCGATATTTCCGGGCGGCAACTCGCTCGTTTCGCCAAGCCTGCTATCCACCATCCCAAACGCGGCAAGCAACAAGCCAATGGCCGCGCCTGCGATCAACAACGGCAAGCGAAATCGCGGCCATGAATCAGGGTCAGTCACGCAGTTATTCTCACTACTTAGCGTTGAAATCTACAAAAATCGGCGACGACCATGCCCGTGCTTCGGACTCGGACAGGCAATCGTCCGAAGGCTCCGTGCGATCATCTCCATAACAAGCATCGACTCGCGCACATTCCCCCTGTTCGTCCAACTCACAGCGCAGGCCACCTGCATTGATGACCCCTTGGGGAGTTTGCAGTGCGCGCACATAGTAGACCGTATCCCTGCCATTTTCGGCGTAGTCTGGATCCTCGAATTCAAAACTGCATCCGCTTCGATCCGAGCTGTCGCACGCGAAACTCTTCCACGGATCCTCAATCAGCGCCGACACCTCTTCACCCGCTTCGATTTGCGGTCGGATACGGATAACGTCTATTCGGCTTATGCCGATTCGCGTCGCCGACGGGTTATAGCATTCACCGCGACAAAGACTCTCCAGCCGTTCCTCACTCAACGCGCTCACGCTGTGATCCGGACACCCCGGCAGTTGTTCGAAGGATCCAACCGCCCGCGCCCTGAAGCGCGGGTTATCGGCCATCTCGATTTCAGCACCCATTTCCATTGGAAGACCATTGCTATTGGGAGCGTTAAGAAGCTCGAACCACAACAACATTCGTTGACCCGATGTTCCGTAGACGGCCTTGCGCTGCATCGCGTTCCATACGGCATCGCGATCTCGACCTCTGGCATGGACCGCCACCAGACCCCCGGTCAGGAAATAGCTGGACTGCCGTTCCAGTTCGAGAATATTGAATACATCCAGTTTCGACGCATCGACTTCAACACTCTTGGCCTCAGGCGCGCCGCGATCGGTCGAAAACAGCTCGCGCGATGCGGCGTCGCGATAGCCCCACCAGTCGGCGAACGATTGCCGATTAATCTCTTTGTAGCCAGTGCCGGGTCGACCCGTGTGGTTATCGCTTGAAGCCATGAATCCGAAGCGCAATCGCTTCGGTGCCCCGGAACTGTCGAAATTGCCAATCGCGAGTGCGTACTGTCCGGAACCCCCAGGTCGATAATTGAAGGCTGGCTGATAACAGTCACGACACTGCCCGGCATCTAACCAGTCCGGCAGAGTTGTACCTGGCACCGTATGCCAGCCCAGTTGACCATATTGAAGGTATTGGTCACGTGCGATCGCGGCTCGGCTATCACATTCTGTTTCGTCAATTCCATTCGCCGCGCACCGCTCGCGTACGAGTTCGCCCGCCCGCCAGCACGATGGCAAATAGTCGCCTCTTGGAGGTGGGCAGACTTTCGAGTAGTCGTTCTCGTACTCAACGGCCGACCAGTCGCGGTACTCCTCAGAACTGCCATGGCCAGAATAGATCTCCATCAGGATTTGCCGATCCGGATCGTGCATATCGCCGACCAGCTGTTTGTCCCAGGACGTTCCAGCGGGAGAGTAAATTCCCCAGGTATTGCCATGCGGAATGACAATGGAATCCAGATCCCATTCTCCGAGTTTGCGAAACAGGTCGGATGGTGTCGACGCGATCTCGGCACAATCCGTTGGCAGTGTCGTCGTATCCTCACCGTCCGCACAGATCGGCTGGTCACCGAGTGACTGAACGAGATGATTGAAATCATAATAACGTTGCCGATCGGGAAGCTCTCTCAGCGGCGGCAACAGACGCAGCTTGAGCGGAATACTGCCGAAGGCTGCCCGAAAATCCGATGAGATCGGGCGCGTCGGCAACTGGTCTCGCTCGTCGTACTTGAAGATTACATTCTTGTGTCCGTAGTGCGTTTCGGGCGTGGACCCTGCCTGTGTCCATTCAAAGCCCATGAATGTCAGCATGTCAGGATTATCACCTGGCCCGGAAACGGCGTTGCACTGTTGCACACTTTCGATTGAGCGGTTCCACTGTTGCTTTGTCAGGCTCTCCGCATGATCGGTTAGCGCCCAAAAATCCAAAGAGGCACAAACCCGTGCAAAGTCGCAGGCATCGGCTGGTGGATGCGCACCTTCGCCTTGAACCATCGGCAAACTCATCCGAAAGGCATCGGATGAAAAAGTGGTGTGCACGTGCAGATCACCAAACAGGATCTGGCTGGCCTCAGGGCGGTTGGGCTTATCCGACTCCTGTCGTTGCGCAGCGACCGCAGCTTCTCTAATGAGCGGCGGAAGCGCCGGTGCCTGTATCTGGCCGGCGTCCTCAGATTCCCCGTACCAATCCAGGGCAATGCCCAGAGTATACACAGCGCCTGTTAGTGCCAGTAGGCCGAATAAATAGAATAGTTGGGCTCTTTTTCGCACTGATTTGTTATTTGCTCCCTGAAAGGTTCCTCAATAAATTGCTGTTCGTCGGACTACTTTTCGCCGTCTATGTATCGATTCAGTTCGACATGAAAGTGCCTGAGTCGCTGCTCTTGTTCGCCCCAGATTGCGCCGTCGAAGCCTTTCGATCGAATACCGCGTTGCACGACAGGCAACAGTTCGGAATCCTGGTCCAGCACCTGGCCGAGATTCGGCGCTTCGCCGATTGGCACATACTCGATATTGGGCCGTGTTTTGCCGCTGGTGTCCGTCCCTTCGGGCAGGCCCATCCAGCCGGGCACCGAATAGTCCGGGTCGTCAACCGATCTGACCAAGGTCATCGTGTCATAGAAGAACTTTTCCGGATCGCTTGGATGCGGCATAAATCGCATCAGGAACGCACCTTCCGGGTGCAAACCGATCTGCACATTCGGAAAAATCCCCGTTGCCCAGCTGTCGGTGAGCTGACCGTCCGTAAATCGCTCATAGCCAAGATCCAGTCGATCAGAACGCTCACGCTTCGCTTGCTGAATCGCAGGACGAACGTCTTCTGCCGTGCCGTCAAATTTGTCAGGGTCGATATTCGCTTCGCTCAACATATATTGCAGACTGGGATTCATCGACTCCTGATCTGACTGCCGCTTGGTCTTAACTCCGATGGGTACCAACATCCGGCTGCAACCGTGCGGATAGACATCGACCTGAACACCCATGTCATCCATCACATCTTGTGTCTCCGGGTGCACGACATGCAGATGATAGGTTTCATAAAATGCATCGACACCGGATTTCCAGTTCGCAGCCCATTCGCTGACGACGTGGCGCACACAATGCATTTTGTCGAGCTGGTAGGTTTCCAGATAGCCCTCGGGCAAACCGATGCGCTCTTTCAGCGGCGGCGGATTTTCATCAAGGTTAATGAATATCAGTCCGGCGTAGGTCTCGCAGTGCACCGATTTGAGTCTGGGTTTTTGCTTTAGGAGTTTCGAGTTGAATGTCTTGCCATCGGTCAACCAGGTGCATCGTCCGTCCAGACCGTAACGCCAAGAGTGGAAAGAACAGGTAAATTGATCGACCGTGCCGCGGTCATCTTGTGTTATCTGGTTGCCACGGTGAGCACAGGCGTTAAACATGGCTTTTACAGAGCCATCCTTTTGCCGCACTACGATGATGCTTTCATGCCTGACACGAAATACAGTGAAATCGCCCGCCTCCGGAATATCCGTTTCTATTCCCGCGATCAGCCAGGTTCGGGTCCACAAGCGTTGCCACTCGAGCTCCATGAATTCCTTGCTGTAGTAGCGCGCAGGGTCCATGACCTCCAGCCCGTTATCAATGAACGGCTGCTTTGCTTCCAGGTTATCCGGTCCCGCCTGCGGATCGATTTGCCAGCTCTCAACGACATTCTTAACCATTACTGTCTCACTCCGTTTAAGCCGCTGCAGTTTTGCCGAATTCGCAATAGCCTTCTTTCTGTACCAGACCCAGCGTAAACGACAACTTGACGAGACCGACAATGACGCCGAGGCAAAGAGAGATATTCAGAATCTCTTCAACGCTGAAGTGCCGCAACAATTTTTCGTGTAGCTCGGGCGAATACACACCCTCGCGATTATTCAGAGCAATCTCGTCAGCCAGCTCCATGACCGCCTGTTCGTCTTCACTAAATGAGCTGTAGTCTCCGGACCACATGTCATCGATTTGATCCTCGGAATAGCCAAAGCCAGCCACGCCTTTTACGTTCTGCAGGTTACAGGTCCTGCAGCCATGATTCATGCTGAGCCGAAGTCGCGCCAGTTGCATATAGCGCTCATCTACCCGACCGTCAAAAAATAGCTTTTGATAGAAATCCCCCATCGCAAATTCCAGAAGTTCCGGAGCGCTTGCGAAAACCTCCACAAATGTAGCGTCGCCCGATAGTGCGTGCAGCGCATCGAACGCCCCTCTGGCAGCATCTGTCATTTCCTCGCGAGGTACACGAGGCAATATCGTATTACTCATAGCCCTATTCTCCTTTTCATTGTGTCATGTGCAGCCAGTTCTCCACAGCTATCAGACCGGGAGCTCAATAAAGTCTTGCATGCGGGGTTCGACGCGCAATGCTTCAGGAACTTGTCCCGACCCGATTCGGCGATCCAGTTCCTCATGCCAATGGTAAATCCGGCGCTCTTGAAAACTCAGCTGACCACCAGCAAACCCTCTCGATGCGACCGACTTTTGCAGGTAGGGCGCAAGCTCAAGATCTTCCTCGAGGATACGTTCGAAATTTCGCATTCGTGTCTCCCAAAGATCATGCCTTTCACCCTCGCCCCAGTCTGGAGAGAACCAGTGGCAGTCCACTTGCATTGATGCGTCATCCAGCGGCCAGAACAACAGGAATGGAATACCTGTGGGCGCAAGCGGGGCAATTAGATTCGGGAAAATATTGTATGACACGTTAACCTTGCCAGGCAGTTCACTGACACCGGGAAACTCCGGCATGCCTTTCGTCCCCGGGTCGACCCACTCTTCATCACGGTTTGGCGTTAGCATCAGGGAATGCCCTTTTGGCCATAGCGTGTGACGACTGGCCCGATAGTTCAGGAAGCGATCGACCGTAGCGCCGTGCACGTTGCGTAAATGATAGACCTCCAAGAAAGCCTCGAGCATCATTTTGCAATTACATTCGACCACGTAACTACTGCTGGCTATATAGCGGGTGGCGTGCGGTTCGAATTGCCGCCAGTGGTCTGTGATTGGCGTCAGGTAACTCAGCAGTGATTCAGCCTGCGGGTCTTCGTTGATGAAAATCCAGTTGCCGAATCGTTCACATCGAATTTCGTTCAATCCGTGACAATCGAAATCCAAAACGCCGAAATCGCTACGGTCTCGCACGCCGACCAGTCTGCCTTTCAAATCGTATTTCCAGCCATGAAAAGCACAAACGAAACCACTGTCCAATGTGCCCGCTGCATCCTTGACCAACGGACCACCGCGATGCTGACAGGTATTGTAGAAAGCCCTGACCTGGTCATCCTGACCACGCACAATGACGATCGGCACTCCGCTTTTTTCCCAGCTTATGAAGCTGCCCTGTGCAGGCAATTGCTCCGAATGACACGCGTATAACCAGGAGCGATCCCATAAGCGCTCTTTTTCTAATGCCAGAAAATCCGGGTCAGTGTAGCGGCCCGCCGGAATACGGGGCAGGCTCTGGAATCCTTCAGGCGGTCGGTCGATCGGCCGTTCCTGGTCCGGGCCGGCATCAATACGATCAAGGAGCTGGTGATCCATAAATATCCGTCAATGCACTGTTTCCGGGTCGCCACGGCAAACGAAAAATAAGCATTGCAGATACACTCTGATGCTTCGGATTAGTATATCATCGAAGGTCATGTTTTTGAATATCTTTCAAAACGCGGCTTACTTGGAAGACTCAAGCAATGCGAAAGCCGCGCCTTGAAACCTGCGAATGTTCGAAGTGTTTGCTAAAATTAAGCGTATTGAATGTTATTCAAGACTTGTCCCCATCAAAAACTGAACCGGAGAAAAAATTATGATGACTTTTCTGGCGAGAATGAAAGTCAAGGAAGACAAGGTCGACGATTTTGTTCGCCTAGCAAATACCCTAACCGAAAAGGTGCGTGAACTGGAGCCCGAAACCGTCAATTACGAATTCTTCAAACTTCGGGACGAGCCGCTCGGTTATGCAGTTTATGAACAGTTCACATCCGAGGAAGCTGAAGAGGCGCATCGCAACACGCCTCACTTCAACGAACTGGCAGCGGATCTGATCGACTGCATCGATGGCACTTACGAACGCGAATTCCTGGATCCGCTGAACTAACGAGGAATACCCCATGACTTCGGAAATTGCTTCGAGCAGAGTAACAAGCACGACTCTCGGCGATCTTCTTTTGACAGCAGCTGACCGCCAGCCGGATCGCATGGCGATCATCCTGCCAGATCAGCGAATAACGTACGCCGAACTACGCGATCAGGCGATCCACCGTGCACTCAGTCTGCATGCTTTAGGGGTTGGGCCGGGCGATCACGTCGGGCTGTTGATGCCGACCGGCATGGACTTCGTTATCACGATGTTTGCCTGCTCGATGCTCGGCGCCGTTACGGTACCGGTCAATGCGCGGTACCAGCCACCGGAGCTGGCGTACGTGATAGAGAATGCCGACTTGCGCGTTTTGCTGACAACTGATGAAATCGCCGATGCCGTCAACTTCGTAGAGCGGTTGCACGTGGCGATTCCTGCATTGGCCACAGCGGACGCCGGATCGCTGCAACTTGAAGCAGCACCGATGCTTCGAAGCATTGTCTTACTGGGCAAATCAACTGGCGGCGGAATGATCGGGCACGCTGAGTTTGAAGCACTCGCCGACACGGATAATCTCGATTCACTGCACTTGAAACGACTGCAGACAAGACTGGGAAGTACTGCATTAATTCTCTATACATCCGGTACCACGGCCAATCCGAAAGGCTGCATGATTTCGCATGAAGCGATCGTTCGAAACAGCATCGCTTTGGCGGAGCGCTATGAACTCGGTAATGAAGACAGCTTCTGGTCTCCCCTGCCGATGTTCCATATTGCGGCCATCCTGCCGCTGGCCGCGATATTCAGTCAGGCCGGCACTTACGTCACCACACAATATTTTCAAGCCGGTGAAGCACTGAAAATGATGGAGGAAGAGAAGGTTACGGCAACTTATCCTTGTTTCTGGACCATCATGGCAGATTTGGTTGACCATCCGGACTTTGAAAAAACCGATCTGAGTCGGGTCAAACTGATGAACGCCAATTTCGCGGTGCAACCGCCAGAGATCGGCGAGAAGATGAAGAAAGCCTTACCCAATGCGGTATTTGTTGGCACCTTCGGCATGACCGAGACCGCCGGCACGGTCACCACCAGTCGACTCGATGCAAGCGAGCAACAACGTTTCACGCGACTGGGCACGCCCTTGTCTGGCATGGAAGTGAAAGCCATCGATGCCGAAACCGGCGTCGAGGCAGCCACCGGCGAAAAAGGCGAAGCCTGGATCCGCGGCTACAGCACATTTACCCGCTATTACAAATCGCCCGAAAAGACGGCCGAGGCGCTCGATGAAAACGGCTGGTTCCATTCGGGCGATCTGATCTCAATTGACGAAGATGGCCAGTTGATGTTCCACGGCCGTCTAAGAGACATGTTGAAGGTTGGCGGCGAAAACGTTGCTGCGGTGGAAATTGAAAACTGTCTGCAACAACATGCGGCCGTCAAGTTGGCTCAGGTGGTTCCCGTACCGGATCGCAGATTGACCGAAGTCGCAGCCGCTTTCATTGAACTCGAAGCTGGCACCGAAGCGAGCGAGGAAGAACTGATCAAGTTCTGCAAGGGCAAAATAGCGGGCTTTAAAATCCCACGTTACGTGCGCTACGTAACGGAGTGGCCGATCTCATCAACGAAGATTCAGAAATTCCGACTGCAAGACCAGATTAACGAGGAACTGAGTCTGAAATAATGTCGCGACGCCCGTCACGGTGTCGGGTCCGCAACACCGATCGCCAGCAGCACATTGCCCGGCATGTGGTTGTACATGCCGTAACCGGAATTGATATAAATCATACCGTCCGCGATTGCAGCGCCGCCACCGCTGAACGAGCCACCACGCGCGACCTCGCCGGAAACAGTCTCGAAGTTCTGCACGGTATCGAGGTCCCACAGTATTTCGCCAGTGTCCGCCGCATGAATTCTCAGGTGACCGTCCAGATAGCCTGCAATGACAGCTCCCGGAATAGCGGCAATTGCTTGCGAAATGCCCGGATCACAGTTTTGCAGGTCACCGCAAGTATCGGGCGCTGCTGCAAACCAGTCAGGTTCGCCGTTTTCGGCATTGACGGCGTAGAGGCCGGGTCTCGGTGGGTCATCCTCACCGTACAAAAGGTCGTCCACCACGTAATACATGTCATTGATGGGCACGTACACACGACGGCCATCGCTGGCCATGCCGAAATGAACACCACCTTGCACTCCACCTCGGCCGAGCTTGGAACTCCACAGCGTTTCGCCTGAATCAGGATCGATGCCCATTGCGCTTCCGGACTTCTGCCCGCCAACAACAACGTCGCGCTCATCATCAAGTGACACCAGTATCACCGACGCGCCGAAATCATAATCGGGCCCATTCTCCACCGGGCAATTGGAATGATCTTCAACGCCCTCGATGAGGCAAGCCATATTCCATGCATCGTTAGCCGTTTGCTGACTGACCCAGAGTTTTTCGCCGCTATCCAGATCGAAGG
>CAYWBZ010000058.1:0-12920 GCA_964456535.1 uncultured Woeseiaceae bacterium | reverse complement strand
AACAGAATGTCGCAATCGAGTTCGGAAATTGCACCGGCACTTTCAATTAGCTGATTGGCGGCCGGTCCTGCGCTGAAGCGATACCCCTTTGCAGAAACCGCAGTGAGACTATCGGCATAAACGACGTCGTAACAGGTGCCGAGTGCACAGGACTCCCAGTACCAGCTAACGCTGCCGGGCGTATGCCCGGGCGTATACACAGCCGTAACATCGACACCGTCGATGGTCACGGATTCGCGATCCGCGAGTACGACAACATTATTAATCGCTGCGAAACTGGTGTTCTCTGGCCCGTGTCCGTACTGCGGGTCATCGCTCTGCAGTTTTCCGCTTTGCAATGCTTTCGCACCCTCGACACTCGTGTAAACGGTCGCACCAGTCAGACGTTGCAGTGCGGCAACGCCGCCAGCGTGATCGAAGTGTGGGTGCGACACCATAATCGTTGATATCTGCAGTGGGTCGAAGCCCGCGCTTCTGATGTTGGCATCTATCATTGCTGCCGATTGCGGCAATGCGCCATCTACAAGAATCAGGCCACTCTCTGTTTCGATGAGAATCGACGAGAGCCCAGCCGTGCCTACATACCAGGTATTGCCATACAGGCGGAATGGCTCCTGTGGCCTGTTCCAGTCTTCGCAATTCGAACACTCAAATGTGGTATCCGGCTCAAGCTCCTTCGGACCGCAGGCAGTCATTAGAAAAGCGGTCAAAAAAAGGAGGCTGGATCGATTCATACAAAAGCCCTGTAAAACAAACGTGCGGCGGCAAGTACCAGGAATGCGCCGAACAACATGCTGAGTTTTCTCTCGGAAAATGAATGCGCTATTTTCGCACCAATGGGCGCTGTCATTACCGTTGCCGGAGCGATCAGTGCAAAACCAATCAAACTGACATAACCGAGACTTCCTGGCGGGACACGAACATCGCTCCAGCCGGTAACAATAAATCCGATAGTACCCGGCAGGCTGATAACCAGCCCCAATAACGCGGCCGTGCCCACGGCGCGATGTATGGGCTGGTTGAACAAGGTCAGCGTCATCACCGAAAACGTACCACCGCCGATGCCCATCATACTCGACAGACAACCGATTGCCGTCGGGATCACCGACACCAGTGCTCCGTGCGGCACGTCATTGGTCAGATTGCGACTCTTCGGCAGCAACAACATTTTTAGTGCTATCAGCAATGCGAGCGAGGCGAACACCATTGCCAGTATCCGGCTGTGCACCTGTGCTGCGATCCACGCACCAGCCAACGCACCGACTAATACGAAGAACGCCCAACGCTTAACAATGCCCAGATCAACTGCCTGACGTTGGTGGTGCGCGCGAGCCGATGCAATTGACGTTGGAATAATGGTCGCCAATGATGTGGCAACCGCGACGTGCATGCGAATAGCGGGATCAACTCCGAGAAAACCCAGGGTAAATTCGAGGACCGGTACGATAACGATGCCACCGCCAATGCCGAACAAACCGGCCATGACACCAGCAACGCATCCCGTCGCTAGCATCGCGGCACCGAGTAAAAGCAGGTTATCCATCGTTGGCGGCAGACCTAGCGATTGAGCTGATCGGCGTGAAATCTTAAGTGTTCTTCAATGAATGTGGAGATGAAGTAGTAGCCATGATCGTAGCCTTCATGAATCCGGAGCTCGAGCGGAATACCACTTTCCTCGCAGGCAGCCTGTAGCAGTTCGGGTTTCAGTTGTTCGACCAGCCATGGGTCGTCGGCACCCTGGTCGACGAGAATCTTGTCATAGGCATTGGCATCGGCAACGTTGCGAGCAACCTCACAGGAGTCGTAATTTGCCCACGTCGATGTATCGTCACCCAGATAATAACCCAGGGCCTTCTTGCCCCAGGGACTGTGCAGGGTTGTGCAGATCGGTGCGAATGCGGACAGGGACTTGAACAAGTCCGGATTCCTGAGGCCGATGGTCAACGCGCCGTGACCACCCATCGAATGCCCCGTCAGGCCGTGGCGAGCGGCGTCGCCCGGGAAATTATCGAAGATGACTTTCTGCAGCTCGTCCGTCACGTAGTCGTACATTTGATAATGCTTTGACCAGGGTGCGGCGGTTGAATTAACGTAGAAACCTGCTCCGAGCCCGAAGTCATAATCGTCATCAGGATCGTCCGGTACGCCCTCGCCTCGTGGGCTGGTATCCGGAGAAACAAGCATAAGGCCGAGTTCAGCGGCAATCCGCTGCGCACCGCTTTTCACCATGAAGTTTTCTTCGGTACAGGTAAGCCCCGAAAGAAAGGTCAGAACGGGGACCTTGGCAGTCGCGGCCTGCGGCGGCACGAAGACAGAGAATTGCATGTCGCAGTTGTTGACTGCAGACGCATGCCGGTAAAAGCCGATGTTGCCGCCGAAGCAGCCGGTTTCGCTAAGAGTTTCAATAGTCATAGCGACCGATTATGGCCGACTATTGTGTTTTCTTAAACTCTAACGTTTCTGGAATACCAGCGTGCCGTTGGTGCCGCCGAAGCCGAAGCTGTTGGACATGACGGTTTTCAAGCCAGCATTCTCAATCAGCGCGGTGACCAATGGCTTACCCTCAACCGTCGGGTCGGGGTCGTTGACGTTGATAGATGGGGCGATGAAATCGTCCTGCAGCATCAGCAGGCAGTGAATAGCCTCCTGCACACCGGTCGCACCCAGCGAGTGACCACACATTGATTTTGATGAGCCAAATCTCGGCATGTTCTCGCCGAACAGGGCCGACATAGCCTCAACTTCTTTCACATCACCAACTGGTGTGCTGGTGCCGTGCGTGTTGATGTAATCGATCGGGCCTTCGACGGTTGAGCGTGCCAGTTCCATGCAGCGCACAGCACCCTCTCCCGACGGTGCAACCATGTCACTGCCATCCGAGTTCGCGCCATAGCCAACCAGCTCTCCGTAGATTTTCGCACCGCGAGCTTTCGCGTGTTCGAGCTCTTCCACGACAAGCATTCCAGATCCTGAGCCGATGACAAAACCGTCGCGCGTCACGTCGTAAGGACGTGATGCCGTCGCAGGGTCGTCGTTGTACTTGGATGACAGCGCGCCCATGGCATCGAATAGACAGGCCAGTGACCAATGCTCTTCTTCACCACCGCCGGCAAACACGATGTCCTGTTTGCCGAGCTGAATTTGCTCCGCCGCTGCGCCGATACAATGTGCGCTGGTGGCGCACGCCGATGTCAGCGAATAGTTCACGCCCTTGATCTTGAACGGCGTTGCCAGGCAGGCCGAAACAGAGCTGCCCATGGTGCGCGGCACCATATACGGCCCGATCTTGCGGACACCACGTGCACGCAGAATATCGGCGCTCTTGACGATGTTTGCGCTTGATGCGCCGCCTGACGCGGCAATAATGCCGGTGCGTATATTCGAAATATCGCTCTCTTCCAGTCCCGAGTCTTCGATGGCCTGTTGCATGGCGATGTAGGCATAAGCGGCCGAATCGCCCATGAAACGCAGCACTTTCCGGTCGATGTGTTCCTTGGTGTCGATATTGACACTGCCAGAGACCTGGCTGCGCAAACCCATTTCCTTGAATTCCTCGTTGGCTACGATGCCGGAGCGCCCGAGACGCAGGGATTCTGTGATGTCTGCTTTTGAGTTACCTAAGCAGGAAACGGCACCAAGGCCAGTAATAACGACGCGACGCATGAGTCGATCCTAGAAATTATCGGTGGAAGTAAACAACCCGACCTTGAGGTCTTCGGCTGTGTAGATCTCGCGGCCGTCCACGGAAACGGTTCCGTCAGCCATGGCGAGAACGAGCTTGCGCGAGATAATGCGTTTCATATCGATCTGGAATGTAACGAGCTTCGACGTTGGCAAAATCTGGCCGGTGAATTTCACCTTGCCAACTCCGAGTGCCCGGCCCTTGCCCTGGTGACCACCCCAAACGAGGTGAAATCCGACCAACTGCCAGAGTGCATCAAGCCCCAGGCAACCCGGCATCACAGGATCGCCTTCGAAATGGCAATCGAAGAACCAGAGGTCAGGTTTGATGTCGAATTCCGCGCGAATCTCACCCTTACCGTATTTGCCTGAATCATCAGTAATCAGGGCAATTCGGTCGGTCATGAGCATCGGCGGCGCGGGCAACTTGCCGTTTGCCATGCCAAATAAATCGCCGCGTGCGCCGGCACACAGGTCTTCGTAATCGTAGGAACTCTTGCGTGCTGGCAGGTTATCAGCCGCAGAAGTGTTGGAATCAGTCATACGCCCTCCGGCGCCAGTGTGGTGCTTCGCCCAGACAGGGCATACATATTGGTCAATTTTACGCCGATAGCCCGCACGGCAGTTTTGAAATCGCGCCAATCGAAATCAGGTCTTATCGTAGTCCAGCAGGACCTCATCGCTGACCGGAGTGCACTGACAGGCCAGTACAAAGCCCTTTTCGACTTCCCAGGGCTCCAGCCCATAATTGGTCGCCATCTCGACTTCACCCTCTTGCACATGCGTCCTGCAGGTCGCACAAACGCCACCCTTGCACGAGTACGGCAGGTCGACACCCTGCTCCGCGGCCGCATCCACGATATTGGTCCCGGCCCTTGGCATTTCGAAGGTCTTCTTGTGGCCGTCCATGATGACGGTCACCCTGGCCTTGTCATCAGAGGACAGAGTGCCAGTGACCTTGTCTCCAGCCCCTTTGCGACGCGCTCCGAAGCGTTCGGCGCGTACGTTTTCCGTGGGGATACCGAGATTAGTTAAGGTCAGTGTCACCGTATCTATCATGGTATCGGGGCCGCAGATGAATGCTTCGTCGGGCTGTGAGCCACTGCAGAAAAGTTCGACCAGCTCACGTACCTTGGCGTCGTCGAGGCGTCCGGCGGCAACCTCAAATTCCTGCTCCTCCTGGCTGAACAGGAAATGCAGTTGCAAGCGTTCCGGATAACGGTTTTTCAACGCATAGAGATCATCGATGAACATCGTCGTACCTTGCGTTCTATTGCCATAGAACAATGCGAAGCGACTGCCGGGTTCTTCTCGCAGTATTGAGGCGATAATTGACAGTATTGGCGTGATTCCGCTGCCTGCCGCAAAACCGATGTATTGTTTCGCGTTGCTCGCATCCAGCAGCGCATGAAATTGCCCATTTGGCGACTTTACGTCCAGCGTGTCACCGACGTTGAGCTCATTCGCCGCAAATTCGGAAAACTGGCCACCGGGTTGGATACGTACACCAATCTGCAGAGGCCATTCGCCCTGCTCCGAGCAAATGCTGTAGGTACGGCGTACTTTCTTGCCGTCGCGTTCAATCTGAACGGGCAAATGTTGACCGGCATGAAAAGCGTATTCATCACGCAGGTCTTCAGGCACATCGAGAGCGATGCGTATCGAATCGCGCGTTTCCTGATGCTTTGCAGTGACGACTAGTGGGTGAAATTGTTTCATAGGCACTTAAAGTATTCGAAGGGTTCCAGGCAATCGCAGCAACGCCACGATGCCTTGCAGGCTGTCGAACCGAATTCACTGACGCGTTCTGTGTTCAGGGATTCGCATTGTGGGCAGGCGATTTCCAGGCTCTGGCTTGGTGGCGCGATGCCGTATTTGCGTAACTTCTCGCGGCCGTCTTCCGTAATCCAGTCTGTCGTCCAGGGTGGCGACAAAACACGCCGGATCGCTATTTCGTCGACTCCATGACTACTGAGCGCCGCCAGCACGCTGGACTCAATAGCCTCGGTTGCCGGGCATCCTGAGTAGGTCGGAGTTAAAGTCACTGTCACCTTATCTTCGACCGTGACATCGCGGACTATGCCGAGGTCCAGGATACTGAGGACGGGGATCTCGGGGTCTGGCACATCGGCCAGCCACTCGTAGACTTGTGCTTCTTTGAGGGCAGTCGTTACCACGTTTCACCCGGGAACGAGCGCTGCAGGTATTGCATTTCAGCCAGCATGAAGCCGAGGTGCTCGCTGTGCTCACCCTGCTTGCCACCGCTTGCCATCCATTCGTCAGCCGGCATACGAAGCTTTGCTTCGCTTACCGTCTTTTCAACGTCGCGCATCCACAGCTCACGAATCGCGCCGAGGTCTGGCCCGTCGAAATTGTCCTGAATGGCTGCATCAATGTCATCTGCGGCGAACATCTCACCGGTATAACGCCAGGCATCATCCAGTGACGCCTGCACACGCTCGTGGCTAAGCTCTGTTCCGTCACCGAGGCGAATGAGCCACTGCGAACTGTGTCGGCAGTGATATTTCACTTCCTTAATTGCGCGTGCGGCAACTGCAGCCAGCCCCTTATCGGAGCAACGCGTTAGCGCATCCAGTAAATGCACGTAGAAAGATTCGAACAAGAACTGTCGCACCAGCGCATCACCGAAATGACCATTAGGTAATTCCAGCAACAACAGATTCCGAAACTCATTCTCGTCTCGCATGAACGCGAAATCATCTTCGCTGCGTCCCTGTCCCTCAAGCTCACCCGTATAGGAATAAAACATCCGCGCCTGTCCGATGAAGTCGAGCGCGAAGTTTGCGTTCGCAAGCTCTTCCTCCAGCTCAGGCTCGGCGGCAACCAGCTCGATCATGCGCTGCGACAGAATCAGCGCGTTATCCGCAAGCCGCAATGTGTAAGCGATGAGTGCCTGTTCTTTAGTCACAGGTTTTCAACTCCATCGGGAATTTCATAAAACGTCGGATGACGATAGATCTTGTCTTCGGCCGGCTCAAAAAATGCAGCCGTCTCGGCCGGGTCCGACGCGACAATACTGTCCGACCGAACTACCCACAGACTCACGCCTTCGCAGCGCCGTGTATAGGTGTCGCGGGCATTGTCCAACGCCATCTGATCGTCCGTCGCGTGGATGCTACCGGCGTGGCGGTGACTGAGCCCCGACTTGCTGCGTATGAATACTTCGTAGAGTGGCCATTCCTGTTTAGACATCTTTATTCCCCTCAAGCTGCCGCGCGGGCTGCCTGTTTGCTTGCATACGCCTGCGCCGCCTCGCGGACCCATTCACCGTCACTATGTGCTTTTTGCCGCTTCTCCATACGCTGTTTGTTACACGGGCCGTTACCGGCAATGACTTCGATAAATTCCTGCCAGTCGATTTCACCAAACGTGTAGTGCCCGGTTCCTTCGTCCAACTTCAAATCGGGATCAGGAACGCTGATGCCAAGGAACTCAGCCTGCTGCACAGTAACGTCAACAAATTTTTGCCGCAGCTCGTCGTTACTGAATCGTTTGATTTTCCACGCCATGGATTGCGCCGAGTGCTTCGACTCGGAATCGTTCGGGCCGAACATCATCAATGACGGCCACCACCAGCGATTCAGTGCATCCTGTGCCATTGCCTTTTGCTCTTCGCTGCCGCGACATAGCGTGAGCAACAATTCGTAACCTTGCCGTTGATGAAAACTCTCTTCCTTGCAGACTCGAACCATGGCCCGGGCGTAGGGTCCGTAGGAACATCGGCACAACGGAATCTGGTTCATGATTGCTGCGCCATCGACCAGCCAGCCGATCGCGCCGATATCGGCCCAGTTCAATGTCGGGTAATTGAAGATGCTCGAGTACTTGGCTTTGCCCGATAACAGATCGGCGACCATCTGATCACGCGACACGCCCAATGTCTCAGCAGCCGAGTACAGATACAGGCCATGTCCACCTTCATCCTGGACTTTCGCCAGCAGGATCGCTTTGCGCTTCAAAGACGGCGCGCGTGTCAGCCAGTTTCCTTCCGGCTGCATGCCGATGACTTCGGAATGTGCATGCTGCGAGATCTGTCGGATCAGCGTGCGCCGGTATGCCTCGGGCATCCAGTCTTTCGCTTCGATTTTCTCTTCCGCGTCAATGCGTTTCTGAAATGCGGCCAGTTGCTCAGCCGTGTCCGCACTCGCCCGCTTTTCCTTGCCGCCTTGATCAAGACCTTGTGTGTACATCAATGACTCCAGTATCAGCAGGCTAATGTGTCACGGATTTTTGCGTTTTTCAATATTTCCGTATCACTTTAGGCGTTTAACAGGGGGTTCCCGTTATTGGCTGCACGACCGCGAAACAACGCCACCAGCTCATTGCGCTGGTTATGGATTTTCACCGTGTAATATCCCGACCGCCGGCCGCGATGATCTTCGCTGGCCGTCGCATGCAGCGCATCACCCAATAGCGCAGGTCGCAGAAACTCAACCTGGCAGGATGCCGCAAAGGTCTGCACATTGTAGGCATTGCAGGCAAATGCAAACGCAGAATCCGCTAATGCGAAGACCAGGCCGCCATGGCAAACGTCCAGTCCATTCACCATATCGTCCCGAATAGTCATGCGGACGCTTGCCGTGCCCACACCAGTGACCTCCATCTCCATGCCCAATGCCTGAGACGCTTTGTCGTCTTTCCACATCGTGTCCGCACAAAGGCGCGCGAGTTCCAGTTCATCCATTACTAATTTTCCTTAGTTGCGGCTTATCCAATCCACCGAATCGTGCGAGGAAAGCTGACGATGGCGGTGGCAGTGGCCCGTCGGCCGTTTCCATTGTTTCCGTCAGGTACTGATCGGCGGGCATATACAACTCCCGGTACAGGTTTCTGCAAAGTTGGTAGGCCGTCGCGCCTTGCCAGTTCGCTGGTAGTAGCTCGTCCGGCAACATGGGATCGCGCAACAATATCTTGCGGTACTCCTGGATCAGCAGCGTCCTGGCGAGAAATGCTGTTTTATCATCGACCTGGGGATTCGATTGCAGCGACCGCATGAGTGGCCTGAACATTTTCACAAATGCCCCGTAGCGCTCGTCAATGCCTGCCAGATTCCAGCTCGCGTGCGCCAGCAGCCGCATGCCCGATTCGTTACGAACCGTCTGACCATTGAGAACAATGAGCGCATCCTCGACCCCCAGCCGCTGCATGGTGATATCGAGATCCGCGAGATCCGGCGCAGGATGCGCGAGCACATTGGCAGACATCGGGCCGAAACCCAGCCAACCACACTCCTTGCGAACCAGTTCTTTGGTCGGCGTATCCAGACCCGACAGCAACAAAAGGCACCACTGACCGTCCCAGTCGGTGGCTGGTGCGCCGTAAATTCTGTGTGTGGCCTGATCGAATTGCTCTCGTCCTAAGTCAGTAAGACTGTAATACGAACGACGCCCGATCTGCTCCGACTGCAGCCAGCCATCGCGCGCCAGACGGAACACCGATGTTCGTACCAGACGTTCTCCGATACCAAAATCCGCCATGACATCTATGAGACTGCCGAGCCATACATTGCCGCCCCGCGGTGCAATCGCGTCACCGAATACGGTCGTAATCAATGAACCTGACCGCAGCGTCGGCCTCGAGCTGTATTCATTGATCAGTCTGCGACACGCAGTTGCAACCTTCATTCGAGACCCACTTGCTTTCAATCGGGCTGACCGTACAATCTGATACACTTTTTTTCAAATCTGGTTGAATTCTGTATGCAAACAAAGCTCGGAAACCTGGTACTGGATCAATGGGTCGACGGCGATGGCGACGGCAACGTGCTCACCAATGCGGTTAACGGCGAGCCGGTTGCCAGCATCACCAGTGCCGGACTGGATTTTGGCGCCATGCTGAAATACGCGCGCAGGACTGGCGGAGCAAACCTTCGCAAACTCACATTTCATGAACGCGGCGAGATGCTGAAAGCGCTCGCGATTTATTTGATGGAGCATAAGAAAGAGTTCTACGCACTTTCGACAGCAACCGGGGCCACCCGTGGCGACAGCTGGGTTGATATCGACGGCGGTATTTCCACTTTGTTCGTCTATTCCGGCAAAGGTCGTCGTGAAATGCCGAATGATCATGTTTACCTCGACGGCCCGCCTGAGCAAATATCCAAGAATGGTACCTTCACGGCCCAACATATATTCACGCCGAAGCTTGGTGCAGCCGTGCACATCAACGCTTTCAATTTCCCGTGCTGGGGAATGCTGGAAAAACTTGCGCCGACCTTGCTCGCTGGCGTTCCCGCGATCGTTAAACCGGCATCGAGTACTGCATACCTGACAGAGCTGATGGTACGGCGCATCAACAAGAGCGGCATCTTGCCGGAGGGCGCACTGCAATTAATCTGCGGCAGTGTTGGTGATCTCTTTGACCACTTGATTTGTCAGGACACGATCGCGTTTACGGGCTCCAAGAATACGGCTGAATTCCTGCAGCAGCACCCCAGAGTTATCGGTGAATCTGTCGCATTTACGGCCGAGACCGATTCATTGAACTCATCAATTCTGGGCCCGGACGCCGTGCCCGGCACACCGGAGTTTGATCTTTACATTAAAGAGGTCACTCGCGAGATGACCAGCAAGGCGGGCCAGAAGTGCACAGCGATCCGCCGCATCATCGCGCCGTCTGCAATCGCGGGCGAGGTCGTCGAAGCGTTGTCTACCGCGCTGGGCAATATTCGTATCGGTAACCCAAGCAACAAAGACGTCGATATGGGTGCGCTCGCGAGCCAGGGACAACGCGATGAAGTTCGTGACCGGGTAGCGGAACTCTCACACGAGGCAAATGTTGTGTATGGCGGCACGGACGACTTCGATGTCGTAGACGCAGACGCGAAAAAGGGTGCGTTCTTCATGCCTACGCTGCTGCATTGCGAAAGGCCGATGACATCAAAATTGGTGCATGCTGTTGAAGCCTTCGGCCCAGTGAGCACCGTACTGCCCTATCGAGATCTTGACGAAGCAATCGAGCTGTCACGCCTGGGTGAAGGCAGTCTCGCAGGATCGATAATCACGAATGACAACAACGTCGCACGAGAACTGGTACTTGGAACTGCCGCCTATCACGGCCGCATGGTCGTCATTAACCGCCATTGCGCAGCAGAGTCAACCGGGCACGGCTCCCCTCTTCCGCACCTTATTCACGGCGGCCCCGGACGTGCAGGCGGCGGCGAGGAAATGGGCGGCATCCGTGGCGTATTGCATTACATGCAGCGAACCGCTGTTCAGGGCTCACCCGAAACGCTCACAGCAATCGGCCACCGCTGGATAAAAGGCGCCGAGCAACGTGATCCGGGCGTACATCCTTTTCGCAAGACCTTCGAGCAACTTGAGCTTGGCGATACGCTCATCACTGACTCGCGCGAGGTCACGCTCGAAGACATTCAGCACTTCGCCGAGTTCACGGGCGATACTTTTTACGCTCATACCGACGAAGAAGCGGCAAAGAAAAATCCGTTCTTCGACGGCCGGGTTGCACACGGTTATCTCATCGTCTCATTCGCTGCAGGATTATTCGTCGATCCGGACTTCGGACCGGTGCTCGCCAACTATGGCGTTGACGACTTGCGGTTCGCCCAGCCCGTTAACTATGGCGACACACTGAAGGTCCGGTTGTGCTGCAAGCAAAAGACATTACGTGCCGGAACGGGTTACGGTGAAGTGCGCTGGGATTCCGAGGTCACCAATCAGGACGGTGACGTCGTTGCCCAATACGATGTTCTGACAATGGTCGCGACAGACGAGCACTGGGCATCCGTTAACTAGACTCGAAATGGTAATGCCGTGTCCGTTTTGATTTCTTTCAGAACAATATTCGATCGTACTTGCGAGACACCCGGTAGTTTGAATATAAAGTCGTCAAGAAACGCATTGTAGGCATCCATGTCTTCGACAACGACGCGTAGGTGAAAATCCGCCTCTCCGCTGGTTGCAAAACATTCGAGTACTTCCGGGTGGCGCGAAACTTCGCGCACGAAATTGTCGACGTTTTTTTGTTCATGTCTTGCGAGCGATACGTGCACCATTGATGACAGTCCGAAACCGGCTTTCTTGGTATCCACGATGACGGCATAGCGACTGATAATGCCGTCGCTCTCAAGCGCCTTGACCCGGCGCCAGCAAGCCGAGGTGGACATGCCGACCCGGTCCGCGAGCTCTTGCATGGTCAGGCGACTGTCGAGCTGCAATTCCGCCAACAGCTGGCGATCCTTGGCCTCGAGCACGATTTTTCTCCGGCAGTAAAATAAGTGGCATATTTTGCCATTTTTCCTTCATTTTCGATATAGTTTCCCGATTTATCGTCATTTAACGGGACGATAGGAATCGATACCCACCTGATTTCTGCGACACTACGCGGATGACTTTTCCCCTCGATAATTACGAACTCGACGACCGTTACCGACGCGAGTCCGGACGGGTTTTTCTGACCGGAACGCAGGCGCTGGTCCGCATTCCGCTGATGCAACGCACCATGGACAAAGCCGCCGGTTTAGATACCGCCGGCTTCATCAGTGGCTACCGCGGTTCGCCGCTTGGTTCAGTCGATTTAGAGTTATGGCGCGCGCAGCCATTTCTGGAAGAGAGCAACATCGAGTTCCTGCCCGCAGTTAATGAAGATCTTGCAGCGACAGCGGTTCTCGGGTCGCAACAAGTAGAAACAGACCCGGATCGAGAGGTCGACGGCGTATTCGGCATTTGGTATGGAAAAGGACCAGGCGTTGATCGTGCCGGTGATGCACTAAAACATGGCAATGCCTATGGCAGTTCTCCGCACGGCGGAGTACTGGTGATCGCAGGCGATGACCACGGTTGTGTCTCGTCGTCCATGCCGCATCAGTCCGATGTTGCGTTTATGACTTTCATGATGCCCAACCTGAATCCCTCCAGCGTCGCCGAGTATCTGGAGTTTGGCCTGTACGGCCTCGCCCTGTCGCGATTTTCTGGTACGTGGGTGGGCTTCAAGGCGATTTCAGAGACCGTGGAATCGGCCATGTCGATCGAGCTGCCGCCGTATCCGCAATTTGTAATTCCGAAGAATTTCGAGCCACCCGCCGACGGACTGCACTACCGCTGGCCGGACTTTCCCGGTCCGCAGATCGAAGAACGTCTTGAAGCCAAGAAAGCAGCAACGCTCGCTTTCGCCGCAGCGAATCCGATCGACAGGAAAATATTTGATGTTCCGAACGCACGCTTCGGAATCGTAACAACCGGCAAAGCCCATCTCGATCT
>CAYWBZ010000057.1:8973-12962 GCA_964456535.1 uncultured Woeseiaceae bacterium | reverse complement strand
CTGTTGTGCAGGCTCGGTAACGTGATTTCGAGAACCGGGTTTTCCGAATATTCCTTGTATTTCGAATGATTGAATGCGTGCTCGACGTACTTCATGGTCGGTGCGATCAAAAGACGATTGCTTAGTTGCGACTCCGCCAGCCCGGAAAAGTCCGGTATTCCGCTCAGCGCAAGATGCAACTTTGCCACAACGCCACTGCCACGTATCTGCGTCACCCTGTTCGCGAACATGGTATCAAGCTGCGGCGCACCGACCAGGTCGGCAAATGTGGATCGTGGATCGGCATTCGAAATAATTATCTTTGCCTTCACCATTTCATCATTCGACAATTCCACGCCGAATGCCTTGCCGTTTTCGACCAGGATCTTTTTGACATGTGTATTGAGCCGGATCGATACACCGGCGTCCTCGGCCGATTGAGTCAGCGCGTGTACCAATTGCGAGCGCCCGCCGGATTGCAGCGACATCGGGCCGTTAAGTTCACCTTGCAGACGTTGTAGCCAGGTCAGCACTGTACCGGGAGTGCGCGGCCCCATCGCATTCCCCATGACCGCGTCGGCAGCGATGGCACCTTTCAGGCGGTCGTCGTCGAATTCATCGTTCAACACGTCATAGATATTCATTGCCGCTACGCGCAGGAATTCGTACATGGTTTCGCGGCCAAGTCCCAGTCGAACATTCCAACCGAGTTTCGCCAATGTCGTTAAATCCGCAACTCCCATGTTCTTGAGTCGCGGCGGCTTGTTTTCAAATAGTGGTCGCAGCGCTTTGGCGAAGACCCGATATTGTTCCCGGAATTTCGGATAGGCGTTCTCGTCCTTTTCCGACAGGCCCACACCAGCCACGCTGTTTTTACTAATGGTCAGGTGCTGGCCATCCGAATCAAGCGCGATGGTGTCGATCGCGTTTCCTGGAACGTACCCGAACCGATCAAGCTTGAGATCACGGCGGATCGCGGTACTTACCGGATGGGACGCATGCGCAAGGCCGGGAAAGTGATAATTTTCACCAATAGAACGCGGTGCTGCCATTCCGCCAGCCTCATCTCCCGACTCAAGGCATACGACATTCATGCCGTTACGGGCGAGATAGGCCGCACAAACGAGTCCGTTGTGGCCCGCGCCGATAATGATTGCGTCAGTACGGTCAGTCATCACTGAACCCTGCTGGCGTCGAGTCAGGTTTCTTCAGGTCACGAAGAATTTCGCGCGCTGCGTTCGCGCCAGGTGCACCCATAACGCCGCCGCCGGGGTGCGTGGAGGAACCGCACATGTACATGCCCTTGACCGGGCCACGGTATTGCGCGTAGCCGGGAAACGGGCGATTGAACGATAGCTGATCAAAGGTCAACTCGCCCTGGAAGATGTTGCCTTCGGTTAGTCCAACATCCTTTTCCATATCGTGCGGTGTTCGAACCTCCGCATGCAGCAACAGGTCTTTGAAGTCAGGACTGTACTCGGCGATCTGGTCGATCACCGTTTGTCCAAACTGATCGCGTTTCTCATCGGTCCAACCACCTTCCGGCTCGAACGGGCAGTACTGAACAAATACACTCATCATGTGCTTGCCAGGTGGCGCGAGACTCGGATCATATTGCGACGGAATCAGAGTGTCGCAGTAGGGATCGGCGGACCAGCGGTCATCCTTCCAGTCATCGTAGGCTTTTTCAAGACGCGTAAGTGTATCGGTGAAATGCATGTGACCGAGCGTCAATGGCGAGTCTTTTGGTAACGATGGGAAAGTCGGCATACCGTCCAGCGCGATATTCAGTTTTCCGGACGAGCCGCGAATCTTGAATTTTTTTGCACGCTCGACCAGCTGCGGCGGCAAAACCGACTCGTCCATAATCTTGGTGAATGTACGTTTCGCGTCCAGATTGGAAACGACAACTTTCGCCGAAATTTCCTCACCGGAAGCCAGTCGCACGCCGGTCGTCCTGTTGCCGGAAACCGTAATTTTCACGACCTCCGCATCTCTTCGAATCTCTCCGCCAAGCGACTGGAACGATGATGCAATTGCGCCGGCCACTGCACCCATACCACCGCGCGCAAACCCCCAGGAGCCGATATTCCCATCGACGTCACCCATGGCATGGTGCAGCAGAACATAGGCGGTACCGGGCGAGTAAACGCCGAGACCAGTGCCGATAATGCTGCCACCGGAGTAGTGCGCGAGAATCGCCTCGTTCTCGAAGTAATTCTCAAGATACTCTGCGATCGACATCGTAAAGAAGCGAATGAATTCGTACATTTGTGATTCGCTGAGTTCATAGAACTTCTTCATCAGGTAAGCGAACTCGAACGCGTCACGCGGCCGGAAGGAGCCTGGGTCCGGGGGCGTCCTCATTAGAAAATTGCGAATCAGCTTGCACCACCGCAACACGTCCGCATCGAAACGTACCGTGGCATCCGCATCGCGCATGCTGTGGCGCATCAGCTCCCGGCGGCGAACATTTGGGTTGCTGTAACTACCGAAGTAATCGCCGTCCTGCTTGAACGTCATACTGCTGATCAGTGGAATGACTTTAAGACCATGTCGGCCGAGGTCGAGAGCGTTGTATATTTCCGGGCGAAAAAGACTGGAAACGTAAGAACAGTTCGAGTATTTCCAACCGTCATACAGTTCCCGGCTGACAGTGGCGCCGCCAACGTAAGGATTTTTTTCAACGACAAGCGTGCGCAAGCCCGCTTTGGCGAGAAATGCGGCATTGGTCAGGCCGTTGTGGCCTGCACCGATAACAATGGCGTCGTAGTTGTTCATCGGCCGGTATTCTTCCGATTATTGTTAGCGTTTTACTGTGTGAACGTTAGTGTTTGTCATTGGCGATTACTATGCGTATTTCACACTCTGAAATGCTCTAAATTACGTCATGGAGCGTCTGCAAGTGCTGGTATTGTGCGTCTCAACATCAGGTACATGTAAAGATAAACGAGCATGGCCATAATGGAAGCCGAAGCACACAATACGAAAACGCCGTTATAGCCAAAGCCGTATGCCAGTACCGATGCCGCGATGTTCGGACCTAGGAAGTTTCCGAGACCCTGCGCGGCCGGTAACATTGCGAGAAAGCGCCCGGAATGATCGACGTTGGCGACAGTTGCTGACTGATAAATATCGACGAATATCCAGCAGAAGTTGAAGCTGAACATACTGATCGCCACGGCAGCGTTGGTGATACCGAAAACGAGCATCACGACGATACTGGCCTGGATTACCAGTGTGATGAGCAACGGCCGCGCCAGTCCGAAGCGGTTACTGAGGAGCACGGCGAACAGGCATCCGATAACTGAAAAGACGGACGAGACCCACAACATGCTGGCGACCCATTCCGGCGATGCGTCGGAGCCTACGGTAGACAGTTCAATGTAAGTCCAGTACGCGCCAATATTGATGTAGGTGAATACGACGGCTATCAGCACCATCCAGGGGACGTAAGCCGGTACATGCTGGTGCTTGGCATGATGTTGCCCACCCGGATCCTCCACGTCGACTTCGACATCAAGTCCTTTATCGACCGGACGTCGCGGCAGCCACGATATGAACAGCAGACCGACGACATAGGTGGCAATCAGCGCGATGTAGACGCCCTCAATTGAGAGATAAGGCAGTAGTTTGAGTTCGGCACCCTGCGAACCAGCGAAAGCGAATAACTCGAGACCAAAGGCGAATGCGGGCCTTGAATGACCGCCAATGGTTGCGACGGCAACGCCCGTGTAGGCGCCAGCTCCGATGCCTGCCACCAGGCGCAACCAAAGCATGACTTCATAGCTTTGGTAGGAAATGCAAAGCACGTTTGCAGCGATTGCAACCAACGCCGCGCCTATCGTCATGTAACGACGGTCGACCTTAGCGACGAAAATTGCCGAAATCACAGCGCCGATTGCGAGCCCGCCAAGATCCGCACCGGCGACACGACCAACCTGGATGTCGGTAAAACCCAGGTTGTTGACCCACGAAGTGGAGATCACCGGGATCCCGACCATGACCGC
>CAYWBZ010000057.1:0-8873 GCA_964456535.1 uncultured Woeseiaceae bacterium | reverse complement strand
AACCCAGGTTGTTGACCCACGAAGTGGAGATCACCGGGATCCCGACCATGACCGCGTAACCGACCAGGGCCATGTAGATGCCGATAGTGAGCGATCGCCAATCGTCGAAAATTGTACGGTGGTGGAGCAGCGCGCTGCCGTCTTTGCTCATGTAGATAATCCCCGCCAGCGTTTTATTACGCCTTATTCATACATCCTATCCCATGAAGCTTCACAGTTCTGTGGGGCGTATAGGCACGGTAGCCCGGTTAAGGTGCCAATGCGGACAATCAGAAAATCTGTGTGTAGGAGGTTCAGCAATGCCAGAAATCAGTATTCAAAAACAGTGTGCGTCTCTGACCGATTTGGTCGATGTCGAATCTTTCGGCGCACCAATAGGCGATTTGCCGGTACAAACGGACAGTGGCTTCTTTGAGGAAGGGAATCTTGCTGCCGGCACGTGGGAGTGCGAGCCAGGCAAGCTCCAGCTCGACCTTGAAATAACCGAGTTTTGCCATTTGCTGAGCGGGCATTGGGTTCTTACATCGGAGTCCGGGACGGTTACCGAAGTGAAGGCGGGTGACAGCTGGATATTTCCACGTGGCTGGAAAGGTACCGCTGAGGTCGTGGAAACGGTGCGCAAGGTGTATATGATAATTAGCTGATGAGCAGTGGCCGTCACTAATTCGGAGGCGTGAACTCATGCTGGATAAGACCAGACAAGATTGGCAATCACAGGCTGATGGCCTCGAGATTGAGGGGCGTGCGTTCATTGATGGGCAATTTCAGGATGCGTTGGCGGGAGGGACACGCCCAACGATGAGTCCCGCCGATGGGCGGATCATTGCTGACGTCGCGAATTGCGGTTTGGAAGACGCAGACAGGGCGGTTAAGGTCGCGCGGGACACCTTTGAAAGCGGCGTCTGGGCATCCATGGCACCCGCTGATCGAAAAATGGTGCTGGTTCGCTGGGCTGAATTGATTGAAAAGCATGCAGACGAAATTGCGCTGCTTGAGTGTCTTGATGTCGGCAAGCCGATCGCCGACACGACGGGCGTCGATGTGCCTGCTGCCGTACGCACCATTCGTTGGAGCGGCGAGGCGATCGACAAGGTCTATGACCAGATATCCCCGGCACCGGCCAACTGCCTTGCACTTGTTCAACGACTTCCATTAGGTGTCGTTGCTGCGATTGTGCCGTGGAACTTTCCGCTTTCCACAACCGCCTGGAAACTCGCACCGTCGTTAGCGACTGGAAATTCGGTCATTCTAAAACCCGCCTCAAACACACCGCTGTCGGCATTGCGTATTGCTGGTTTGGCAAGCGAAGCGGGCTTACCGGATGGCGTGTTGCATGTGCTGCCAGGGCCGGGCGGTAGTCTTGGCCGGCATCTCGCGCTGCACGAGGATATTGACGGATTGACGTTCACCGGTTCTACAGAGGTTGGTAAGCAACTCATGCAGTATTCGGGTGAGTCGAACCTGAAGCGTACGTTCCTGGAACTCGGCGGCAAAAGCCCGAATATCGTGTTCGCTGATTCCAATCTGGAAAAGGCTGCTTTGTTTGCTGCAATAGCGGTGTTCTACAACGGCGGCCAAACTTGTACTGCGGGTACACGATTGATCGTGGAGGAAAGTATTCGCGAACGATTTGTCGAAATGGTGGTTGCCAAAAGCCAGGACTGGATGCCGGGTGATCCGCTGGATCCATCAACGACAATGGGCCCCATGATCGACGCTGGGCAGCTGAAAACGGTATCTGACTACGTTGATATTGGCCGGGAAGAGGGTGCCTCGCTGATAGCGGGTGGCAGGCAGGTCATGGCGGACTCAGGTGGTTGCTACCACGAGCCGACCATTTTTGATGGCGTCAATAACAGCATGCGCATCGCGCAGGAAGAAATTTTCGGGCCTGTGATGTCGGTTATTGGGTTCAAAGACGCGGAGGAGGCGGTCACCATCGCGAACGACTCAATTTATGGCCTGGCCGGTGCTGTTTGGAGTAACAATATCAACACCGCGCACAAGGTTGCTGCCGCTGTGCGAGTTGGAACAATGGGCATCAATAATTACTTCGGCGGTGACGTCACGGTACCGTTCGGAGGCTTCAAGCAAAGCGGCAACGGGCGTGACAAGTCGATGCACGCTTTTGACGACTACACCGAACTGAAAACAACCTGGATCGAATTCGATTAATATTCAGGTGGTGGTGTCGCGCGTGCCCGGTCCGGCACCCAGAAGGCTTTGTTCTTGACTGTACATTTGGCCACTCGGTTGTAATGGCGCAGTTCTTTTTCGTAATAAATTTCTGCCCAGAGCTCGCCACCCAGAAACTCAGTCTTGATCATGGCCAGTGCGATATTTGCTTTGGCAGCGGGAGACCACATCGCAGACGTGACATAGCCAGCTTCCTGAGTGCAACGCTTGTTCTTGTAAATGTGCGAGCCGTCGGCTGGCTTATTACCCTCAATGTCGAGTTTGGCCAGCGTGTATGTCGGTCCTCGTTGTTTCTCTTCCAACAGAGCAGACCGGCCGTTGAAATGCGGTTTATTGAAATCAACTAACCAGCCCAGATTCAATTCAAACGGCGTCTGGTCATGCCGAAAGTGGGCGGTTTTGAGCGCCTCGTTGAACTCCATGCCGGGCATAATGAAAGCAGCTTCAAGACGGGTCATATTGGTAGCAGTCTCGCCGAATGGTTGTATGCCGTAGTTGTCACCCACGGCATAGAGTTCATCCCACAGCTGCAGGGCGAGGCCGGGCTTGATCCACAGTTCGTAGCCGAGGTCCCCGGTAAAGCCCGTTCGCGATACCATTAGTGTATCGCCGTGGAAAGGGAAGTACATGATGTCGAATGGTTTGGCCGTGTCGATGCCGTCGAGCCCCATGTTCTTGAGCACGGTGCAAGACGTTGGTCCCTGCAGGGAGAGTGCGGCCAATTCGTCTGTCACATCCCTGACACTGACATCATCGAAACCGAATGCGCTTCTTTCCAGCCATGCGGTACAAGGGCTGCCACAAGTCAGCATGAAACTATCGCTGGCCAGTTTGAAAATTGTGCCGTCGTCAATCACGCGTCCGTCATCCGTACACCAAACGCAATAAGCTACGCGGTTGAGATTGAACTTCGTAACATCTCTCGTAACCATCCGATTCAGCATGGCTTCGGCATCACGACCCTTGATCTCGTATTTTTGCATTGGGCAGATGTCGTACGTCGCACAAGTATTGCGAACGCAAAAATACTCGTACTCGGCATCGTAGTAACACTCGGCAAATTTGTACCCGTTCCACGCAGCCCAGGCATTGCGAATATTCAGCGCTTCCTGTCTGGGATAGAAAGGGGATTCCTTGAGCCGCTCTCCGGCGTATGCATCTGTAGTGTTCATATTTACTCGTCGTAGAAGTCGTCTTCGGGCACGGTATTCGTGCGTCGCAGATCCATGAGTATTTCGCGTGCCGCATTTGCGCCGCATACGGAGGACACACCGCCGCCCGGATGGGTTGATGATCCACACATGTATAGATTCTTAAGCGGCATGCGGTATTGCGCATAACCGGGGAATGGCCGATTGAACAGCAGCTGATCGATGGTGAGCTCGCCCTGGAAGATGTTGCCCTCAGTCAGGCCGATTTCCTCTTGCATATCGAATGGCGTGCGAACATCAACGTGCACGATCAGGTCTTTAAATCCCGGGCTGTAGCGAGCAATCTTGTCGATGACGGTCTGGCCAAATTGATCGCGATCTTCCGGCGTCCATTGCCCGGTATCGAGTTCAGGCGGGCAGTACTGCACGAAATTCGACATCCAGTGTTGGCCGGGCGGCGCGACGGTCGGATCCCAGGCTGACGGAATGACGCCTTCGACAAACGGGTCATCGGAAAAGCGTCCATGCTTCCAGCAATCGTAAGCGCGTTCCATAGTTTCAAGAGAACCTGTGAAGCCATGTCCACCGCTGTTGATATAGCGGTTGTCCGGAACACCCGTGAATTTCGGCATACCTGACAACGCAATATTGACCTTTCCGGACGAGCCACGCATCTTGAAGTTTTTCGCTTTCTCGTAGATACCGTCGGGCAAGTCTTTTTTGTCGATGATGCGCGTGAACGTGCGTTTTGCATCCAGGTTCGACACGACAATATCTGCTCTGAGCTCGTCGCCGTTCTCAAGTACGACACCGACGGCCTTGCGATTCTCCACCAGCACCTGCTTCACTGGCGCATTGGTTCGAAGCTCGCCACCGTATTGTTTCATCGCACCGGCAAGAGATTCGGATATGGCACCCATGCCACCACGTGGCAGCCCCCATGCGCCAATACTGCCGTCGACATCGCCCATAACGTGATGCAGCAAAATATATGAGGACCCCGGCGAGTAAACACCAAGCGCTGTACCGATGATGCCCGAGCTGGCCATCGCGGCCTTGATCAGGTCGGTCTCGAAATAATCGTCGAGAAATTCAGCAGCACTTATCGTGAAGAAGCGAACATATTCATAAATTTCTTTCTCGCCCAGAGCCCAGAGCTCTTTGGCGAAGAACAGGAGTTCCTTGATATCCCGCGGCCGAAACGAGGTCGGGTCGGGTGGCGTGCGCATCAGGGTCTTGCGGATGAGCTGCGCGTAGCGCGTCAGGTCCGCTTGAAAACGATGCATCGCATCTGCGTCGCGCGGTGAGTGGCGTTTTAGTTCAGCGTGCGCCGCCTCAGCATCGTGATAGGAGAAGAATCTCTCGTCCTTGTCACCGTAGTTGACAGTGCCGAGGTAGGGCACAATCAGCAAGCCATGTCGCGCAAGGTCGAGATCGCGGTGTATCGCCTGCCGCATCATGCTGCAGACATACGAATAACTCGAGTACTTCCAGCCCTCCTGAAACTCCTGGGTGCAAGAGGCGCCGCCGATAAAGTCGTTCTTTTCAAGCAGGACAACATTGAGTCCGGCTTTTGCGAGGTACGCGGCGTTTGTCAGGCCGTTATGACCTGCGCCAATAACTATAGCGTCGTATTTATTCATCGCAGGATCTCACGCGCGGCGTTGTGCCCGGCGGCCCCCGTAATATCGCCGCCAGGGTGACTGCCAGCACCACAGAGGTACAAGCCAGGTATTGGTGTGCCGTACTGTGCGGCCTCATAGGTTGGTCGCATCATGAGCATCTGGTCCAGCGCGAACTCGGTGTGATGCCAGTGGCCACCGGTCACGTGGTATCGATGTTCGAGATCGGCTGGTGTCAAAAACTCGCTGTAAATGATCTGCTCACGAATGCCGGGCGCGTATTTGGCGATCGTGTCGATGGCACGTTCAGATATTTGATCACGAGCTTCGTCCGTCCAGCCGCCTTTGAGCCGATAGGGCACGTACATGACGTGCGCCGACAACACATGTTGGCCTTTTGGTGCCAGCGACGCGTCGTGCACACTTGGAATGACGATTTCCATCACCGGTTGCGTTGGGCACTCGCCGTACTTGGCGGCATCAAACGCGAATTCCATAGTGTCCATGTTCGGCGCGATGATCATACGGCCGCCGGCTTGCTCTATCCCGTCGAACTTCGGCAGATCCTTTAGCGCGAGGTGCAGTTTTGCGACGAAGCCATCGCTTCGCAAGCGTCGAATCCGATTCGTGAAGCCGATTTCGAGGTGTTCGACGCCGACCAAGTCAAGAAAGGTGCGTTTTGGATCGGCGCCGGAGATAACCCGATCAGCTTTGATGGTCTCGCCATCGGCAAGTTGCACACCCGTCGTGATCAGGCCGTCGCTGTTACCATCAATCAGTATGCGACCGACCTTTGCGGTGCATCTGATCTCGACTCCCGCTGCCTTCGCTGCGGCAGTTAAAGACTCGACTAGCCCGTTTACACCACCGGCCGGAATCATGTGGGCACCGTTGGACTCCTCGGCCATGCGATACAGCAGTGCCAGCACGGCGCCATTCGGTGATCGTGGTGCTTTTTTCGAGCCGATGACTCCGTCCCAGCTCAACATCGCCTTGAGAATGTCATCGTCAAAAAACTCATCCATCAGGTCGCGGGCTGGAAGAGTGGCAATTCGCATGAACTCCCGCAAATCCTTTTTGCCCATGCCACGAATATTGAGACCCATATGTGCGAAGGTCATCAAATCGCCCAGGCTGTTTACGCCAATACGCGGTATCGTCTTCAGCCAAAACGGTTTCAACGCATCAGCAAAACGGCGCATGAGTCGAGAGTAATCTTGGAAAGCATCTGCATCGTCGCTGCTGGTGCCGCTAAGAGAGCCCTTTTGCAGGACGACATGTTCGCTGTTCGCGCTGAGTCCTATTGTCGCTACAGTTTGCGAACTTGTATCAAAGCCATGTGAGGCAAGTTTCAGGTCGCCAGCTATTTTTCTTGAGAAGTGGCTGACTGAGTGTGCGACCGATGCGCAAAACCCGGGATGGAATTCACGGCTCGCACCAAGTCCGCCCGGCTTGTTGGACGCCTCGAGTACCAACACCCGCTGGCCACTCTTTGCCAAGTAGGCTGCGCAGACTAGCGCGTTGTGTCCTGCCCCAATTATGATCGAGTTGTATCTGTCACTCACTTGCTACTCCACCTGATTCACAGCATGTCTCTCATCTTGTAGTACAGCATGCCGAGGGCAATTATCTGATTGCCCATCCATTGCGACCCCGGAATCCGAAAGTGCTTCATATCGGCAAAGAGGTCGTATTTCTCCATCGTGCCGGCCACAGCATCGGACATGATTTCACTCATGGTGTGCGTCGCGCTCACGCCATGGCCCGAATAGCCCTGGCAGTAATAAACGTTCTTGTTGATGCGTCCCACGGCCGGGATTCGGTTCAGGACGATGCCGATCATTCCGCCCCATTCATACTCGATCCGCATACCTTTGAGTTGTGGGTACACCTTGAGCATCTTCGGCAATATGTATGACTTGATACTGGCCGGTTCACGGCCCGAGTAATTGCAACTGCCCCCGAAAAGCATGCGCTTGTCCGCAGACAGGCGGTAGTAGTTGACGATCTCGTTCGCGTCGCAAACGGAAAGGTCCTGTGGATTGATCTCATTGACCATATCTTCAGACAAGGGCTCCGTACCTATGACGTAGCTGCCAGCGGGAAAGACCAGGTTCGACAGTTGCTTTGGCTCCATCAGGTTGTATGCGTTGCCGGCCAACACCACGGTGTCGGCTTGCACATAGCCATTCGCAGTTTTTACTTTCGGGCGGTCACCGTGCTCGATGCCGGTAACAGGCGATTGCTCAAATATCTGCACACCAAGTCCGTGCGCCGCGTGAGCCTCACCAATACAGAGATTCAGTGGATGAAGGTGGCCGTCACGATAGCAGGCGAAACCGCCAATATAGCCATCGGTACCGAGCATGGCGCAGGTCTTGTCCCTGTCCCACATCTCAAATTTGTGGGGAAAATTACGGCGAACACGGGTGGCGGCATACTCTTCCAGTTCGGCCATTTGCCGCGGCTTTATTGCGGTTTCGACAAAACCACTTTTCAGGTCACAGTCGATTCCATACTTTTCGACACGGTCATAAATAATGTCGTTGCCGCGCCATCTGAGATCCCACAGCATATCGGCAATGCCATTGCCGTGATTCTTACGGATTTTCTCCAGTCCACTGATGCCATTGATCAGATGCCCGCCATTCCTGCCAGAGGCACCCCAGCCAACCCGGTTGGCTTCGACAAGTGCAACCGAATAGCCGCGTTCGGCCAGGCCCAGCGCGGTGGAAACACCGGTGAACCCGGCGCCAACCACGCACACGTCCACCGACTTGCTGCCCTCCAGCACAGGGTAGTCGGTGCGCTCATTTACCGTAGCGGCATAGTATGAGCTGGTGTGTTCCTGCTTTTGGTTGATCGCTTTCATTGCGTCTTTTCGAATGCCGTATTAACTTCTTTATTTATACCAACTGATCGGTATAATACAGACGGTCTGCCTGGAGCCAAAATAGGTAGAACCCGCAATGAGGGAACGCCGCCATGCCAAAAGTCGTCGATCATGATGTCCAGCGAGTGAAGTTTGCCGAAGCGGCGATGAGTCTGATCGCCCAGCATGGACTGGAAGGCGTGACGATGCGTGCAGTGGCCGCGGAAGCTGGCCTGTCATACGGATCGTTGTTTCACTATTTCAGCTCGAAGGACGAATTGTTGATGCACGCGGTGCGCCACTCAAACTCGCTGCAAACAGATCGGATCAACAAGTTCACGAGCCAATATTCCGGAATGAAAGCGCTCGAGCATCTTTTGTGTGACGACGCGATCATCACTGATTCTTCCCGGGACGACTGGATGGTTTGGCTGACCTTCCTGTATCAGTCTGCGCTGCAGACATCGTTCGCCGATTTACATTCCGAGCTCATCGATGATTGGCAGACGAGAATAGAAGGTTTGCTCGAAGATGCTCAAAATGCGGGTGAGATTCGCGAGAATCTGGACATCAGTTTTGAGGCGATGGGTGTCTGGGCGTACTCGTCTGGTATCGGCCAGTTGAGTCTGCTGCACCGCGAGTTACTGCCGGTGAAATTGCAGAAACAATTGATTTCCGCTTATCTTGACAAGCTGCGCTAGAAATCGGGCGGCGGTGTTGCGCGCGCCCGGGCGGGTGCCCAAAACGGTTTTTTCTTGCGTGTGCATCTGGCAACACGACTGTACTGTCGCAGTTCCTTTTCGTAGTAGATTTCTGCCCAGAGAGCACCGTCGAGGTGTTCGGTCTTGATCATCGCCAATGCAATGTTCGCTTTAACTGCTGGTGACCACATCGCAGATGTAACGTAGCCAATTTCCTTCGCGCAACGCTTGTTATTGTAGATGTAAGAACCCTCGGCAGGCTTGTTGCCC
The DNA here is from genome assembly GCA_964456535.1 of uncultured Woeseiaceae bacterium. Classification (GTDB taxonomy): domain Bacteria; phylum Pseudomonadota; class Gammaproteobacteria; order Steroidobacterales; family Woeseiaceae; genus UBA1847. The sequence continues at coordinate 61 of CAYWBZ010000057.1, read as the reverse complement.
TCGATATCGAGTTTGGTCAGCGTGTACTTGGGCCCGCGTTGTTTTTCTTTCAGCAATGCAG
>CAYWBZ010000056.1:10366-12975 GCA_964456535.1 uncultured Woeseiaceae bacterium | reverse complement strand
ACGATTTGTAGGACCCGCTCATCCCTAAAACTGATGAAACGTGGGCGCTTGTCGCGGCCAGGGGCCGCTCCTACAGCTAGTCGATTTCGCAGAAGCAGTGCGAGTAGACGCCCTTCGGATCATTAAATTGCGACAAGCCGGCCAGTAGCGCTTCCAGTCTGCTGGCGAATGACTCCAGTGCCGAAGGCCCGTTCACCAGCGCCTCGACATCGAATCCGGTTCTTGTCGTCAGTGCGAAGAACTCGAGGACCATCTGTTCCGTTGGCGTCAATTGGGTTTCTATCAGCTTTTGGCCGTAGTCACCTTCCTCGAGACCGGCGAGTTGAGCAGCAGCGCGAATAGAATCCTCGAACGTGCCCAGTGCATCGATCAAACCGTGCTTAAGCGCATCCTGTCCTGTCCAGACCTGACCTTGTGCGACGCTATCGACGCTATCCTTTTCCATGTCACGCTGCTCTGCAACGTCGGAAATGAAGTCGTCATAGGTATCATTGATGATGAGCTGGAACAGCTCCTTGGTTGGCTCGGACATCTCACGGTCTGGTCGTAACTGCCCTGCCCAGGGCGTCGTACCAACACCATCCGTTGTCACACCGATGGTATCGAGCGTACGTTGATACGTCGGAAACATGCCAAAAACACCAATTGATCCGGTCACCGTTACCGGACTGGCGAACACCTGGTCAGCAACGACCGAAATCAAATAGCCACCCGAAGCCGCTACACTGCCCATCGATGCCACAACGGGTTTTCCGGCCATCTGCAGTGCCTGAATCTCATGCGCAATCACCTCGGATGCGAAGACACTGCCTCCCGGGCTATCGACACGTAACACCACAGCCTTGACGGAATCATCCGATAACGCCCTGCGGAGTAACTCGGCAGTCGAGTCGCCGCCGATAGTTCCGGAGGGCTGTGTTCCATTGAGAATGGTCCCAACTGCGACAACGACGGCGACGTTTTCGTCCTGCACATCACTACGTTTCAGCAAACGCATGTGGCCGAGGTAGTCGCCTGAAGGTACGGCTGAGTAATCTGAGCTATCGTCGGCATCCTCGCCGGCGTAGGCCGTGAGAACAGTGCGCAACTCAGCACGATTGACAAGCTCATCCACCAAACCGATTTCACGCGCAGCGATAGCAATATCACCGTTGGCTGCACTGACGTGTGCAACAAGGTTTTGGGCGTAGTCGTCAACTGTGCCCTCCTCCAGTCCGCGAGCCGCTTCGACATCCTCCTGATACATCGTCCAGAATTGCCCGATCAGGCGCGTACGTGATTCACGATCCTCAGGGGACATGTCCATGCGCGTATAAGGCTCGACAAAAGACTTGTGTGTGCCGACCCGAAACACATTCCAATCCAGCCTTAACTTATCGATGGCCTCTTTGAAGTAGCTTCTGAAGCCACCGTAGCCCCGCAGAAACACCATGCCGTCGGGGTGCATGTAGAGTTCGTCAGCATGTGCGGCAAGGTAGTAGCCCGATTGACTGAAATAATCTGCACTGGCAACAACAGGCTTGCCAGACTCCTTGAAGTCATCAATGGCCTCACCAATACGGCGCAACTTGCTCAGTCCACCACCGCCCAAGGCACTCAGTTCGAGATGAACTGCCGATATTCGATCATCGGTCTTCGCGAACGCCAATGCATCGATAACGTCCTGAACCAGCGTCTGGGGAGGAGCATCGCCCAGTAACTCGGCCAGCGCCCTCTCGTAGGGATCGCCATCCAGTTGCTCGACCAGGGGACCGGCCGGTTGAAGAAGCAACGCAGCTTGCTGCGGCAAGATTGGCGCCGTGCCCGATATCGCACCAAAGAACACGAGAAACAATGTGACGAGTAGCAGCAAATGCAGAATTTTTCTGACGCCGTCCACTCCGGTCCAGATACTGGATATCAGTCTGACCAGGAAATTTCTGTTGCTCATAGGTTCATTCCTTAATGCTCATTTGCCGTGTAACCAATTCGATAAATTTTATCCGCCTGATCATCGCTGACCAGCATGGACCCGTCTGCCAAGACCAGCAGGTCTACAGGTCGACCGGATACCGACTCACCCTGCAACCAGCCCGTCGCGAACGGCTCGTAACTGGCAGGTACGCCGTCCTCCAGTCGTACCATCGTTATACGGTAGCCTATTTTCTTTGACCGATTCCACGATCCGTGTTCCGCAATAAATATCTGCCCACGATATTTCGCCGGAAACAACTCACCCGTGTAGAACTTCACACCCAATGGTGCGACGTGCGGCCCGAGTTTTTGAGCTGGCTTAGAGTAGTCAGCGCAGTCCTTGCCGGGACCAAATTTCGGATCGAGCAGATCGCCCGCATGACAATACGGATAGCCAAAATGCTGCCCCTGCCGAGTGGCGTGATTTAACTCATCCGGCGGTAAGTCATCGCCCAACATGTCACGCCCATTGTCCGTGAACCACAGATCCCCGGATTCAGGATGCCAGGTAAAGCCAACCGAATTGCGGATGCCTTCCGCATATATTTCTCGCCCACTACCATCGGCGTTCATGCGGATGATGCGCCCAAAGCCGTCTTCTTCGCAGATATTGCAGGGTGCGCCGATACTGATATAAAGCTTGTCATCCGGGCCAA
>CAYWBZ010000056.1:0-10266 GCA_964456535.1 uncultured Woeseiaceae bacterium | reverse complement strand
AACCCGGGCGGTAGCTCAATATCATCGAGCGACCAGGCCAGCGTTGGCAGTAACCACACGGCGATTACGACTGCGAATCGGTTCACACTTTATTCCATATACGGAGGATCAATCAGACAAGAAAAATAGCGACAACTGCGGCAGGAACGTTATCAGAATAACGGATAACATCAATATAATCAGGAATGGGAAAGTCGCCGAATACACATGCATTATCGGTTTTTCAAACCGGTAGCTTGCTATGAACAGGTTCAGTCCTACGGGCGGCGTCAGATAACCAAGCTGCATCGCGGCCAGGAACACTATTCCCAGGTGGACCTCATTTACGCCGTAACCCGCGGCTATTGGCAGGATCAGCGGCACGACCAGGATGATCGCAGAGAATATGTCGAGTATCGCACCCAGTATAAGCAGGAAAAACAGCAGCAATATCAGGAACGTCGTCTGGCTGCTAACCATGCTGGCGACAATTTCGAATAATTTCTGCGGAATTTCAGCGTCGATCATGTAACTCGTCGAAGCAATTGAAACACTCAGAATAATGAGGATGCCGCCAACCAGTACCATCGATGAACGCATGATTCGCGGTAATTCGCGAAGGGGAATTTCACGCAACACTAGGACTTCAATGATCAGCACGTACAAAGCGGTAATAGCGGCCGCTTCGGATACTGCGAAGAAGCCGGAATAAATTCCACCCAATACTACGATCGGTAACGGCAACTCCCAGAGCGACTCACGCAGTGCTGCGCCCACCTCTTTGAATGAAAATGAGCTCAGTGGTTTGCGAATGCCGCGATTCACCCAAAGGCTGTAGCCCGACAACATGATCAACATCAGCAGACCGGGCAAAATACCCGCCAGAAACAGGTTGTCGATAGAGACTTCGGCAATGACACCGTACAAAATAAGCGGCAGTGACGGTGCAAACAGCAATCCCAGGCTGCCAGCCGACGTGACCAGGCCCAGATTGAATTTGTCGCCATAGCCGTCTTGTTTCAACGCAGGATATAAAATGGCACCCAGTGCAATGATGGTTACACCCGAAGCGCCAGTGAACGCCGTGAAAAATGCACAAGCAGCGAGACAGACTATCGCCAACCCGCCCGGCATCCAGCCAAGCATCGCGCCCGTCAAACGCACCAGTCGCTTCGGTGCGTTGCTCTCACTCAAAAGATAACCCGCGAACGTAAACAACGGTATAGCGGCAAGAAATGGCATGCTGCCAATACTTTGAATTTCGATCGCCATAATCATCAGGTCAGAGTCCTGACCGTGGAACCCGATCATCGCACTGGCAGCTATGACAGCGAATAATGGCGCACCAAGAATAGCCAGAAGCGCGAGAATGATACTGAAAACGATCATTCTTCTGCCTCGGCTTCAGTAGCAAACAGAAAATTGCCGACCTGCCTTAGCGAAGCAACCGTAAATCGATAGGACATCAGTGCAAATGCGGCCGGCAAGATTGCGTGTGCTATCCAGGCCGGTGTATCAACCAGCACCGTATCTTCATATTCGATTTCGATCTGCAGGTAGCGCCACGCCTGTACGGCAATAATGGCGCAAACCAAAGCCGCAAATACATCAACGAGAATGCGAATAATCTTGACCGCAATGTCCGGCATCACATGGGACAAAGCGTCGATGCGAATATGTCGGTTTTCCCGGCAGGCTGCGATCGACCCGATTAATGCGAGCCACAGCACCATCAGTCGAACCAGTTCATCCGCCCAACCAAATCCAGTGCCAAACGCTTCGCGCATTACAATCTGGCCAACTGCAACGAGCATCATTGTCGTTAGCATGGAAACCAGCATTGCTGATTCGAGAGCGGTACCCGCCTTATCGAGTCGTTGCAGTAGTTGCTTGAATCGCACTGGGTAGCTTACTCAGTGACTGCCACGTGTTCACTGCGATATTGGTCAATGTAGCGCAACATTTCCTCATAAAGCTCCAGGGTGAAGGCGCCCTCAGCCCCTAGCTTCAAGTTCGATTCCAATAACAAGTTACGCACCTTTACGAACTCTTCATCGTCCAAGCTGGTGGGCTGAATTCCCGACTTAACCAGCGCGTCGAAGGCTACGTGATTATCGATCAGATTAACCTTGTCGAAGTTTTGATACATTTTGGTCATCACTTCCCGGACGATTGCCTGATCGTAATCACTGATCTTGTCGAAGGTCTTCTTGTCGACGGCCATGAAGCCGAATGTGTAGACCAGCGGTACTCTGGTCACGTATTTGACTTTCGTATGCCATTGCATCAACAACGCGACCATCGGTGGTATCGCGATGATGTCGATCAGACCTGTTTGCAGGCCTGTCAATACGTCGGTCAGCGGCAACGTAACCGGGTTCAGCGACAGTGCCTCCATCGAAGCGTAGCTGATGCTGTCGCCCTCCGGAATCCATATGCGTTTGCCTTTGAGATCCGCTAACGAGCGTACCGGCGTGCTGGACATGATGTTGGCAAACCCGGAGGTCGCAAAGCCGAAATTGACGAATCCAGCGTCCTCGAGGCCCTGCTGCAATCGCGCGTCCATACGGCTGCGAACAAAGGCGGCCTCTTCCTCAGAATCAAAAACAACGGGCATGCCGTAGAGATTCAAATCCGAGTATTGCTCAGCCAGTGCAGACGGTGTGAATGCACCACCCTGCAGTTGGCGAATGCGAATCTGACCCAAGACTTTAGCGTCGTCACCTTTGACGCCACCACCGTAATATTTAATCAGTACACGGCCTTCAGTCTGTTCCTTAATTGCAGCTGCGCCTGCTCGCATGTCGGTCATCCACTGCGATCCATTCGGTGTCACCGTAGCAATTTTAAGCGTCACCGCCATTGCAGGCACACTGAATATCAAAACGACAATCGATAAAATAAACTTCTTCATAGTTAATAAAGTTCCCGTATACAAGAAGGGGTCAGAAATACTCATCTGCTTCGCCAAGCAGTTTCACAGCCTCTTCCTGGGCCATCACGTTGCTCAATACGAAGCCATTCTGATCAGGGTCTGCTTCCAGAACTTCGTTCAACAATCGATCATGCAACTCCCGTTCGTAAAGCACTTTGGCGTAACCACGTGCGTACTCAACTTTGGCACTCAAGTCAGCGCCACCGGATTCCGCGATTGCCTTCTCAAAGTATTCACGCGCGAGTTCCGGCTGGCCACCGAGTGCCGGTGGTCGCAAGGTCAGCATTATGCCCATATAGGTGTAGACGCTGCTGTTAACTTCGTCGCCACTTATGTTCAGATAGTGGTTAAACAACGCTTCCATGTGTGGCAATTCGGCCAGTGAATCCACCTGTGACGTTTGGGCACGCAGAAAAGCGAGCGATGCGAATCCGTAGGTATACAGAACATCCGCGTTTTTCTTACCGACGCCATCGAGCGTCGCCACAAACTCGTCATAAGTGGCATTTGGCCAACCACAAGATGGCTCATAAATTTCGCACATCGCGCGCGATGCATAGCGGCGCGCGCGTGCTGTTAGTCGCTGCGCCCGACTCGCGTCGTCGACAAATGCCGCACCATAGGTCGCATACAGTGTCGCGCCGGCCATCAAAAGTTGCGGGTCGTCTGGACTGCCCTCAATGAGGCTGTCCATCGTCAACAACAAGGTGGGAATTCCGTCGCGAACCAGCTCAGGATCATCCTGATTCAGGACCGCTTTGGACAGATTATCGGAAAAGCCCGATGCCGCGTTCGACACGATTATCGCGCAGCCACTACACAGGAGCGATGCAGCTGCAATCAGAAAAATTCTTTTCATATCACGAAAGACCCCGCTCTCTGCGAATGGTTCAGCTTTAGGTGCCCGTTCGGAGCGCATTATAACGAAAAAAGCCCCGGACACTGACGTGACCGAGGCGATGTTTTCCTGATTTTTTTCAGATCTTTTCTTTGATTCTCGCAGCTTTACCCGTGCGACCACGCAGGTAGTAAAGCTTGGCGCGACGAACGTCACCACGACGCTTCACTTCGATCGAATCCACGACCGGGCTGTACGTCTGGAATACTCGCTCTACGCCTTCGCCGTGAGAAATCTTGCGAACGGTAAAAGAAGAGTTGAGACCGCGGTTGCGCTTGGCGATGACAACACCCTCAAACGCCTGCAGACGCTCGCGAGTACCTTCCTTGACCTTAACTTGCACAACAATTGTGTCGCCGGGAGCAAATGCGGGAATTTCCTTGCCCATCTGCTCTTGTTCGATCGCTTCTATAATTTTGCTCATTGACTTTGCTCTTTCAAAAATTTGTCGAGTAACCGTTGTTGCTCGTCACTTAAATCCAGTTTTTCCACCAAGTCAGGGCGCCTCAAATAACTGCGTCCCAACGCCTGCTGGTACCGCCACCGGGCGATTTCAGCATGGTCACCGGACAACAACACATCCGGAACCTTCCGACCTTCAATCTCTTCAGGCCTCGTATAGTGAGGATGATCAAGCAGGCCTTCCATAAAGGAGTCCTGCGCTGCTGATTCATCATCACCTAAAACACCTGGCAGCAATCGAACAATCGCGTCTATTACTGCCATCGCAGCGATCTCACCACCCGAAAGCACGAAATCACCTAACGAAACTTCTGCATCGATATGCGACTCAATCAGCCGCTCATCGATTCCTTCGTATCGCCCCGCCAGTAAAACCAGGCCAGGCAATTCTGCAAATCTTCTTGCCATCGCCTGATCAAAAACCTGACCCTGCGGCGACAGATACACAACCGGACAGCCTTCGGGCAATTTGCCTTTGGCTGCATCAATGGCTGCTGCGACAGGCGCGAACTTCATCACCATGCCGGGGCCACCACCATACGGCCTGTCGTCAACGGTTCGATGCACGTCGCTCGTATGGTCCCGTGGATTCTCAACATCCAGCGAAATCAGACCGCGTTGCTCTGCCCTGCCAACAACACCGTACTCACCGATGGTGCCAACCATCTCGGGAAATAAACTGACGACACCAAATTGCATCGCTTCAGTCCCATTCCCAATCAACGTTGACCTGTTTTTCGTTCAAATCAACGCTGATAACAACTTCATCTTTAACGAACGGAATCAATCGCTCCTGCTCGCCTTCTTGCTCACTCTTTACGACCATCACGTCATGTGCACCAGTCTCCAGCATGTCCTTAATCGTGCCGAACTCAGTACCGTCGCGATGGACGACTTTCAACCCCATGAGGTCCAGCCAATAATAATGGCCGTCCTCGGGTTCAGGCAGTTCGCTTCTGTCCGCACCGATCTCGGTGCCAATCAACTTCGCTGCCTGATCGCGATCATCGAAGCCCTCAAGGCGTAAAATGACCGACTTTCCATGCCGCTGCCCTTCGGCAACTTTGACGGGCTGCCAGTCGCCGTTACGGCCAAGTAGCAGTCCTTTGTAGTGCAAAACCGCTTCACGCGGTTCGGTATAAGAAAACACCTTCACCCATCCCCGGACTCCGAACAGGCCGGAAATACGGCCCAGAACGACAGGTGTGGGTGCCAACAGACTAACTGGCGACTGCAGCCTTGCGATGCTTCTTCAACAGTGACGCAACGCGATCTGACGGCTGTGCACCCTGGCCAACCCAGTAATCAACACGCTCAAGATCAATTCGAAGATTCTCTTCGTGCTCCTGACCGACGGGATTAAAGAAACCAAGACGCTCAATGTACCGGCCGTCACGACGATTGCGAGAATCGGTGACCACCAGGTGATAAAAAGGACGTTTCTTCGCGCCAGCGCGCGAAAGTCGAATACTAACCATTACATTTCCGTAGTTAAATCAATGAGAGGCAGACATGCCTTGACCCGGGCAGGCCCGAGTAGACGGCGCATTGTACGGGTTTTGAGGCAAATGTGAAGCGTTTCGGCGGCGAAAATTTCTAAGTTTTTCGGGACGTTACAAGAACGCTGACCTGCCAGAGCCTACAAGTGTCGAATTCGGTCGATTTTCGGCGTGAAATTCAGCCAAAACCGGGGGGCATACCGCCTCCGGGCCCTCCTCCGGACATACCGCGCATCATCTTCTTCATGCCGCCTTTCGACATCTTCTTCATCATCTTTTCCATCTGCAGATGCTGCTTCAGCAGTCGGTTCACATCCTGGATTTGCTGCCCTGCGCCAAATGCGATCCGTTTCTTGCGAGAACCATTGATGATCTTCGGGAAACGCCGCTCCCCGGGCGTCATGGAATTGATGATCGCCACCTGGCGGCGAATCTTCTGTTCATTGCCCGCATCCTTCAGGGCCGCGGAATTAACCTTGCCCCCGAGCGGCAATTTCTCGAGCATCGAAGCCAACCCGCCCATATTCATCATTTGTTCGAGTTGATCGCGAAGGTCCGAAAGATCAAAGCCTCTGCCTTTCTTGAGCTTCTTCGCCAGCTTTTCGGTCTTGTCCTTGCTGACTTTTTGCTCAATCTCTTCGACCAGTGTCAGCACGTCGCCCATGCCGAGAATTCGCGATGCCATACGGTCCGGATGGAACGCTTCCAGCGCATCCACTTTTTCGCCGACGCCCATGAACCGGATGGGCTTGCCCGTAACCTCTCGAACTGACAGCGCGACGCCGCCCTTCGCGTCGCCATCCGCCTTTGTCAGCACGATGCCCGTCAATGACAAGGTCTGATCGAAAGCCGTCGCAGCATTGACAGCATCCTGGCCCGCCATGCTATCGACCACGAACAGGGTTTCGTGCGGCGCCGCCCGCTCGTGCACTGCGGCGACTTCCTGCATCATCTTTTCGTCAATGTGCAGGCGTCCCGCCGTATCGACGATCAACACATCGACGTGTGAGCGGCGCGCCTCGTCCAGCGCACGGTCGACGATTACAACGGGCTTCTCGCTGGCATCACTGGCGCAGTGCAGCGCACCGACCTCTCCAGCCAACGTCTGCAGTTGCAGAATTGCCGCCGGGCGGTGCACGTCAACACTGACGAGCATGACCTTCTTCTTGTCGACATCGACAAGCCGTTTGGCCAGTTTCGCTGCCGTAGTTGTCTTACCAGCACCCTGTAAGCCTGCCAGCATGATGACAACAGGCGGTTGTGCCCTGAAATCCAGTGGGGCGGACTCACTGCCGAGAATTCGCACCAGCTCGGCATGAATGATTTTGAGGAGTGACTGGCCAGGCGTGAGGCTTTTCCCGACTTCCTCACCCAGAGCGCGCTCACGAATGCGCTCAATGAACGACCTTACAACCGGCAGCGCGACGTCAGCCTCCAGCAACGCGAGTCGCACCTGGCGCAAAGTGTCTTTGATATTGGCTTCGGTGAGTCGGCCCTTGCCCGTCAAGCTGCGGGCGGCATCCGACAATCGGCCGCTTAGATTTTCAAACATGGCGGGAGTTTAAACTGTCAGAACCGTCCCGCGCGAGAGCATTTGAATATTTTTGTCAGGCGCCGCTGCCATGACCTGTTCAAAAATGCGGGACTCCTCTCCCGGTTTCATCCCCGTCAACCAGATCTCGGGACTCTGCCGCAGATGCTTGAGATCATCCGTCAGGGTCTTGGGCGTGTAGTGTCCCGCTACGCCAGCAAGTTCCTGCATTTCATCGGGAAACGACACCTCGATCACCAGCACCTTCAGATCATCACAAGCGTTGAGGACCGGCCACAGGGTTTCGTTACTTTTTGTATCCCCACTAACCGCAAATACACCGCCAGAGTTTTGTACTGTGTAACCCAGCGATGGCACGCTGTGCCTTACATCAACAGCATAAAAGTCGCGGTGCCCGATTGTGATCGTATCCCCCGGGCCACATACGCAATAACGCAGTATCGGTTTTTCGGGTGTTGGAAGCTTGGCGAAATCGGGCCAAATCACTCCATTGAACAGATGATCTTGCACGGCTTGCAGAGTTTCTTCTCGTGCGTAAACCGTCAGAGGCGTTTCAATATTCTCTTCGAAAATGCGATCGACCAGCATCGGCAGGCCCGCGACGTGATCCAAATGCGCGTGCGTCAGGAAAACATGGCGAATCGAATCGATATCAGCAAGCTCCAGATCACCGATGCCGGTGCCGGCGTCTATGAGGACATCATTATCTACGAGCAACGCGGTAGTCCGCGATCCTGCGCCGATTCCGCCGCTGCAACCGAGTACGCGAATTCTCATAAGGAGGGTTCTCTTGCACTACGCCATATGGGATGATTACCAGACTCCAAAGTTAGGTTAGAGCCTCTCGAATTTCTGTGTCTGAAATCACAATTTTCTTGCTGTACTTCACGGCTGCTGCGGCTTTCGTCTTATCACGTTTGCCACGAATGGCCGCGAAGGCTCGCCCGTTATTCGCGACTGCCTGCATTTTCATCGCAATAGGGATATCTCTGCATAGCAATACGCTGTACGGATCCATCCTGATCGCCGATGGAATTAACCTCTCTATAGGGAACACGGTTTCAATGATTGGGCTCGAACTGGCACTAATCGGCCTGATATCGGCAATCGACCCAGCCCTTCGAGGCATCTCTGCCGGTCTGCTGCTACTGGGCGCTCTTGCTGCCTCCATGACTGGCTTCGAAAGTGCGTCGGCATCGATGACAGCCTTTGTCTGGCAAGTTCGGGCGCATGTCCTCGTGGCTTTGATGTCGTACGGGCTGCTCACCGTCGGTGCCATAGTCGCAATATTTGCAGTGTTTCAGGAACGACGGTTACAGGCAGGCAGGATTTCAATGTTGAGCAACCTGTTCGCGCCACTGGAGACCACCGAGAAATTACTCTTCGGTATCACAGCAGCAGGATTTGCAGGACTCGCACTTACCATCCTCCTGGGCCTGACATTTGTCGAAGATCTATTTGCCCAGCACCTGGCACACAAGACAATATTGTCGCTGCTCGCATTACTCGTGTTTGGGACGCTGCTCGCTGGTCGATTTTTCGCTGGCTGGCGTGGCAAGCGCGCCGTCAAACTGTACCTGGGCGGCTTCCTGTTGTTGTGCGTCGCTTATTTCGGCGTGCGGGTAGTGCTGGAACAGCTCTTGCACCGAAGCTGGGGCTGAGATGGGCGAAGACATTCCTCTAGCAGGGCTACTTGGCCTGCTTGCTGTCCTACTGCTGCTTTCCGCGTTTTTCTCGGGCTCGGAAACGGCGCTCATGAGCCTCAATCGCTACCAGTTAAGGCATAAAGCACGTGAAGGCCATCGCGGTGCCAAGCTGGCGGAAAAATTACTGCAACGGCCGGATCGAATAATCGGCCTGATTCTGCTGGGCAACAACCTCGTCAACTTCTCCGCCGCCTCGCTGGTTGCTGTGATCGCGTTTAAGATTGGCGGGCAACCTGCCGTCGCACTCGGCACGTTATTTTTGACGCTGGCCGTATTGATCTTCGCGGAGGCCGCGCCGAAAACGCTCGCTGCGCTACATCCGGAACGACTCGCCTTTCCAGCCGCAAGGATTTACTACCCGCTACTCAAGATTAGCTACCCAATTGTGTGGCTGGTGAATGCAGCCTCCAATGGCGTGCTGTATCTGTTCGGTGTCCGGGACAAAGGCAGTGACCTGCATTCACTGACACGCGATGAATTGAGGACTGTCGTACACGAGGCTGGTGCACGAATATCATCGCGCTACCGACAAATGCTGCTTAGCATTCTCGATCTTGAGAAAGTCACGATTGACGATGTCATGGTGCCGCACAACGAAATAATTGGTATTGATCTCGATGATGACGATGCCGCAATAGAAACCACGATTGCGGAGAGCCAGCACACCCGCTTGCCTGTTTATCGCGACGACATAGATAAGGTGGTCGGCATCCTGCACTTGCGCCATCTCGCCAATCTCCCCAATAGACAATTTGACAGAGAAACGCTGCAAGGTTTATTGACCGAAGCATATTTCGTTCCGGAAGGCACCCCTCTCAGCACACAACTGGTGCAGTTTCAGCGCCGACGTGAGCGTATTGCTTTAGTTGTGGATGAGTACGGTGACATCCAGGGCATTGTCACTCTCGAAGACATACTCGAAGAAATTGTTGGTGAATTCACGACGGATCCTGCCGATGATGAAAACGATGTCGTCAGAGTTGGCAGTGAAGATTATCTGGTCGATGCCACGGCTAATATTCGCGAACTCAATCGGTCACAGGACTGGGAACTGCCGACAGACGGCCCCAAGACATTGAACGGATTAATCGTGGAGATGCTGGAAACCATTCCAGCGCCCACCACCTGCATCAAAATTAATGGCTATCCCATTGAAGTCGTCGAATCCGACGATAACCGAATTCGCTCCGTCCGAATCGGTCAACGCGTACAACCCAATGTAGAGGCAGACTAGC
>CAYWBZ010000055.1:10857-13177 GCA_964456535.1 uncultured Woeseiaceae bacterium | reverse complement strand
AGATGGCGCGCCCGGCAGGATTCGAACCTGCGGCCTCAAGGTTAGGAACCGTGCGCTCTATCCAACTGAGCTACGGGCGCGGCGTGAAATGCCGTGAGGGCAGGATAGTAGCAAACTGATCAGCACTATGTGCCGAAACTAATGTCATAATAGCCTTATGCAGGGCATCTTCATTCGTACTCTTATATACATGCTGGGGTTATTTCTGGCATCGCGACTCATACCGGGTGTGTACATCGAAGGTTTGGCTAATTTCATACTTGCGGCGCTCCTGCTGGGTCTGGTCAACGCGTTTATTCGGCCACTGATGTTCTTTTTCACATTGCCACTCACGATCGTCACATTGGGCTTATTCATTTTTGTAGTGAACGCGGCGATGTTCGGCCTCGTCGCGGCAATGCTGGATAATTTTCAGGTGTCCGGTTTCTGGTCAGCCCTTTTCGGAGCCGTCATAGTCAGTATTACCAGCACGATTGCGTCCTGGTATATCGGACCCGATGGCCGTTTCGAGGTCTTTGTCGTGCGACGTCGCTAGCGTCCGCCACTGCGGGAGTCATTCTTGAGTATACAATCGCGCCTGATCGAATACGGCGAGGGTAAGAACACGTTTGAGGGAATGCTGGTTTGGGACGACGCTTTGACCGAACCAAGACCTGGAGTACTCGTCGCCCACACAATTCGAGGCCGAACCGGCTTTGAAGAAAGCAAGGCACGAGACCTGGCTGAACTGGGTTACGTCGGCTTCGCGCTCGACGTTTACGGTAAGTCAGAAATCGGCTCGGACGATGCTAATACACGCGCCAATATGGACGCATTGAAAGCCGACCGGTCAGATCTTCAAGAGCGGTTGAACCTGGCGTTATTGGTGATGCTTGAGCAGCCGGAGGTTGATGTCAATAAGGCCGCCGCCATTGGATTTTGTTTCGGCGGACTCTGTGTTTTGGATCTGGCACGCATCGGTGCGCCACTGGCAGCGGTCGTGAGTTTCCATGGTTTGTTCGACGCACCTGGCAATACGGCCGGTAACCATATTTCTACCAGTATTCTGGCGCTGCATGGTTGGGATGACCCTTTGGCAACACCGGACAAGGTTGTTGCTCTGGGCGAAGAGCTTTCGGCGCTTGGCGCCGACTGGCAGATTCATGGCTACGGTAAGACAATGCACGCTTTTACGAATCCGTCGGCAAATGATATGGAGCGCGGCACAGTCTATGATGCAGCTGCCGATCGGCGATCCTGGATCGCCATGAAAAATTTTCTCGCAGAACAATTCAAGTAAATATTGGGAGTCTCACACGTGAAATTCATTTCTACTCTAATTCTTATTTTTTTGAGCAGCCTGCTGTTCGCCTGCAGCAAACAGGAACCAACTCCCGAGCCGGAGGCGCCGGCAGCTGAAGCCGAAGGTGGCAACCAGGCAGCAGTACAGGCGTCACTGCAAATCGAGGATGAATACATGCGAGGGATCATCAAGGAGATCTCGCAAGACAGTTACGAGGGTCGCGGTCCGGGAAGTCGAGGTGACGAAAAGACTCGCACGTATCTCGCGGGGCGGCTGGCGGAATTAGGACTTGAACCCGGTGCGGAAGACGGCAGTTGGGAGCAACCGTTTGATCTTGTCGGAGTCAATGCGGCACAGCCGGATGAGTGGACGTTCTCCGGACATGGTTCCTCGATTACATTGAAACAATGGGATCAGTTCATCGTTGGCAGCGGCGTACAGGAAGAGAGTTCGGTCATCGAGAACGCTGAGTTAGTGTTCGTCGGTTACGGAATTCAGGCCCCTGAATACGACTGGGATGACTACAAGGGCGTTGATCTTAAAGGCAAGATCCTTGTCATGATGAACAATGATCCTGATTGGGATCCCGAACTGTTCGGTGGCGAAACGCGTCTTTGGTATGGCCGATGGGATTATAAGTACCTCAGTGCGGCTCGCCAGGGAGCGGTCGGTGCCATCATTATTCACACTGCGCCGTCCGCAGGCTACCCGTTCCAGGTTGTGCAGACGTCATGGACCGGTGTGCAGTTTGAACTACCAGCCGGTGACGAACCAAGAGGCCAAATTTCAGCGTGGGTGACAGAAGACACGGCTCGCGATCTGATCACGATGGCTGGAATGGATCTGGATGAATTGCGTGAGCAAGCGTACAACCGCGACTTCAAACCGGTACCGTTGGGTATTACGACGTCAATTTCCATGGACGTCGAAATTGAACGTGTGCAGTCCGGAAATGTGCTTGGCCTGATTCCAGGCAGTGATCCGGAACTCAAAGATGAAGTTGTTATCTTCACGGCGCACCACGACCATCTCGGCATT
>CAYWBZ010000055.1:7473-10757 GCA_964456535.1 uncultured Woeseiaceae bacterium | reverse complement strand
GGGCTACTGGACGGGTCTTGCGATCGCAAACGCTGACGAGATGCCAACCTGGAATGCCGGTGACGAGTTTGAGGGTGCGCGGCTCGAGTCGTTAGCGCCCGCTGAATAGGAGCGGGCGTTGAATTACTGCCGGGTTGCCCTGTTACTACTGGTCTTTGTTATGGCGCCGGTTGCTGCTGATGCGGTTGCAGATAAGTCTGCAGCCGAGCAGCAGCTTGATGCGATCATAGCGGAGCATTGGGACTACTCGTTACGTGAAGATCCGACTGAGGCAACGGCGGTTGGTGTAAACGACTTCAATGATCGCATGCCCGCTATATCGCCTGCAGATCAGCACAGGCGTTTGGCCGCCGAACAGGCTTTCTTGCGACGAGCACAAGACGTCGACAGTGCATCGCTCAGTATTTCCGGCCGGATTAATCTGGATTTATTTCGGTGGATTCTTGAGGACTCGATCGGCGCTTACGAGTTGAACCTATCCAGAATTCCGTTCAATACGTTTTCCGGTTTTTTCATGAATGCACTGACCGCAAGCAGCGATGTTGCGATGGTGAGTGTTAAAGACTACGAGGACTACATCGCGCGAATGTCGGATATCCCGCGCTACTTTAATGAGAATATCGACAACATGCGGGCGGGCGTGGAGAGTGGATTTGTATTGCCACAAATAGTCATTGATGGCGTCCTGCCAACAATAGAAGCGCAGGTTAAGGACAATCCGGAAGACAGCAGCTTCTTCGAACCTTTTGATGTCATGAGTGCGCGCTTGTCCGATGACCAGAAGAGTCGATTGCGAGAGCGGGGGCGGGCAGTCATTCGTGACGAAGTATTACCGGCATTCGCCGACCTGGCGACTTTTCTTGGCGATGAATATCGTCCCAGCCAAACGACAGGCGCGGAAGACCTCGCAGAGGGCAAGGACTACTACGCGTTTAACATCAAGCGCTACACGACGCTGACAGATACGACCGCGAAGGAAATTCATCAGATAGGTCTCGGTGAAGTAAAGCGCATTCGTGAAGACATGAATGCGATTATCGAAGAACTCGATTTCGATGGTGATTTCGCAGCGTTCGGAAAATTCTTGCGGAGCGACTCGCAGTTCTACGCGTCCAGCAAAGAGCAACTTCTAAAGGAAGCAGCCTACGTTGCGAAACGCATCGATTACGTGATGCCCGGGTACTTCGGTAAGTTGCCGCGGCAATCGTATGGCATTGTGCCTGTTCCTGATGAGATAGCGCCTAACTACACAACCGGTGCTTACCACGGTTCACCAGCAGGAGCGAAACACGGCGGTGCGTTCTGGATTAATACGTACGCACTTGATCAACGACCTCTGTATGAATTGCCAGCCTTGACGTTGCATGAGGCTGCACCGGGTCACCATCATCAAAATGCACTCTCATCAGAGCTGGAAGATGTTCCAGCATTTCGTCGCAATCTTTACTTCAGCGCGTTCGGCGAGGGATGGGGTTTGTACTCCGAGAAACTCGGCGTCGAAATGGGCGTCTACCAGACGCCCTACGAAAACTTCGGCCGGCTTAGTTACGAGATGTGGCGTGCTTGTCGGTTAGTGGTCGACACCGGATTGCACTCACAAGGCTGGACACGGCAACAAGCGATGGATTTCTTTTTCGCAAACACCTCGTTGTCGGAAGGTAATATTCGCGCAGAGGTTGATCGTTACATTTCCTGGCCGGGACAGGCGCTTGCCTACAAACTCGGTGAACTCAAGATATGGGAACTACGCCGTATCGCCGAGCACGATCTCGGCGATGATTTCGACCTGCGGGAGTTTCATGACGTGGTGCTTGGTAACGGCGCGGTACCGTTGGCAATGCTTGAAGACATAGTGTTGCGATGGGTGACTACGGAGCTTGCCGAAGGACCTTAATCCGCGTGCTTAGTAGTATTGCGGCCGTCGCGTTTTGCGCCGTAAAGAGCCTTGTCTGCACGGTGCAGCCAATCTTCTGCGGACTCGTCCTCTCTTAATTCGGCGATACCTACCGAAACGGTGACAGGCTGGTCCAATATCAGCTCGTTCGCCTCCACCAGCGTTCTGAGCTGTTCGGCGAGGTGCGCTGCGCGATCAAGTTTCTGACCTTCCAGAATCACCACGAATTCATCGCCGCCGATGCGATACAGACTGTCTGTCACACGTATTCGTAAATTGACGATCTCCGTAATTCGTTTGAGAATTTGATCGCCGACCACGTGTCCGTGACTATCATTGACTTTTTTTAGATGGTCCAGATCCATTAACAACATTGCAGCAGCCGTGCCGGTCCGTCGATAGCCGTTAACGACATCGTTAAGTTTGTTATCAAGGTGGCGGCGGTTACCGGCGCCAGTCAACGGGTCTTTCGTTGCAAGTTGAATCAACTTTTCGCGTTGCCGGTTGGAGATCAAGGCGAATGCGAAGGCGAAGGAACTCATGACAACAATGGTAACGAGTATCGTTGACGTTGAATGCGAGTCGGCGTCGCCGAGCAATTTTGGGATCAATGCGGCGACAGTCACGAGTGCGAACGCGATCGCTTCAAGCGGCCGAACGAGATAGAAAATTGCTACGAGAACCGGGTAGGCCCAAAACACCTGGTGGGGGCCGATGATATACACGGTCGAAATGACTCCGACGATGCAAATAAAGGCGATACCAATGCCTGCAACCCGGATGCGGCGAGTGCGAAACACATAAATGCCCAGACTGACAAGGCCAATGACGATAACAGAATCGACGATCGCCGCGATCCACTCACCTTGCATGTAACGCAAGACCATAAACGGGAGCACACCGATAGCGCCGAACGCGCTCAATATCAGCGGCAGATAGTTCTCAACCGTGTTTCGTCTTGATTTGGAATTGGTGACGAATCGCCACGCTTCCAGCCCTGAGCGTAAATCCCTCACTCGAGTGTCCCTTTTCGAACGCATTGTTGCGCTCATCTATCCCCCCGGAAGAGCAGAGAAACTGCCTGATTGCTAACGTACTGTCAAAGAATGACTACGATGCTGAGGCTAAACTCTCTTGAATCGGCTGAAGAAACCACCCTTGTTTTCGTCGTCATCGTCGTCGTCAAGTACCGGCGGAGTGACGTTCAGGGCCTTCAGGGTTTGTGTCATAGACGTGTTGATCTGATCTTCAATGGAATCCGGCGCCGAAACAGGTGCTGGCGTCGGTTGAAGTTCCGGCATCGCGTCAGGCTCGCTGAGCGAAGGATTCAGGTCGGCATTTAGCGCCCGAACTGTTTTCAGACGCTGCGATGCAGACAGGTCTATGCCGC
>CAYWBZ010000055.1:0-7373 GCA_964456535.1 uncultured Woeseiaceae bacterium | reverse complement strand
GCATTTAGCGCCCGAACTGTTTTCAGACGCTGCGATGCAGACAGGTCTATGCCGCCATCGTCGAGTTTTTTCGGTGCCTCAAGGGTTACCTCGACGTCCGCCGCAGCGCTGCCGCGGACGACCGGTTGTCCTGTCGCAACGACAACTTCATGTTCATCATTCACCGGTTCGCCAGATGGCGGATTTGCGAGAATTTGTGCTGCGACGAAATTGATTTCATCACCGAACAAGGTCTCCGCAAGCTTGTCATCAACATCTTCTAGCGACTTGGCTTTGGCCAGTTCTTTGGCGATTCGTTCGATTTCCGCATCCGCTTTCTTGTTCTGCTTTGGCGGTAATTTGAGTGCTGGCATACCTGTATCGTTCGCCGGCGCGGGAGATTTTTCAGGCGGCGCCGCGCTTATCTCGCCCGGCTCGTCAATAAGGTTGCTTTCAATACGCCGACTGATCGCGTGGTCGAGCGTAATCTCTGGTATTACCTCTGGTATATCCGGCTCCGGCTCGGGTAGCGGGTCAGAGTCATCCACTTCTGGCTCGGGCGCGTCGGCTTGAGCAAATGCCATCGCCTGCTCAAGGGCAGCGATATCGGGTCTTAGTTCCGCCATTGTCGGGTCGCGATCCCAGGCAGGTACATCGTCACCGCTTGACTCGACGGTCTTTGTTACTTCGTCCTGAATCGCCAATGTGGGCTCAATAACAGGTTCTGGTTCAGGTTCAGGTTCAGGTTCGGATTCTTCAGCAGCTGCCGCGAACTCCGGTGCAAGGATTGCGAGATCTGGCAGCGTATCCTGAATAAGCTCAGGGATTTCTGCTTCAGATTGAATCTCATGTGAAGTGTCTTCATAAGGATCCGCAAATACGAGCGCCGGCCCTTCAGCGGCGAGCTCTGGTACTGGCAGCGGCTCTGGTTCTGGCTCAGCCGCTGGTATTTGTTCCGGGACAGCTTCTGCTACTGGTTCCGGTTCCACAATGTCTTCTACCGGCGGTTCCGCCACGGGCGCTTCTACGGGAAGCTCAGGTATTTCGAATTCAAGAGCTACTTCTGGAACCGGGAGCTCCGGCACCGCTTCCGGCTCGGTGATCAAGGTTACTGCTGCTTTTGGTGCGAGATCAAAATCCGCAGCACTCAATCCATATTCGTTTTCAGCGATACGAGCCAGCAATGTCGTTGCTACCTGGACCATATCCTGGTCGGCGGCCGCATGCATCGCTGACTCCACCAGATTATTGGCTATACGCGGAATGCCATCACTGAGGTGATGTAGCAGATCAGCTGCGTTTGGCTCGAAGACTTGCTCAAAGTCACGGCCCGCCAGGCGGAAACAGTGCCTGAGGTAGCCACGCATTTCAGCGAGCGGTAGCGCGGCGATAGTCAGGCGTTGCCGAATGCGTTGTTGAATTCGTGCCAGCGGTGCTTCGCGGAGCATCGTATTCATTGCCTCATCGCCCATCAATACGATGCTGGCACCTTCAGACTCGCCGGCGTCGGCTGCCGTCAACGCCTCGACTTCAGCCAGCGTCTCCGCACCCAGATGAGCGCCGTCTTCAATGGCGATAAAAACACGTATGTCGCTTTCCGCCAGCTTCTTCAGATGTCGTCGAAAGAGAGCGAATTTTTGAATGGTGCCGTTCGGTCGTTCCTCAACGCCGAGTTCATCTAGCAACAATTCCAGCACGTCGTTGCTGTCAAGACGCATGCGTGTGACTAGAACTGTTTTCTGATTTGTGCCGATCGATTCGAGTGCACGGTTAACCAGAGTCGTCTTTCCGGAGCCCACAGGGCCGGATACAGTGACAATAGCGTCATTCGCTATCAGGGCCTTTTTGAGATCGGCCATGGTCGCAGCGATATGCGGCCCGACAAAAACATCGGTGCCGTTTGCGCTGGCGCGAAAAGGACGCTTCTTTAGCCCAAAGTGTTGTTCGTACATAACAATCCGATCAGCTGTAATGGGGCCGAAAAATGATTCGGCCTTACTGGACGGTCAGTTTGGGTTGATCGAGGCTGAATTGCAGGGAGTTATGTCACAAAAATTGCCCAAAAAGGTCGTTTTTGAGCGGTTGCGGGGTTTTTGGCAACAAATGCGGTAAATGACTGAATTTACGGTCGAAAAGGCTCAGAATACGCGCTCAAACGAACAGACAAGAATTTACGCACAAGGGATAGGCAGGAATGCTGAGAATCATCGTCCGAATCTTAGTCGGGGTACTCATATTGGCGTTAGCGGTCATCATCGCTTTCGTCATGACCAGCATGAAGTCCGCACCACAAAAAAAAGAGCGTGTTGAACTCGACCCCCTGGTTGACGTCATTGTCCTCGAAAACATGACGACCAGCTTCGAAATTCACAGTCAGGGGACCGTTCGCCCGAGGACGGAAACGGTTCTGAGCGCCGAGGTGTCTGGCACGATAGTGAGTATTTCGCCAAAATTCGTTGCGGGCGGGGTTTTCCAGACCGGCGAAGTGTTGTTACGTATCGACCCGACCAATTACAAGGTCGCGCTGGAACAAGCGGATGCGTTTGTGGCGCAACGCACTATTGAGTTTGACGGTGCGAAGAAACTGCGTAGTCAGGGCTACCGCGCAGAATCGGAACTGGCTTCGGCGACTGCCGCTTTGGCCGCTGCCAAGGCGGAGCGAGTTCGTGCACAACGAAACCTCGAACGAACGTCAATACGTTTGCCTTATGAAGGCCTCGTGCGGGCCAAGGAAACAGACCTGGGACAGTTCGTGAATACGGGGACTCGCCTGGGAGTGGTCTTTGCGACGGACTACGCAGAAATACGACTGCCGCTAACGGATCTCGATCTGGCCTACGTCGACTTGCCGGGCGCTATTGAGATAGCTGAGTCTGGTGGTGCCAATGGCCCCGTGGTCACGCTCTCGGCGACGCAGAAAGGCAAATCGGTTGAGTGGACGGCGAGAATTGTGCGGACCGAAGGTGTTGTTGATGAAAAGAGCCGCGTGACCTACGCCGTCGCGAGTGTGGTTGATCCTTACCAACTGCATGGTGATGGAGCCCCGATGCCGATCGGTACCTTCGTTGCAGCGACGATTCACGGTGCTGTTGCTGAAAATATCATTCGAGTACCACGTCGCCTCGTCCGAGGATCAAATGAGCTTGTGTTCATCGACGCTGAAGATAAATTGAACATCCGGAACGTCGATATCATTCGTTCCGATGCCGACTATGCCTACATATCCGGCGGCGCAGAAGCGGGCGAAAGAGTTGTTGTTACTGTACTTGAAACGGCTGTCAACGGTTTGCAGGTACGGACGACCGAGGCGAGTAATTAGTCATGGGTCGTCCTGGCGTCACCGAAGAGAAAGGCCTCATCGCGTGGTTTGCGGCCAATCACGTTGCGGCGAACCTGTTGATGGTCCTGATTATTGTTGCAGGTCTTATCTCGCTCAGCGGTATTCGCAAAGAAACCAATCCTGAGTTTGAACTCAATATGGTACAGATTCGCGTGCCCTACCTTGGTGCCGCACCGCAGGAAGTTGAGGAAGGGGTGGTCATCAAGATTGAGGAGGCTATCCAGGATCTACAAGGCATCAAGCGCATTCGCTCAACCTCGCGTGAAGGGTCGGGCACAGTAATCGTTGAAGTCGATCCGGGTGCTGAACTTACTCAGGTTCTCAGCGACGTCAAACTTCGGGTAGACGCGATTTCGTCGTTTCCTGCGTTGACGGAGAACCCGGTAATTTCGAAGCTGGAGGCCACAAGACCGGTTGTCATGATTGCTCTGAATGGTGACCTTAATGAACTGACCCGCAAGAAATTGGGCAACGAGATTCGCGACGAGTTGTTGCAATTGCCTTCGGTCAACAATGTGGTTTTTTTCGGCAATCGACCTTACGAAATCAGTATTGAAGTCTCCGAACATACCTTGCGTGAGTACGGGCTGACAATGAGTGAAATATCTCAGGCCATCAGGAACTCCTCCATTGACATGCCGGGTGGCACGATCAAGGCAGACAGCGGCGATATCCTGTTACGGACCGAAGGTCAGGTTTATACCGGGCAGGATTTCGGGGCCCTGGTCTTGCGTACGTTTCCTGACGGCACACGGCTGGCGTTAGGAGATATTGCTAACATCAATGACGGCTTTGTCGAAGTGGATCGTTACGGCCGTTTCAATGGCCGTCCGACGGCGACACTACAGGTGGTAGCCGGTGCGCAACAAAATGAGATCGAAACGGCAAAGGCGGTAAAAAAGTATATAGCGGAGAAAAGTGCAACTCTGCCTGACGGCATTCGCATGGACGTCTGGATTGACCTGCCGAAATACCTGGAGGGCAGTCTTAACCGGATGGAGAACAACATTATTTCCGGTGCGCTGCTGGTGTTTGTTGTGCTGTCCTTATTCCTGCGTATGAAGGTGGCTTTCTGGGTCATCGTCGGTTTGCCGATATCCTTCCTGGGTGCTCTCTGGCTCATGCCAGCATGGCCGGTGACGATCAACACGATCAGCTTGTTTGGATTTATTATCGTCTTGGGCATCGTCGTCGACGACGCGATTATTATTGGCGAAAGCGCCTATACGAAGATACGAGCCGACGGACACACACTCGATAATGTCATCCAGGGTGCACACCGGGTTGCAATACCTGCGACGTTTGGTGTGTTAACGACAATTGCTGCATTCGCACCGATGCTGTTTATTGGCGGCGTCGTCGCGCCATTTTTCGAAGCGATGGCCGTGGTGGTGATTCTTTGTTTGGCGTTTTCGCTGGTCGAGTCAAAATTGATACTGCCAGCGCATCTCGTGCACGCATATATTCCACCGGTTGATGAAGACGACCTGTTTAATCCGCAACGCGAGATAAAATGGTACCAGCGGCCATCGCGATTTTTCTTGAAGATTCAACGACACGTCCAACATGGCCTACATTCGTTAATTCACAACTACTATAAGCCGTGGTTGGAACGCGCCGTTGATAACCGTGGCCTGACATTAGCCGGGTTTTTCGCGATTCTGATTTTGACATTTGGATTGATCACCAGTGGCCTTGCGCGAGTGGTGATATTCCCGGATTTCGCTCAGGACTTCATTCGAGTCAGTCTCGAGATGCAAAGCGGTACTGCGCCGCATGTAAGAAATGCTGCGATAAGTCGCGTTGAGGGTGCACTGCTGGAACTGAATCGTGAGTACGTTGAGGAGCATCCGGACTCGTTGCCGATAATTCAGAACATAGGTGCTTTTACACGTGGCGATACCGGCGGGATACTGTTCGTCGAGATTCCATTTACTGAGGATCGTCCGTTCGAAATGAAAGAGGTCACGCAGATGTGGCGTGATCGAGTCGGTGAAATTCCTGGCATGAAGGATCTCAAGTTTAGTGCTGCCGGGCACCTGGGAGGCGACTCGCCGTTGAGCTTCAAGCTGAGTGGTTCTAATTACGAGGCATTGGAAGGTGCTGCGGCTGAGCTTGCGGAAGAACTGGCGAGCTACGAGGGACTATTTGATATTTCTAACTCGGCGACGTCAGGTAGCGATGAGATAAAGCTGAAGATCAAACCTGGGGCTGAAGCGCTTGGACTGACAATGTCGTCGTTGGGACGACAGGTTCGGCAGGCGTTCTTCGGTGAGGAAGCGCAACGTATACAGCGAGGCAAAGATGAGCTGCGAGTCATGGTGCGGTATCCGCTCGAAGAGCGCCGATCTGTAGCAGATCTTGAAAATATGCGGATTCGAACGCCAAACGGCGATGAGGTGCCGTTTAGCTCTGTTGCCGAGGTTTCGTTTGGCAAGGGCTATTCCAGCATCTCCAGACTCAATCGCGAACGTACGGTGACCGTTTCTTCGGACCTCGATCCTGAACGGGTTGAGCCACAGGAAATTATTCGCACGATGTCGGAGACGTATATTCCTGAGTTGCTCGCACGGTACCCGGGCGTTAACTACGGCCTCGAAGGGTCAAGTCAGGACCAGGCCGATTTCATGGTGAAAATCGTGACGGCGCTTGTCGTAGCGTTGTTCCTTATCTATGCATTGATCGCCATTCCTCTGCATTCGTATGCGCAGCCATTGATTATCATGTCCGTTATTCCGTTCGGCGCAATTGGTGCAGTGATCGGGCACATCATCATGGGCAAGGCGATCAGCATGTTTTCGATGTTCGGCTTGATCGCGCTTGCCGGCGTTGTGGTTAATGACAGCCTGATCATGGTTGATTTTATTAACAAGGCAAGGGCAAAAGGTGTCGCGATTCGTGATGCGGTTATCGAATCGGGCACGGCTCGATTTCGTGCGATCGTACTGACATCGTTTACGACCGCAGCGGGATTGCTGCCGATCATGTTTGAAAGCAGCCCACAGGCGCAGGCGATTATCCCAACGGCAATTTCCATCGGTTACGGCATTATCTTCGCGACCATCATTACGCTGTTCCTGATTCCGGCTCTTTACATGTTGCTGGAAGATTTCTTCGACCGAATACGGCAGTTCACTAACTGGCTGCTAGATCGTCCCGCTGAAGTACAAGCGGACTAGGCGGCATGTCAACCATGGACAAGACAGCACGTGAAGGCGTGATAGCCGGGCTTGCTGCTTATTTGATGTGGGGAGTCCTGCCGGTCTACTTCAAAATTGTTGGAGAAGTAGACGCGACAGAAGTGTTAGCTCATCGGATTATTTGGGCGGTGCCCTTTGGCGCGCTGATAGTGATGCTACGTCGCCAGTGGTCGGAAGTAGGGCGTGCTCTGACACACCGAACTATGCTTGGCTGGTTGTCGATTTCGACGCTGTTTATCGGCATGAACTGGTTCGTTTATATCTGGGCGATTCAGGATGGAAGAATCCTCGAAACAAGCCTCGGTTACTACATCAACCCGTTAACCAATATGCTGGTTGGTGTATGGCTGTTCGGTGAACGATTACGCCGCTTTCAGATGGTCGCTGTCGCGCTTGCATTTATCGGTGTGCTCATACTGACAATATCAGGCGGAGTGGTGCCCTGGGTTGCTCTGTTTCTGGCAGTCAGCTTCACTGTCTACGCCGCCATAAGAAAGCGCGTCGTGATCGGCGGCATGCCGGGACTATTTGTTGAAACAGTCTTGCTTCTGCCGTTCGCACTGATCTGGTTCGGCTACCTGTTCTCATCGTCGCAATTGGTGTTCGCGACCGGCGATAGCTCAATGACATTCTGGCTGATAATGGCAGGTCCGGTAACGGTAGTACCTTTGCTGTGCTTTGCACTGGCCGCACGACGAGTATCGTTGACGACAATAGGCTTCATGCAATTTCTCGCGCCCACCCTTCAGTTTGGAACCGGCATCTACTACGGCGAAACCCTGACAACCGCACACCTTATTTGCTTCACTTTCATCTGGACCGCAGTAGCCTTCTTCACCTTCGACGCAGTGAAG
>CAYWBZ010000054.1:0-13342 GCA_964456535.1 uncultured Woeseiaceae bacterium | reverse complement strand
ATGTTCCGAACGCACGCTTCGGAATCGTAACAACCGGCAAAGCCCATCTCGATCTGATGGAAGCACTACGCCTTATTGGCATCGACAGCAGCAACGCCGACAAGGTAAGCATCGACGTTTACAAAGTGGGCATGGTCTGGCCGCTGGAGCACGATGGTGCACTCGAGTTCGTAAAAAACAAACACGAAGTGCTCGTCGTCGAAGAAAAGCGCGGCATCATCGAGAGTCAGTTCAAGGAATATTTTTATGACTATCCTGGCCACAAACCAAAACTCATGGTCGGCAAGGAAGATGAGAACGGTAATCGCCTGATTCCGTGGGTCGGCGAACTATCTCCCGTGCAACTGGCCGGAATCGTCGCACAACGCCTTGATCATGAATTTGGCGGCAACACCTTCACGCAGCGCGCTCAACGATTGGCGGATGATCGTGGTGCAATCATTGACGTTGCTGGCGCGAAGCGCCTGCCCTACTTTTGTTCTGGCTGCCCGCACAATACGTCAACGAAAGTTCCCGAAGGGTCAAAAGCACTCGCTGGAATTGGCTGTCATTTCATGGCGAGCTGGATGGACCGCGATACCGATGGCCTGATTCAAATGGGCGGCGAAGGCGTTAACTGGATAACACGCTCGAAGTTCAACGGCGGTAAGCACGTTTTCCAGAACCTGGGTGATGGCACTTTTTATCATTCTGGTTCGTTGGCGATTCGACAGGCAATTGCCGCGAACACCAACATTACTTACAAAATCCTTTACAACGATGCCGTTGCGATGACCGGTGGTCAACCGGTCGACGGACCGATCTCGATACACGGCATCGCGCATACAGTGCGGTCTGAGGGCGTTGAACGCATCGCGCTTGTATCGGACGAGCCGGAACTGTTTGATGCCAGCGAATTTCCACAACGTATGACGATTTCACATCGGCGAGACTTGGACACCGTGCAACGTGAGCTACGCGACATACCCGGTGTAACCATCCTCATTTATGCGCAGACGTGCGCGACCGAAAAACGGCGGCGTCGCAAACGCGGCAAGATGGAGGATCCGAAAAAGTTTGTTGTCATAAATGACCTCGTCTGCGAAGGCTGCGGCGACTGTTCGGTTGAGTCCAATTGCCTGTCGGTCATACCCAAGGAAACGCCGTTTGGTCGCAAACGACAAATCGATCAGAACACTTGCAACAAAGATTATTCCTGCGTTAACGGTTTCTGCCCGAGTTTCGTGACGGTCGAGGGCAATGTCGCGCGGCGCGTGGCAACGGATTCGGCGAACGCAATTGTCGTATCGCCGGACGACACTCTTCCCGAGCCGGAGATACCAACGATCAATTCCTGCTTTGACCTGCTCGTCACAGGAGTTGGTGGAACCGGTGTTGTTACGATCGGCGCACTGATTACGATGGCCGCGCATCTCGAAGGAAAGGGCTCCAGCGTATTGGACTTCATGGGCTTCGCACAGAAATTCGGTCCGGTATTGAGCTATATCCGCATTGCAGCGAGCCCAATCGATATCAACCAGGTTCGTATCGAACCGGCACGTGCTGATGCGCTCATAGGCTGCGACCTCGTCGTCAGTTCCTCGCCCAAGGCGTCGACCACCTATCGCAAGAACCACACTCGCGCTGTCGTCAATACGGCTGAAATGCTGACCGCCGACTTCGTTCAGCACAGGGATGCCAACTTGCGTGTCAATGACAGGATCAGCGCCATAGGCGACGTCATTGGCGATGAAAACCTGTCGACGCTCAATGCCAACAAGATCGCAGACGAATTACTCGGCGACACCATATACGCAAACGTACTGCTACTCGGTTACGCGTGGCAAAACGGCCTGGTACCGGTGTCACTTGATGCGTTACTACGTGCGATTGAGCTAAATGCTGTCGCGGTTGATAACAACAAAGCCGCATTTACCTTGGGACGAGTTGCCGCCGCCGATCCAGGACAAATCGAACGGGCATTGAGCAGAGATAATAGTGACGATGAGACGCTCGATGGCGTCATTGCGAGGCGGCGAAGTTTTCTCAAGGATTATCAAAACGAAGAGCTTGCGGTACGTTACACGGCCCTCGTTGAGAAAGCCCACGCGAGCGAAACGGCTGTCGGTGGCCAGGGGGCGCTTACAGACGCAATAGCCAGAAGCTACTTCAAATTGTTGAGCTACAAAGATGAATACGAAGTTGCTCGACTGCACAGCCGAAAAGAATTCATTGATTCAACGCGTGCCGAGTTTGGTTCCGGCGCGAAATTTCGTTTTCATCTCGCACCTCCCATTCTGAATTCTGGAACGGATAGCCGAGGTCGCCCGCGCAAGAAGGAGTTTGGCGCATGGATACTGCCGGTATTCAGGGTCCTCTCAAGTCTGCGCGGATTGCGTGGCACCGTCTTTGACATCTTTGGACGAACTGCCGAGCGACGCATGGAGCGAGCACTCATCGACGAATTTGAGCAACTGCTTGACGAACTACTGCCTGCACTTCGAGAAGACCAATTGCAGGGCGCAACTGAACTGATACGGCTTTACATGAACATCCGCGGATACGGCCCCGTCAAGGATGAATCTGTTGACCTGGTGCGCCGCCAGGTAGCGGAATGCCTGCAGGACCTGACCTCGGTAAACGCGGTAGCAGCTTAGTCACTCGGCTTTTGGCAGCTCCCGTGCCACCATAGGCAAATGAGCATCGAATACGAATTTGACGCCAGGCCGGGCAACGGCAAGACGTTGAATGTTGCGGACGGCATTGAATGGCTGCGCATGCCACTGCCCTTCTCGCTGAATCACATCAATCTCTGGTTATTGAGAGATGACGATCGGTGGGCCATTGTCGATACCGGCGTCGGCACCAGCAAGACTCGGGATCTCTGGCGAGAAGTCTTTGCAGATGCAATGGGTAACGATCCGGCATCGCATATTATCGCGACGCATATGCATCCAGATCACGTCGGCTGCGCCGGCTTTCTTGCACACCATTTTGATGTCGATTTCTGGATGCCACGCGACGAGTACATGCTGTGCCGAATTCTTGTCGCAGACACGGGTCGCGAAGCGCCCGAGGAAGGCGTTCGATTCTATAAAGATGCCGGATACACGGACGAACAGCTGGCGGGCTATCAGTCAGCATTCGGATTCTTCGGTAAGTTCGTTACGCCATTACCCGAAGCCTACAAGCGACTAAGCGACGGCGACGAAATTACGATCGGTGGACATGCGTGGGAAATCATCACTGGTGGCGGACATTCACCTGAGCATGCCTGCCTGTATGACAAAGACCGAAATGTACTGATCGCGGGCGATCAGTTACTACCTACAATTTCTCCGAACGTTAGTGTCTGGCCGACCGAACCGTTGGCGAATCCGTTGCGAGACTGGTTCGATTCACTGCACAGGCTGAGAGACGCAATCCCGGAGGATGTTCTCGTCCTGCCCGCCCACGGCAAACCGTTTCGTGGCGCGTACTTCCGCATCGATGCGCTAATTCGTGAGCATGAAGATCGACTCGATACCCTGCGCGAAGTTTGCGCTAAACCGCATCGTGCAGTCGATGTGTTCCCGGCGCTATACAGAACAAAAATAGACGACAAGAATCGTATTATGGCGACCGGTGAGGCGCTTGCGCACCTGCACTTTCTTGTCAGAAGTGGTGAGATGCTCGCGGAGCACCGTGACGAAGCCGTCTGGTACCAACGGTCTTAACGTTGTGTATCCAGATCGATCACGATCGATCGCTTCTTGATACTTTGCGTATCCTCGTAGCCATCTATCCACGTTAACAACTGCTCGGCTGGCATCGGTTTCGCGATGAAATAGCCTTGCACCAGATCGCAACCCAGGCGACGAACGATCGCATACTGCTGATCGGTCTCTACGCCTTCTGCGACGACTTCCAGCTGCATTGCCTTGCCCAAAGCCACAATGGCCTCAATGACCCGGCTATTGGCATCCGAGTCCGACAACTGAGCGATAAAATCCTGATCGATTTTAATAGTCTGCACTGGCAGCTTCGCGAGGTAGCTCAGCGACGAGTAGCCAGTCCCAAAGTCGTCGATATGAATGCCAACCCCGAATGCAGAAAGATCATCCAGCACTGGTTGTGCGACCGTCAGGTCTTCAAGTAATACGGTCTCGGTAAGTTCGAGATTGATCAGTTCTTTGTCGACGTTTTCGCTCTGCAATATTCCCTTGATGAGACTGACCAGATCACGATTACGCAACTGGTGGGCTGACAGATTCACGCTGACCGGGATTTTCCAGTCGACCTTCGTGCGCCAGGCTGTGACATCCACACAAACGCTACGCATGATCGATTCGAACAGGACATCGGAGATGCCCATTTCCTCACTCAACGGGATGAAGTCCGACGGGGGAACCGTCGACCCATCGGGCCGCGTCCAGCGCGCCAATGCCTCAACGCCGGCCACTTCGCCACTGGTAGTGGACTGCTGCGGTTGATAATGCGCACAAATATGCCCGTTCTCGATAGCACCGCGAAGCTCAGCTTCAAGATCAAACTTGTAGCGGGCGCGATAACGCATCTCGCTGTGGTAGTAGGTTATCGAACTGCTCAGGCTGCGCATCGAGCGATGCAGCGCAGCTTCAGCACAACGAAAGACGCTCTTGGCATCACGGCCATGAACCGGATGCCAGGATACTCCGATACTCGCTTTCAGAAACAGATCGCGGCCGTTGATCAGAAACGGCGCTTCGACGGTATCTTTGACCAGCTCTGTTAACTCACGAATTTCCGCATCATTCTCGATACCAGGCACCAGCATCGCGAATTCGTCCGCACCGAAGCGCCCGACAACGGCCATGCGGTGACCCGCGTCATCACAAAACGTCCGATTCAATCGATTGCCTATCGATCGAAGGAGCTCGGTGCCTGCGTCGTAACCCATGGTTTCATTTATAAAGCTGAAACGATCGATATCGACAAGTACAACAACGGTATCGCCGGCAGTGTCCTCGGCCTTTTCAATCAGGGCTTTTAATTCTTCGAGCAGTAGCAACTGATTGGGCAGTCGCGTCACGACGTCAAAATAGGCAAGTTTCTGCAGTGCAGCAGTTCGCTCTTCAACGCGCTGTTCAAGCTCTTCATTCGCGCTGCGCAGCGCCATATCGGCATGCCATTTTCCACACAGGGCAGCTGCCAGTTGCCGGCATTCCAGTGCGTGGAACGGTTTTTGGAAGAAAAAGACTTTGTCGGCGGGGGGAATCTCTTTGCCCAGATTCTCCGGTGCGGGACTCTTTGAGTCCGATACAACCACGATATTGATGTTGGCATCCAGCAATCGAATTCGCTTCGCGGCTTCGATGCCGTCCATACCCGGCGGCATACGAATATCCAGGAACACTATCGAGTAAGGCTGTCCGGCGGCGATGGCTGCCTGCACGGCCTCGACAGCTGCCGCACCCTGATTCCTGGAGTGCACCTCGAATTTCGCAGCGCCACGGTCGTCGGTCTCTTCACCGAACAAAACTTTCTCAAGGTCAGTAAGCGTCGCAGTCGCGTCCTCGGGCTCGAAACCTTCTCCGAGACAACGGACATACTCGCCAATCAGCGACGCATCGTCGTCGACGACGAGCACACGATTCGTGGATGTCTCTTTATTTGACATAACCCGACCAGTTATCCAACATAACGTCATTCAATTGCCCCAGAGTGTACTGATCACGCCACTTACCAAACGTGATGTAGCGCACTTTCTGGCGATTCATGTGATAACGTACGCGGCGTCCAAACAGCCCCTTTCGAGGCCCTATTCATGCCCCTGTTCAAGCGCACCTTAAGCGAGTTTCTCTTTCGACGTTTCATGCTCAAGCACTATTCATCCAACCTGCTGTTGGACATGAATCTTGCCGCCAAGAAGGACACGCTGGCGTATATCAACGCGAATATGGCTGATGCCCCGTTTTTCGAGAAGCACCCGCAGCTGGTGAAGTACGCACTTGATCAGGTGAAGACCGACGGCCTGACCATGGAATTTGGTGTTGGCCGGGGCAAGTCAATGCGCTGGATTGCACCGACGGTAAACGGCCCCGTGCATGGCTTCGACTCGTTTGACGGGATCCAGGAGCACTGGAACGGCAATCCGATCGGTGCCTTCGCTCAGAAACAGATGCCCAAAGTACCGGACAACGTCGAATTTCATGTGGGTTACTTCGACGCAACGTTGCCGGGATTCCTGGAGTCGCACACTGACCCGATCGCGTTCCTGCACGTCGATTGTGATCTGTATTCGTCAACGGTCACGATTTTCGAGCTGCTCGGCAAGCGGCTGCAGCCGGGCTCGATCATCCTGTTCGATGAGTACTACAACTTCCATCGCTGGCAGCAACACGAATTCAAAGCGTTTCAGGAGTTCGTTGAGAAGTCCGGGCTGACCTACGAATACATTGCGTATTCGGTCACCGGGCAGCAGGTTGCCGTCCGGGTGCTTGATAACCCGTCCCGTTAGTGCCAATAATCGCTAATGACAGACGAAGATCAGTCAGAGATTAATCGCGACGAACTGCCGTTCGCCGCTCCCTGCAAAAAGCTCTCCCCGTGGGCTCCGTTCGGATGGGTTCGCGCAGGCATCAACGACCTGGTGCAAGCACCACAGCAAAGCCTCGCTTACGGACTGTCCGTAGCCGCACTGATCGGCATCGTCTGCTTACTGGCCTGGATTCGCGGCAGCCAGTGGTTCATGTTCGCAATGCTTGGTGGTTTTGTGTTCCTGGCACCACTAACCTGCATCGGTCTTTATGCAATCAGCGCACAGCTGGAGCGCGGCCAACCGCCCCTGTTCACGCGCAGCATTCGTGCGGCATTCAAACGCCACTTCGGCAACGAGATGATCTTCGCGCTGGTCCTGATGATCATATTTCTCATTTGGGCACGCGCTGCCGTAATGGTGAGCGTGTTTTTCCCAACTGACGGCGACACCACGACTATGGAGCTCGTCAGCTTTTTCACTTTTGGCACAACGATCGGCGCCGTATTCGCTGCCGTCACATTTTCAGCCAGTGCGTTTTCATTACCGATGATCATGCATCGTGATGTCGACAGCGTTACTGCGATCGTCACCTCGGTCAATGCTGTACTGCGTAACAAACGGGCGATGTTCGTCTGGCTTACTATTATCGTGGTGTCATTGCTCGTCGGCGTGGCGACGGCGTTTATAGGACTGGTTGTCATTATTCCTGTGATTGGCTATGCCGCCTGGCACGGCTATCTGGAAACGATTGATGCTGACGCGTTCCCACGTCATCAGGTCGGGATTACGTCGACCCCGAGACCCGGTAACGGCGATCAGACGGAAGACAACTCAAGCGCGCAATAAGCCGCACCCAGCAGGCCCGGCTCATCATGAGTAATGAGCAATGTCGGAATACGTTCCATCAAAGCTCGATGTCGGCCCTTATTATCAAACGCATTGCGAAATCCGCTGTCTTGTAACAAATTCGGGTAGCGCATCGCGATACCACCCGCGAGATAAACTCCGTCTGTTGCTCCCAGGGTCAAGGCGAGATCGCCGGCAACCTGTCCCAGTATTTCATAAAACATGTGGACTGCTTCAGAAGCCCTGGGGTCGCCGTTATCGAGACTCACGGCGAATATGTCCTTCGCAGATAACGGGGTGCGTTGCTCACCATGAATTCGAGTCAGCGCCCAGTAGATATTCTCTATGCCGGACCCCGATACCAGCCGTTCGACCGAAACACGATCAAATTTGCTGCGCAGTGTATTGAGTATGTCCACCTGCACCTGAGACTTCGGCGCAAACCCAACATGTCCGCCCTCCCCGACGATCGGAATAATCGTATTCCGACGACTGACAAGTCCGGCAGTACCTAATCCTGTACCGGGACCGAGAATCGCGATATTGAAGTTCTCGCCTAACGTCGGTTTTCGATCCGGCAAACCGATCACTTCCGTATCCCCTGCCTGCAATTGCGGGATCGAAAAAGCGACGGCTTCGAAATCGTTAAGTAGCTGCACATCACTTATGCCGAAATCGGCAGCGATGTCCGCAGCGTTCAACGTCCAGTGATTATTCGTAACTTGTACAGTGCCATCGATCACCGGACCTGCCACTGCAAGACAAATTACGTCTGGCGATGCAGCCGTTACTTCATTGAGATAGTGGCGTATGGCATCGTCGGCAGATGCGTAGTCAGCACACTGTAATGTCATCGCATCAGAAAAACCCGGACTCCCCGTGTTCGCGATCGCGAAGCGCGCATTGGTGCCGCCTATGTCACCTATCAGTAGGGTCTTGTCTGCCATGCTTTATGCTCTCACACCAGCAAGCTGACCGCATCCGACCCGATCTGCCGGATCGCGTCAAAATCTCCCTTCGCCTGAAGCTCCAGCGGAGTGATCCATGATCCACCGATGCAGGCGACGTTGCTCATGTTGAGATAGTCCATTGCGTTAACCGGCGTGACTCCACCTGTCGGCATAAATCGGACCTCGGGTAATGGCGCCCCTACCGCCTTGAGGAAGGGTCGTCCGCCCGCCAGCTCGGCTGGAAAAAATTTCTGCAGTTGATAGCCCTGTTCGAAAAGCGCGATCATCTCGGAAGGAGTTGCTGCGCCCGGGATGAACGGCATGTCGTGATCAGCGGCAGCGGCGAGTAGCTGCCGCGACGAACCCGGGCTTACCGCGAATCTCGCGCCGGCCGATTCAATATCCGCGAATTGCTCTGGTCGCCGTAAGCTGCCTGCTCCAACAACCATGTCAGGCACGGATTTTGCGATCTGTTCGATACCCTGTAACGCATCATCTGTTCTTAGCGTTACTTCTATCACACCAAGACCAGCCTCTAGCAGTACTTCTGCCAATGGTACAGCCACATCGGCACTCGCCAATACGACAACCGGTACGATTTTACTGCCAACGAGTAACTTGCTCGCATCCATAGCTAGACTCCATCAAACAGGCTGGCACCGGATTCAGCGCCGCCCGCTCGTTCACGAAATGCACCAAACAACTCACGACCCATGCCCTGTTGCGGCGCTGTAACCAGGACAGCCTCTCGCGACGCAATATCATCGCCGGCAACAACCGACAATGCGCCGCTCGTGGCATCGACCTTAATAATGTCACCGTTACGGACCTTCGCGATCAGGCCACCACACAATGACTCGGGTGTTACCTGTATGGCGGCGAGCACCTTGCCGGATGCACCCGACATGCGGCCGTCCGTTACCAAGGCGACCTTGAATCCCCGGTTCTGTAATACGCCCAGATACGGCGTCAACTTGTGCAGCTCCGGCATACCGTTCGCGCGCGGCCCCTGACAAGATAATACGGCAACAAAATCCTGTTCCAGTTCGCCATTATTGAACGCATCGACGAATGCTTGCTGTGACTGAAATACTTTAGCCGGTGCCTCGATCGCGTGATATTCCTCATCAACAGCGGAAACCTTGACCATGGCGCGGCCCAGATTGCCAGAGACAAGCTGCAACCCGCCCTCTGCACTGAACGGATTGGCACAGGGTCGCAGTATGTCCTCATCAAGTGACAACTTTTGGGTGTCCTGCCAAACCAGGGTGTCACCATCGATGTGTGGCTCCCTGCAAAAATTCTTCAGCCCGGGCCCCAGAATAGTATTCACGTCGTCGTGCAGTAGTCCGTTGGCGAGCATGTCCGACATTATGAATCCGAGTCCGCCAGCCGCGTGAAAATGATTCACGTCCGCGGATCCGTTCGGGTACACGCGCGACAATTGTGGAATCACGGTCGACAGGTCGGAGAAGTCCTGCCAGTCAATCTTGATGCCAGCCGCGGCCGCAATGGCAACCAGATGAATGGTGTGGTTCGTCGATCCACCGGTCGCCAGCAAGCCAGCAATACCATTCACGATGGATTTTTCATCGATAACTTTCGCTAACGGCGAGTAGTCATCGCCCAGGTTGGTAGTTGCTAACGCCGTCGTAACCGCTTCAGCCGTGAGCTGATCGCGCAGCGGTGTCCCAGGATTGACAAACGAACCACCCGGCAACTGCAAGCCCACAAACTCCATTAGCATTTGATTAGTATTGGCCGTGCCGTAGAAGGTGCAGGTGCCGGGCGCGTGATAGGCAGCCGATTCTGCGGCAAGGAGTTCGTCTCGACCGATTTTACCCACCGCGTACTCTTCGCGGATACGCGCTTTTTCCTTGTTTCCCAATCCCGACACCATGGGTCCCGCCGGTACAAACACGACGGGCAAATGCCCGAATGACAGTGCGCCAATTAATAGCCCCGGTACGATCTTGTCGCAAATGCCGAGGCACAAGACTGCGTCGAACATATTGTGTGACAGCGCTATCGCCGTCGACAAGGCAATTACATCGCGGCTGAACAAGGACAGGTCCATACCATCCTGCCCCTGCGTGACGCCGTCGCACATTGCCGGTACGCCGCCAGCAAATTGTGCAACTGCCCCGTGTTTGGCTGCCACATCACGAATCAAAGCCGGGTAGGTTTCAAACGGCTGGTGCGCGCTGAGCATGTCGTTATACGCGGACACGATTGCAATATTGGGAACGACATCACCGGATAACGCCGTTTTGTCAGCGGTGCCGCACGCTGCAAAACCGTGTGCCAGGTTGCTGCAGGACAGCGTTCCGCGCGCCGGACCATCATTGGCCGCCGCCATTACGCGGGCGAGATAGGCTGCTCGCGTTTCTTTGCTACGATCTGTAATACGTTGCGTGATTTCTTCTACGACGGAATTCATAGCTTTATTCTCTCAGTAAGCGCTACGGCGCCCAGTAAACATTAACCGGAACGGTTTGCTGCTGCAGCAACGCCGCAATCGGATACGTGCTGTCGCCAGCCTTCGCTTTCTCATAAACACCGAACTTATCTACGCCGAATATCAGCAGTAAAATCTCAGTGCTTTGCAACAATGCGCCGAGCGTCATGCTGATTCTCGGATGCGGGCTGGCGGTAGTTCGAACTGGTATGTAGAAGCGCTGGTTGTCAGTGTTCAATCCCGCTTCCAGGCTGTCCGCGTCGGGAAACAGCGATGCGAAATGCCCATCCGCTCCCATGCCGACCATTGAGCAGGCGAAGCCGGATTCTGGAAATTGCGATTGCAGTAAATCGCAGCGCTCATCCACGGAGAGGTCATCCTGATAAATCGACAACACGCTTGCAGAACCAGCCTCAGCCTTCAATAACGTCTCGCGCACGAGTCGTTCATTGCTGTCTTCATGGTCGCGCGGTACCCAGCGTTCGTCGGACAAGGCGACCTGGACCTTGTCCCAACCAAGAGAATAAGACGATAAGTAGTCGAAGCATTTCGCAGGTGTCGTCCCGCCGCTGACGACGAAAGTCGCCTTGTCGTTACGATCAATTTGAGCGCTGACGAGCTCTGCGATGCGTGCCGCCACCGCCGCAGAAGCAGCGTCCCTGGTGTCAAATTCGAAGACATGTGCCATTTCAGTCTTCCTGATGCCAGGCACGACCATCACGATCGAGCAACACCGATGATGCGTTCGGCCCCCAGGTACCCGAAACGTAAGAATCCACCTTCTGTTTCGTTACTTGCCAGCCCTCAATAATGCCATCGATCCATTCCCAGGCAGCCTCGACCTCATCGCGACGCATGAACAGCGCCGGATTTCCTCTGAGGACTTCCATCAGCAAACGCTCGTAAGCGTCCGGATAACGAATACCAAATGTCTCGGCGAAACTGAGATCCAGTGACACTGGCCGCAGCTCGAATCCGCCCGGTCCTGGTTCTTTAGCCATTACAGAGAGCTGTACACCCTCGTCAGGCTGCAAACGAATTCGCATGAGATTTGGCGAAACATTGTATTCCTGCTCCGGAAATATCGAGTGCGGAACATCCTGAAACTGGACGACAATTTCAGAGTGCTTGGCCTTCAGGCGTTTGCCCGTGCGAAGGTAGAAAGGCACACCGGACCAACGCCAGTTTTCGATTTCAAGTTTTAGTGCAACAAACGTCTCGGTAGCACTGTCCTTGTCCGCAAGTTCGTCGAGATACCCATTTACGGTGTTGCCTTTGATCGCGCCTTCCGTGTATTGGCCACGGACAGTGCTGGCACGCACCTGATCCACCGATATGGGTTTGAGCGAGCGCAACACCTTGATCTTCTCATCCCGAACGGCATGTTGATCAAGACTCGATGGTGGCTCCATGGCAAACAGGCAAACCAGTTGCAATAAATGATTTTGCACCATGTCACGTAACGCACCTACGCCGTCGTAGAACTCGACGCGCCCGCCGACGCCGAGGTCTTCGGCGACCGTGATCTGCACATGGTCAATCGCGCTGCGTCGCCACAGAGGTTCAAACAACGAATTGGCAAAGCGCAATGCCAGCAGGTTCTGCACTGTTTCCTTACCGAGGTAATGGTCAATGCGATAAATCTGGTCTTCCCGGAAACACTCGCCAACAGCGTTGTTAATCTCGCGTGCTGAATCAAGATCCCGGCCCAACGGTTTTTCGAGAACGATGCGGCTCGACTCTGTAATCAGCTTGTTGGTCTTTAGCCCGTTAGCCAGCGGACCGAACAAACTTGGTGCGGTAGCAAGGTAGGCGACGCGAACACGATCTTCACGGCCAGCGAGAACATCGACCAGGTCGTCCCAACCTGCATGCTCGAACGCGTCCGCCTGCGCATAATGCAGGCGTTGACTGAACTTTCCCCAGTGCTCGTCGTCGAACTCGCCTGCCGCAAGATTGGCCCGCAGCGCTGCTTCGACCATTGCCAGGTATTCCTCTGCAGACAGTGCACCGCGACTGGCAGCGATGATGCGACTATCAGCCGTAAGCTGCCCGTCGCGATCGCGGTGATAGAGCGCAGGCAACAATTTGCGCATGGCAAGATCGCCGGTGCCACCGAAAATGATCAGGTCGAACGGATCGACAGGAACGAGTTGAGCCATGGAACTTCCTTGAGAATTTATGA
Organism: uncultured Woeseiaceae bacterium; assembly: GCA_964456535.1. GTDB lineage: Bacteria > Pseudomonadota > Gammaproteobacteria > Steroidobacterales > Woeseiaceae > UBA1847. The sequence continues at coordinate 425 of CAYWBZ010000054.1, read as the reverse complement.
AAGTTTACTACAAATCGATACAATATTGCTATTTTCTATCGCAATATTAGGTATTTTGTTGTAGTTTTACTACATGCTTGCCATCATCAAACAATCACTCGGTGACCTGAGCCCAGCGGAAAAACGCGTTGCCGCGTGGGTGCTCGCCCACCCCAAGGAAGCGGTTGGTGCAACGCTTGCCCAGGTCTCAAGAGAGTGCGGCACCAGTGAACCGACCGTCGTGCGGTTTTGCCGGCGTGTTGGCTTGGGCGGTTTCAGGGAACTCGGCATACGACTGGCCGAATCGCTCAGTAGCCCGGTCAGTTATGTGCACCGCGATGTGAGTCCGGACGACTCCTCCGCCGACGCCGTTCTCAAAGTGATGGATGCATCCATTCAATCGTTGATCGATATGCGCTCGCAGTTGTCCGCTATGCCCATCGATG
>CAYWBZ010000053.1:0-13358 GCA_964456535.1 uncultured Woeseiaceae bacterium | reverse complement strand
ATAAAGTCGGTACTCTTCCAGTCTGACAATACGTGAAACGACTCCATCCCTATGGTCAAACAGATTTATCTCACAGGTTCGCTGCTTTTAATGGTGGCTATCGGCGGTTTGGCGCCGCTCGAGAACGCCCACGCCATGACCGCGGATCAGTATTTCTCGGACGGCAATCGCCTGTTCCGTGATGACCTTTACTGGGCAGCGCTGCTGCGCTACCGGCAGGCCCAGGAAGAGGGGATGGACACGGCGCTGTTGCATTACAACATGGGTATCGCCCATTACCGGGCTGCCCAGCATGTTCGCGCCCGAGACGCCTTGCTCAAAGCGCTGCCGGACCCCTCTTTGCGTATCGCGGCTCATTTCAATCTCGGTCTAAACGCCTACAAACTGAGCGACCTGGACGAAGCGTTGAGCTGGTTCCGCCTCGCCCGTGATCAATTTGAAAGCGCAAAGCTGCGCCGCTTTGCCGTCATCGCCATATCGCGGATACACGCCGAACAAGCGCAACCCGACGAATTTGAGGTTCGCGTGGCTGAACGCAAGAAAAAGAAGGAATTCACAGACCTGGATTTGCGCGCCCGGGTTGGATTCGGCACCGATGACAATGTTTTCCGCTCACCCGATCAGGACTACATCGATTTCGACGATCCGACGCTGCCGCTGATTACACCGGTCGTTCAGTCCGGTGTTTTCATGCCCGTGAGCCTGAGCGCCAGGTACATGATCAACAGCCTGCAATATGAGGGGTTCTATGTTGAGTACCGTATGGCTGGTCGCTACTATCAGGACAAGGAGCTGGAAAACGGCAACGAATCTCTGCATCAGGCAAGCTTCGGCAACGAATACCGTCGTCGAGAAGGCGAGCGTGAACGTCGTGTGCACAGTGCCTTCAAGGTCGCCCAGCACGATGAGACCTACTACGATCCTGATAACGGCGGCGACCGAAATATTGGCGGCGTCGATATTAGCGATCGCATGAACTACATGCGCTATGGACCCGAGCTCTCATTTCTTCAGAAGAACGCGCGCCTGTCGCTGGGCCTTCAGATGAAAGCTCAACTCCGGGATTACGAGGAGACAGTCGCTACTAGCGAGTACGACCACGAATATTTTCTGCTGCGCCTTCATGGACAGTACAAGTTCGCCCCGACATCCCTGCTGCGCGTCACGCTGGAGGGCTTCAGTCGGCGTTTTAGTGACCGCCCGAGCTACGACCTGGATGGTCGACAGCGGCTGGGCAACCCGAACATACGCTACGACTATTACTCGCTTGGACTAACGGCACGGCAACGGATCTTAGATAGTCTTTGGTTTGGAATTGACGTCAAACGAAGGGTCCGAACTGATCAATACGTTGGTTACAACGACTACGATCGAGACAGCTTCGGACTCGAGCTTCACTGGACGCCCGCCGAACGCTTTGAGTTTGAGGCCAATGGCATCTACAGGCTCTACGACTACCCGAACGCATTTGCATTTAACAACCCTGTCGCTGGACGCAAAACTCAGGAATCTGCCGAGATTAATCTCATCGGTACATTCCAGATGACTCGCCATCTGAGTATTGTTGGTGCGGCGCGTTACCGTGAGACGGTTTCGAATGACACGCGCATACAGTATGAGCGAAATCAGTTTACATTGAGTGTGCTCTGGGAACAGTAGTCTCTGCTAAACTTCCGCGCTTTCGAATGCCCGGCAATAATCCCCGATGGATGTCACCCCCATACTCGACCAGCTGAACGACGCACAGCGTCAGGCCGTCACTGCACCCTCTGAGCCGGCGCTCATTATCGCCGGTGCGGGCAGCGGCAAGACTCGCGTACTGGTCCATCGCGCCGCCTGGCTTATCGATGTAGAGGGCATCTCCCCACATAGCCTGCTGGCCGTAACGTTCACGAACAAAGCCGCCGCCGAAATGCGCAACCGCATTGAGTCATTGCTCAAGGTGCCGGTGCAACACCTCTGGATCGGTACTTTTCACGGTCTTGCTCACAGAATGCTGCGTCGCCACTGGCGTGAAGCCGGGCTACCTCAGAACTTTCAGATCATTGATTCCGACGACCAGCTACGACTGATCAAACGACTGCTGAAGAACCTGGAGGTCGACGACAGTCGCTGGGTGCCGAAGGAGATTCAGTGGTTCATCAATGGACAAAAAGACGAGGGCTTAAGGCCGCAGCACATCGATGACGATGGTGACCCCAACCGACGCCAGCTAATTTCTTTCTATCAGTCATATGAGGAAATTTGCCAGCGCGGTGGCCTGGTCGATTTTGCAGAACTACTGCTGCGCGCACACGAAGTCCTGCGCGACAATGCGGAACTGCTCGAGCACTATCGCCGACGCTTTCAACATCTACTGGTTGATGAGTTTCAGGACACGAACGCCATTCAGTATGCCTGGTTGCGCCTGTTAGCCGGCGACAAGGGAGTGCCGTTTGTGGTTGGCGATGATGACCAGTCGATCTATCGTTGGCGAGGTGCGCGTGTTGAGCATATTCACCGTTTTCAGAAAGACTTTCCTGGCACACACGTCGTCAAGCTCGAGCAGAATTATCGCTCTACGCAAACCATACTGAACGCCGCAAATTCCGTCATTGCGAATAACAGTTCGCGCATGGGCAAGAACCTCTGGACAGAAGGCGCAGAGGGCGAGGCGATAAAAGTCTATTCGGCCTACAACGAGCGAGACGAGGCCGACTTCATCATCGGGCGACTGCGCGACTGGATAGCACAAGGCAACGCGCGTGCCGACGCGGCACTTCTGTACCGCTCCAACGCACAGTCCCGCGTCCTTGAAGAGGGGTTGGTTAACGCGCGTATCCCGTACCGCGTTTATGGCGGGCTGCGCTTTTTCGAGCGAGCGGAAATCAAGGATGCACTTGCCTATCTGCGTCTGACATCAAACCGCGATGACGATAGTTCATTTGAGCGCGTCGTTAACAAGCCCACTCGAGGAATAGGCGCACGCACTGTGGAAATTATGCGTTCCTACGCCAGAGCCAACGCCTGCTCGCTATGGCGTGCCGCGGGAGCGATCGCCAGCGATGACCTGAACGGTCGTGCGGCAAATGCCGTCAATGCTTTTATGTCGCTCATAGAGCGCATGGCGCGCGAGACCAGCGGTCTTGAGCTACACGACAAGGTTGATCATGTCATCCACCTGAGCGCACTTATCGGCCACTTCGAGAAGGACAAGGGCGAGAAGGGCGAGACCCGCATCGAGAACCTGGCAGAACTTGTCAGCGCTGCGAAGGGTTTCGAGCCCGACCCTGCAGAAGAAATGTCACCGCTGGACGAATTCCTGTCACACGCAGCCCTTGAGGCGGGTGAGGGTCAGGCTGATGCCTGGGAAGACTGTGTTCAATTGATGACTATGCATTCGGCCAAGGGCCTCGAGTTTCCGCTCGTGTTTATGTGCGGGATGGAGGACGGCCTGTTCCCGCACCAACGATCAGTAGCGGATCCAAACGGCCTCGAGGAAGAGCGACGGCTTTGCTATGTCGGCATCACACGTGCGATGCAGTCACTCTACATTACGCACGCCGAGCAACGTCGCCTGCACGGTATGGACAATTTTTCGCAGCCGTCGCGATTCATCGCCGAGATACCCAGCGAACATGTCGAGGAAATCCGCCCACGCGTACAGGTTGCACGTCCAATGCATTCATCACGGCCAACACAGCGCAGAGCGGCGGCTGCCGGTGCCGGAAACGAACTTGGTATTCGGCTTGGGCAGCGCGTTCGCCACAAGAAATTCGGCGATGGCGTGATCCTTAATTATGAGGGCCAGGGGGCCCACGCTCGGGTAGAAGTCAATTTTGAGACTGCCGGCACAAAATGGCTCGTTCTGAGTTATGCGAATCTCGATCTGATGTAGACTACGCACGATGAAAATTCTCATACTCGGCGCAGGTCAGGTTGGCTCTTCCGCGGCATACCACTTATCGCGCGAAGAGGCTAACGAGGTCACTGTTGTAGACATGCGACCGGACGTGTTGCGCGAACTGCAGGACCGACTCGATATTCGAACCGTTGTTGGCCACGCCGCGTATCCGGACGTGCTCGAACGCGCCGGCGCCAGCGATGCCGATATTGTCGTCGCGCTGACTGACACCGACGAAACCAACATGGTCGCATGTCAGATCGCCTATACGAGCTTTCGCACGCCCACAAAGATTGCCCGTATTCGTGCCGCCGAGTACATGAACGCAAACAAGCTGTTCACGCAGGATGCGATTCCGATCGACGTACGCATCAGCCCGGAACAACTGGTGTGTTCTTACATTGAGCAACTCATCCTGTATCCAGGCTCATCGCAGGTGCTCGATTTCGCAGATGGCCGAGTACGCCTCGTTGGTGCCAAAGCGGATAGGGAAGGCTTGCTGGTTGGCCAGCGTATCGCCACCCTGAAAGACCACATTCCGAACACAGAAGGTCGCATCGCCGCAATTTACCGCGAAGGCAAGGCGATGCTACCGAAGGGCGACACCGTCATTCAGGAAGGTGACGAAGTATTCTTCATTGCCGATCGCAAAGACATTCGTGTATTCATGAGTGAGATGCGGCGTCTTGAAGATCCTGTGCGACGCGTGGTGATCGCGGGCGGTGGCAATATCGGTTTGCGACTTGCTCTTGCGTTGGAACAAACCAACCAGGTCAAGCTGATCGAGCGTGATCCGGTCCGAGCACGGCGAATTTCTGAGCAGCTGAACAAGGCCATTGTTCTGGTTGGCGACGCGGCCGACGAAGAACTGCTGCTTGAAGAGAACATCGACAATGTCGATGTTTTCTGTGCGCTCACCGACTCTGAAGAGTCCAATATTCTTAGCTCGATGCTCGCGAAGCGACTCGGCGCGCACAAGGTGATGGCGCTGATTAACAGGGCTTCCTATGTAGATCTTGTCGAGTCGGGCAGCATTGATATCGCTATCTCGCCACAGCAGGTAACGATCGGTTCGTTGCTTGCACACGTGCGCCGCGGCGATGTCGTCAAAGTGCACTCACTGCGGCGAGGCGCCGCCGAGGCCATGGAGGCCATTGCGCACGGCGACAAGAACAGCTCCAAGGTTGTCGGACGACAAATCGCTGAAATTGAATTGCCCAAGGGGACTGCGATTGTTGCCGTTGTTCGCGGCGACAAAGTCATCATTGCGCACCATGACACCATGATCGAAACCGATGATCACATCATTTTATTTATGACCGACCGCCGCAAGATCGAACACCTGGAGAGTCTCTTTCAGGTAGATGTGTCATTCGTCTAAATGAACTGGACCGTCGTACAGCGGATACTCGGCCTGCTGCTGATGATGTTCAGTGTTACGATGCTGCCGCCGATCGCCTTCAGCCTTTATTACAACGATCACTCCTGGTTACCGTTTGTTGAGGGATTTGGGCTAACGCTGGCTGCCGGAATTCTGATCTGGCTACCCGTGCATCGTTCGCGCAAGGACTTACGGCTTCGCGACGGCTTTCTTGTCGTTGCTGCATTCTGGACTGTGTTGGGCACCTTCGGTGCGGCACCGCTTTATTTCGCGGATGGCCTGTCCCTGTCATTTACCGACGCCGTATTTGAATCGATGTCCGGACTGACGACGACGGGAGCAACCATTCTAACGGGGCTTGATGAGCTTCCCGTTTCTATTCGTTACTATCGCCAGCAACTACAGTGGCTCGGTGGTATGGGTATCATCGTTTTGGCTGTCGCCGTACTGCCAATGCTTGGTGTTGGTGGTATGCAGCTATATCGCGCTGAGACACCCGGTCCGGTCAAGGATACAAAGCTCACCCCGCGCATCACCGAAACAGCAAAAGCGCTTTGGTATGTGTACGCCGCTTTCACTGTTGCCTGCATGGTTGGCTATCGGCTGGCCGGGATGGGATGGTTCGACGCTCTTTGCCACGCATTTTCGACCGTGGCTATTGGCGGCTTTTCGACCCATGACGCGAGCATCGGCTACTTCGACAGCGGCCTGATCGACAGTGTTGCGATCGTCTTCATGTTTATTGCTGGCATCAATTTTTCGCTGCACTTTTTCGCCTGGCGATACGTATCGATCAAACACTATGCCAAGGATCCTGAGTTCAGAGCCTATGCCGCCGTGCTTATCACCGTGTCGGTCATTGTCGTATTGACGCTGTATCAGTTCCGCGGCTTTAGCGACCCGGGCCAGACGCTGATCAATGGTGTGTTCCAGGCCGTTTCTATAGCGACCACTACCGGGTTTACGACAGAGAATTTTTCGCTCTGGCCGGCGGCGCTTCCGGTGCTTTTGATTTTCGCCAGTTTTATCGGCGGGTGCGCTGGCTCCACCGCTGGCGGCATCAAGGTTATTCGATGGCTACTCATCTACAAACAGGGCGCGCGTGAAGTTGCGAGGCTCGTGCATCCCAATGCCGAAATTCCGGTGAAGTTAGGTGCTACCGCCATTCAACCTCGTGTTGTCGATGCGGTCTGGGGGTTCTTCTCGGTTTATGTCGTCGTATTTGCCGTTATGTTACTGGCAATGATGGCGACGGGCCTCGACCAGGTAACAGCGTTCTCGGCCGTTGCCGCAAGCCTTAATAACCTTGGCCCCGGCCTCGGGGACGTCGCGTCCGGCTTCATGTCGCTGAGCGATACTGCAAAGTGGATTTCGGTTGTCGGTATGCTGCTCGGCCGTCTTGAAATTTTCACACTGCTGGTACTCATCACACCGATGTTCTGGCGTCACTAGATGCTGGACAGATTTAGTTCGCTACTGGGCAAGGCTTCAGCCTGGCTTACGTTGTTCATGGTACTGGTTACATTCGTTGTTGTTGTCCTGCGCTACATATTCGATGCGGGCCTGATCTGGCTACAGGAATCGGTGGTCTGGATGCATGGTTTTGTGTTCATGGTGGGTGCCGCGTACACCCTCCAGCAGGAGGAACACGTTCGCGTTGACATTTTCTACCGGGAAATGAGCCCAAAGCGCCGTGCGTGGGTTGATCTCATTGGCGTTACTGTTTTTCTACTGCCTCTTTGTGCGTTGCTCGGTTGGAAGGCTTTCGATTACGTCGCAGTGTCCTGGCAACTGCAGGAAGCCTCGCGTGAATCGGGCGGTTTACCGTATCCGCTGATTCCGCTGTTGAAATCCATTCTCGTTGTCATGCCGATAACCGTTGGCCTGCAGGGCGTCGCTTTGTTATCGCGTTGCGTCCGAACCTTGAGGGGCGACTGAGGTGGAGTGGGTCGCAGCACTATTATTTGTCACGGTTATCCTGGTGCTGTTGGCGGGATTTCCGGTTGCTTTTACGCTGGGCGGAACAGCGCTGTTGTTCGCGGGTTTCGGCGTGCTCGGGGGCAGCTTTAACGAATCGCTGTTATCCGGACTGCCCAATCGTATTTTCGGCATCATGACCAACGAGACTCTGGTTGCTGTGCCCCTGTTCGTTTTTATGGGGGTTACTTTAGAGCGCGCCCGCATCGCAGAAGATCTGCTTGAAACGCTCAGCTCCCTGTTTGGAACACTGCGCGGCGGGCTTGGTCTTTCCGTGACCCTGGTCGGCATGCTGCTTGCCGCGAGCACCGGTATTGTTGGCGCCACGGTCGTGACGATGGGTCTGTTGTCGCTACCGACTATGTTGAAGCGTGGATACTCACCCGAAATTGCCGCCGGTACGATCTGTGCGTCCGGAACGCTGGGGCAGATAATTCCGCCATCGATCATTCTGGTGATGCTCGGCGACGTGATGACAACCGCGTATCAGCAGGCGCAACTGGACATGGGCATTTTTTCGCCGAAGACCGTTTCGGTCGGCGACCTGTTTGCAGGCGCATTGATTCCAGGATTGTTGCTCGTGTTCCTGTACATGCTCTATATCCTTGGCGTCGCGTATTTCAAACCTGACACCATGCCGGCGCATCATCGCGAGCCTGACGAGGACATCTCACTGGGCAAGGTCGTTGGCGCATTGTTGCCGCCATTGATTTTGATATTCGCAGTGCTTGGCTCAATACTTGGTGGCTTTGCCACACCGACAGAAGCAGCTGGTGTCGGCGGCATGGGTGCGTTGTTGATGGCGTTGTCACGCCGCGAATTGAATCTCGAACGGCTGCAGGAAATCATGCGCAGTACGCTGCGTATAAGCAGTATGGTTTTCCTGATCCTGATCGGCGCGTCGATATTCTCACTCGTGTTTCGCGGCTATGGTGGTGACGATGGTGTGCGTGCCATTCTGGAGGCCCTGCCGGGCGGCGTAGTCGGCGCCGTGTTGGTCGTCATGCTGGTCATGTTCCTGCTGGGTTTCGTGCTCGACTTCATCGAGATAACCTTTGTTGTTGTCCCGATTGTCGGCCCGGTGTTACTGGCGATGGGACTTGACCCGGTGTGGCTGGGCATCATGATCGCGATAAATTTACAGACCTCCTTCCTGACGCCGCCGTTCGGATTTGCGCTGTTCTATTTGCGTGGAGTCGCCCCGGCGTCCGTTACGACGGCACAAATTTACCGCGGTGCCATACCGTTCGTCGCGATTCAGCTTTTGGCATTGTTGCTCATTGCGGCATTTCCGGAACTCGTTACCTGGTTACCGGACAAGATCTACGGTAGCTAGGCTGGCACGCTCTGTGTGGCTGACGCAGTGAACTTGTCAACCACTTCTTTTTGCTGGGACTCACTGAGGTTGTAAGGCGGCGCGATTAGGACATGGTCCCCGCGACGACCGTCAATGGTGCCACCCATGCCGTAGCACAACAGCCCGTTATCCATCGCTGCTTTTTGCACCTTGTTGTGCGTTTTCAGTGATGCGTCGAAGGGCTCTTTCGTCTCCCGGTCGGCTACAAACTCAACACCAATAAATAGTCCTCGACCACGAATATCACCAACGTTGGGGTGGTCAGCGAGCGCATCACGGAGCCCGGCACGAATTTGTTTGCCGCGCTTAACGACGTTTTCCAACAGGTTCTCGTTCTTGATCGCCTGCAATGTCGCAAGCGACGCGGCAACCGCCGTAGCGTGACCCATGAATGTGTGTCCATGCTGAAAGAAGCCGCTGTTGCTGCGGATGGTGTCGACAATTTCCGAACGGCAAAGCAACGCTCCTGCCGGTTGGTAGCCAGCCGCTAACCCTTTCGCCATTGTCACGATGTCCGGAATAATGTGCTCTTGTTGATACGCCATCATCGATCCCGTGCGCCCTGTGCCACACATCACCTCATCAAGAATCAAGTGGACTCCATAGCGATCACATATTTCGCGAATTCGGCGAAAGTAACCTGGCGTCGCTACTACAGCTCCCGCTGTTGCCCCAACTACCGTTTCCGCGACAAATCCAGCGACGTTCTCAGGTCCCAGCTCGATAATTTTCGTTTCGAGCTCGACACCGACTCTCTCGCAGTACTCATCCTGCGTTTCAGTTTCGAGCCGTTCGCGATATTCAAAACACGGAGCTATGTGATGCCCCTCGATAAGCATTGGACGAAAGGCCTCCCGGCGCCATTCGTTGCCACCAACCGCCAGCGCACCAAGCGTATTGCCGTGATAACTCTGTCGGCGCGCGATAAAGAGATGTCTGTCGGGTTCGCCGGACTCAAGGAAGTACTGTCGTGAGAGTTTTAGCGCCGCCTCTACAGATTCGGAACCACCTGACAGCAGCATGACTTTACCCATGCCTGGTGCGCCTTCCACCAGCGTGTCTGCCAGCTCTTCGAGCACGTCCGTCGTAAAAAATGACGTATGCGCGTATGGCAGTTTCTCGACCTGCTTTTGAACTGCAGCGATTACATCCGGATGGCTGTGCCCGAGGCAAGACACGGCTGCGCCTCCGCATGCGTCGAGGTAACGTTTGCCTGAATCGTCAATCAGGTATGCGCCGTCGCCGGCCACGGCGTGCGGCGGGTTACGTAATAAACTTCGGTGGAATGCTTTGCTCATGGTTACCAATAAGCACTGATGCGTGACAGTTGCTTCTCAGCCTCCTCAACAATTTTGACCGCGTCGCCGCCAGCCTTGGTGACCAGCATCGTTATCAATGCCTGCGTCACCGCCAGGGCGCCAGTGAACGAGTGGTAAAAAGACGGCGACTGGTTGCTCGTAACGATGGTGTGTGCGGCCGCATTCGCGGCTGGCGATACGACGCTGTCGGTAACAGCAATTATTTTGGCGCCCGCATCGGCCGCATACTCCACGGCATCGATTGTTAGCTGGGTGTACGGCGGAAAGGAGACCACCAGCAAGCTGTCCTCAGAATTGATGCCTCGCAGCTGGTCGGCAAAGATCCCGGCACTGGTATCCAGCAACTGGCTATTGTCCTGAAACAGCTGATATGCGTAGTGAAAAAGGAAGGCAGGGGCGTGCGCGCCCCGCAAACCGAGCACATACACGCGCCGACTCTCGTGCATTGTTTGCGCCGCATCTTCCATAATAGGCAGGTTATCGTCGGACAAAGAGCGCTCAATATTGGCTATTTCCTGTGCCCGCAGGTCGCTGAGGATTGATTTGTCGCCCGTCTTGCCGCGCTTTTGGACGTCCTGCAGTTTCGCCGAAAATTCCGGTGATCGGGTCCGCAATCGCTGCCGAAACGGCTCGCGCAGAGCCTCATATTCGCGAAATCCAAGCGCCTTCGTCAGGCGCGTGATGGTGGCTGGCTTGACGTCAGCGTCCCTTGCGACCCTGCGCATGGAATTCAGACCGATTTCTTCGGGGTGTTCGACCATAAATCGGGCCGCTTTTTGCAATTCGGGTGTCAGCTGCGAATAGGCATCGACAAGCAGTCGAATGGTGTCGGGATACTGGCTTTTCATGGGTCTCGAAATCCGTTGCTAACGCGCCAAAGCCACACGTGGCGCGGAATGAAACAAATGATTCATCTGTTGCGCATTCTGAATCATTCGTTGCATTAATGGAAGGGATCGGCTACTTTTATTCGGATTCGTTATAAAAAATATAGGCACACTTCGTGTCAGATTAAGAGAGTTAGTTACTTTTCCAAGGGGGAAAATCAAAAATGTGCAAGAAATCTATTTCCTATGGCGCGCTCGCGCTCGTGCTTTGTTGCTCGGGCCTGGCGTTCCAGAGCGCGATGGCGCAAGACGACGAGGCGATCGAAGAAATCAAAACGATCGGTTCTCGTAGCGCTAAACCGCGATCTGCGTCGGATTCAACCGTGCCTGTTGACGTCATCAGTGGCGATGACTTCAATGCAGTGGGTGGCACAGCCGACCTGACTGACAATCTCAAGGCGTTGGTACCGTCCTACACAGCAAGCCCGGCAACCGGTGACGGCAGTGCATTCGTGCGCCCGACATCCTTGCGTGGTACCGCACCTGACCAAACTTTGGTTCTGGTAGACGGCAAACGTCGTCACCGTTCTGCGCTGGTGCAATTTTTTGCGCCTGCTGCTGGTAACGGTTCGCACGGCGCTGACGTTGGCATGATTCCCGGCATCGCAGTTAAGCGTGTCGAGGTCCTGCGTGACGGTGCTGCTTCTCAGTACGGTTCAGATGCTATTGCGGGTGTCATCAACTTCGTAATGAAAGATGCTTCCGACGGTGGCCAGCTTCAGGTTACCTACGGCGAGCACTACGAAGGTGAGCAAAGCGTCAAGGTTGCCGGTAACATTGGCTTGGCTTTGGGTGATGTCGGCTTCGTAAACATCAGCGCTGAGTACGTTGATAACGATGCTCTTTCTCGCGGTATTCAGCGGCAGTCAAATGTTGACGAACTGCTTGCGCTCGGTGTTAACCCGGACGTGATCGGTGCCGATGCGCCTTTCGGCGATGCACCATTGCTACAATCCTGGGGACGTCCGCAAACAGAAGGTCTTCGAGTTTTCGTTAACTCCGGCTTTGACCTGAATGGCTCATCTGAGCTTTACGCTCGATTCAGTGCCGCTGATACAGATGGTCGTTATCGCTTCTTCTACCGCACTTGGGATCACTCCAGTCTCGCACCGCTACGCACCATGGGCTTCGGTGGGCTTCCAGCCGGTTACACGCCGTATCTTGACGGCAACCAGCAAGACGCAAGCATGGTTTTTGGCGTGAAAGGTGAATTCCAAAGCGGCATGCTCTACGACATCAGCTACGGCTACGGTAAAGACGAGCTGGACTACTTCCTGAACAACACCGTAAACGTTGACCTTGGTCTTGACGGTAACGGCAATATCCCACAGATGGACTTTGATGTTGGTGGATACATTCAGGAAGAAAACAACCTCAACGTTGACTTCTCGCTGCCGGTGAGCGACTCGCTGAACCTGGCGTTTGGTGGTGAAGCGCGCGAAGAGATTTACACCGTAGTTGCTGGTGAGCCAAGCGCTAGTGTTGGCGGCGGTTCAAGTGGATTCCGCGGCATCGCTACGCAAGACGCCGGTGAGTTCACACGCGACAACGTTGCGATTTACGCTGACGTTGAGCATGACATCTCCGATGCTGTCTTGTTGCAGTATGCGATACGCTACGAGAATTTCTCTGACTTCGGCCCGACAACCAACGCGAAGTTCGCGTTCCGTTTTCGTGCCAGTGACGCTATCGCTTTGCGCGGCGCCGTTTCAACGGGCTTCCACGCACCGACCCCGGGTCAGGCTAACGTAAGAACAACTATTACGACGTTCGACGGTAATACCGGGCTACAGGTTGAGGAAGGACTGGTTTCACCAACGTCTGAGATTGCGCTGGAAAATGGTGGCGCACCTCTGACCGAGGAAAAATCATTGAACTACAGCATCGGCTTCGCCGCTGATGTGAGTGATGTCTGGTCTTTGACGACCGACGTGTACCGCATCGAAGTTGATGATCGTATTTATCGTACCGGTGACATTTCAACCTCGGGTGGTCAGACCATTTCGTTCTACACCAACACACTTGATGTTGTGCATCAGGGTGCTGACGTAGTCTTGACTGGCGGTGTTGGAGAAACGGACATTACGTTCGCCTACGCTTACAACGAGATCGAAATAGCCGGTCAGGGCCTGGTTAACGGCGTTCCGCCGGTAGGCGCCAGCACGGTTGAAGACATTGAAAACAACTATCCGAATCATCGTTGGACGCTGTCTTCGATGTCACACTTCACGGACAAGTGGAGCCTGATGGCTCGCGCAACTTACTACGGTAAGCATTTCGACGAGCGTGGCACGATCACCGCAGCGGTTGACCCGAGTGCGGAGATCGACTCAACGGTCTACATCGATCTTGAACTCGGCTACCAGGCGACTGATAACCTCAGAATCGCATTGGGTGGTACTAACATAACGGACGAGTTCATTAACGAAATTGGTGCTGGAAATGCCAACCGCCTCAGCGTTGGCCTGCAATACCCACGCCGAAGTGCTGCGAACTACGAAGGTGGTTCCTGGTACCTGAAAGGCATTTACTCCTGGCAGTAAGCGCTTGAAGT
>CAYWBZ010000052.1:0-13426 GCA_964456535.1 uncultured Woeseiaceae bacterium | reverse complement strand
CTGGGTGGTGTGTTCTATTCAATATCGATGTTGCCGGAATTCTGGCAGAACGTATCGAAGGCGAACCCGATCTTGTACATGGTCAACGCGTTTCGATACGGGATTCTGGGAACCTCAGACATCAGTATCGCGCACGCATACACAATCCTCCTTGGCTTTGTTGTGCTGCTGTTTTCCGCCAGTTTTTTCCTCATGAAGAAAGGCGTGGGGATTCGCGAGTAAGATGTGCGGCCGCTTCGCTTTTTACTCCCCCAGTGAAGCAACGGCAGCGCTGTTTGGCGTCGATGGCGCACTGGCGGTCGAGCCGCGTTACAACATTGCACCAACGCAATTCGTTGCAGCTGTCAGAAACAATGCCGAACAAGATCGTGAGCTCGTCATGCTGCGCTGGGGGCTTGTTCCATCTTGGGCCAAAGATCCGGCGATCGGTAATCGAATGATCAATGCTCGTGCTGAAACTGTTGCCGAGAAGCCGTCCTATCGAGCGGCATTCAGGCATCGCAGATGCGTCGTACTTGCAGACGGATTCTACGAATGGCATCGTGATGGTGACGTTAAGACGCCCTATTTCATTTCATTGGTGAGTGGAGAGCCGTTCGCCCTGGCCGGGCTCTGGGAGAGCTGGAAAGACAGCAAAAGCGACGAGTCTATGCAGACAACAACGTTAATAACGATTGCTGCGAACGACTTCATGCAACCGTTGCATCACCGCATGCCCGTGATACTTCAGCCGGAAACAGCTGATGAATGGCTATCAGGTCACAAAGATTACTTACAGGCAGCGGCTGAACGCACACCTGCTTTGCAGGCTTGGCCAGTGAATCGGCGCGTCAACAATGCGCGCAATCAGGGTGAAGAGCTAATTGACGTCGACGGGGAAGTCATTAGCTGAGACTGCCGGTCGTATGGAGGCGAGCAACGTCCCGGGCCCGCCATGAACACCGATTCCCGTGCCCAGCTCGCAAATCTTCAGTGCGTCGAGTGTTGTTACATTTTTCCGCAGTTCCGCTGCCAGCGTCGCGGCATCGTCAGGGCAAATCGCGTGCCCGATGCCGATTTCGATTGATTCGCCGCTCTTAATCTTCTTAGCAACGAATCGCGCGAACCTGGTGATGCGATTGCGACGCCCAAGCAAGAATCCGCAGAGGCTGATTCGTCCGCCCGGGCTAACGCAGATTAATGGCGTTACTCGGAAAAGATCAGCTATCAACTTGACCCAGTTCGGCAGTCGGCCACCGCGTACCGCATAGCGTAAATCCTTAAGCAACGCGAAGGTCGTTGTCTTCGTAACTTGCTCTTCGACTATTCGTATTGTCTGCTCAATGCCGATGCCCGCAGCAGCACACTCGGCGGCGAGGATAGCAAGTTGTCCCTGGCCCATAGACGCATTGAGCGAGTCGATAACATGTATCCGGCCAGGCGCATTACTGCGTTTCGCGGCTGACCGCGCACCCTCATAGGTTCCACTTGCCCTGGACGTTAGTGTGATTGCCAGTACGTCGTGGAAATGGCTCGCCAAAAACTGAAACTGGCGTCGAAAATCGCCGGGTGCCGGTTGCGATGTGGTTGGGTGCTGCGGGTTATTTTCGAGCTCATGGTAAAACTCATCGGTCGTAATGCTGACCTTGTCGAGATAACCGCGATCGCCGAATTGAATGCGACAGGGCACCATATGGATATCGAGTCTTTCCATGTCATCGTCGCAAATGTCGGCACCCGAATCTGTGATCACAGCGAAGGTCTTTGCGGCCCCATGTGTCGAATGTTGCTGCCGATGCATGTCATCCGCTTTTTCGCCACTTAAGTCACCAAACCGCCTTGCAATACTGAACACGGCATCAGGATAGTCGACGTGAATATGGACTTTCGCCTTGCGCTTGCTACCTGCGAGCACCATTGAGTCACCGAGTTCTGTGAGTGCCTCGCGCAATTTGCGCCGATCAATGTCGGTGGCTGTAACCAGGCACTCCGTGCAGTATCGAAACTTCGACGTGTTGTCCGCGGCTGAAAATGCGACGGGTGGTTCTATGTCATTTAGTAACGCCGTATCCGGCATCGGCGTCATGTGACCATCACGAAGATAGTCCGACATGCCACTGACTATCTCGGCAAACCCTTTCGCACCGGCATCGACAACACCCGCTTTTCGCAATACATCGAGCTGCTTTGGTGTGTTGGCGAGTGCTTCGTCAACCTTGATTCTCGCTTGATCTATGACTGCCGCAAATTCGGCGTCTGAGTCAGCGGAAACCTGGTACTCAATGCTTTCGGCGAATGCGGCGATGACGGAGAGTACGGTCCCCTCGCGCGGCTTCGACAAAGCATCATGGGCGTACTCTGAACCGAGTCTCACGGCCTTACCGAATGTGTAGGTCGTAAACCGGGTGATCTCGCCAGCCGAATCGCTCAGACCCTGAAAAAACTGCGCGATGATTGCTCCGGAATTTCCTCGGGCACCGTCAAGCAATGCATCGGCCATCGCTGCGAGCATTGTCCCGAGGTGTTTCCCAGGCTCTTCCTGTAGCACCCCCAGGGCCGAACTCAGGGAGAGGCTAAGGTTGGTTCCCGTGTCACTGTCTGCGACCGGAAAAACATTGATACGATTAAGCAGTTCCTGCTGGCCGATGACACGATGAATTCCTGATATCAACGCGCTTGCGAGAATATCGCCATCAATATGTTTTCCGTCGCTGCTAGTCACGCGGTAACAGGAACAACTGCCCTTGATGCTCTAATAAGACGCCATCCGGTGTTATCTCCGCAACTTGAGGTCCTTCCTTGAGCTGTGACCCTTCGTGCAATTTCACCATATTGATGAAGACAAATCGGTCTTCGGGTTCGGAGTTGTAAACGTGGATATCGAGGTGCAGCTCGGGCAAGTTGCTCGTCCCACTGGCACGCACCTCATGAATCGATGGATACAGTTCGGCAGCGGGGATGGCGGACGGGTCCTGCGAAATCAACACAGGTCTTACGAAAGTGGATGTCTCCGTGTCCGGCTGTTCTACGCTGGCCTCCCTCGTCTGCTGTTCCGGAGGGTCGAGCTGGGCGGCAGTGACTTTCTCTTCAAAGCTCGGCGCAGAGTCAGTTTCCGCAACTGGCAAGTTGCTTGGCTCCTCCCGAGCAGGAATCGCAGTTGGTGTCGCGACGGTATCCGGTTCGAGCAACAAAACGACTAATACAGTGAGATTGATCGCGAGCAAGATTCCGACGACCCAAAGCCAGCGGGGAACGGACGGTGCTTCAGGGCTCGTAGGCACGCCGGTAAACTCGGCACTGCCTTGTTGCTGCCTGTCGGTTTCCGATTTTTTAAGAGCGTCGAGAATAAAAGACATGCATTAAACCCCTGCAGGTCTTGGAGTTGTCAGCCGCGGCGAGCCGTCAGATTCAAGCAATGAGTTGATAATGATCAGAGTTTGCTGCCCGACCAGGCCATCAACCGCAAGGCGATGATCGTGCTGGAACTCCCGCACGATAACTTGCAGATTAGTGTCGTATACATCGCTGTCGATAATGTCACTGATATAGCGTTCGTCAATATCGGCCAGGCTTTGTCGCAGCCACAAGACCTCGGCACCTCGCGATCCGGGTGACAGCGACACAGGCACACCGAAGGGGGGTCGCCAGAGCAAACTGAATTCACCGAACCAAAACGCTGTAATCTCACTTACCGGGTGAGTAACTGCAACGCCACCGATCGAAAGCTCTGCACCGTCGTCATGAATGGCGGTCAGGACAATCTCGTGCGAGTCGCCATCGTTGTCGATGATGGTGAGGATCGCGGGACGATTTAATTGTCGCAAACCGTTCCAGGAACCGCGCTGACTAAGACAAGCCAGACCGGCAGCGGCGGCCTGCGAGCAGCCAGTCTGCGAGCCGCTGGTGTACTCCAGTCCCCAAAGCTCGAAGAGCGATGCGAAGGCAAAGTCTCGTGTTGTTAACTCGCCGGAGAGGGCGAGTTCTTCGGACAGTGACGCGAGTGGTGCTTCGGGCGCCGCGACAGAGTTGTTGCTGTCCTCTACGGGCGGCGGTTCAGTCGACACGGTAACCGGCGTCTCAATGACCGGCGTCTGCAAAGCGGCAGGATCTTCTATCGTGCTGACCGACCCTGATTCCTGTGTAACGGACCATATGCTGGCGATGACAACCGCGATGCCCACCAGCCCCAACGACATTGCCATGCGGGTAATGGTCGGTGATCGATCAATCTCTCCCGCAACTTCGGCGGCCGCACGTTTGATCAGCCGTTTAGTAATGATGCGGGATTCCTGGCTGTAAGCACCCAGTAACGCCCGGTCGCAAATGACATTGATCAGCCTTGGCACGCCTTGCGAGAGACGAAACACTTCCTTCTTGGCGGCGTTATCGATTACCTCTCCCAGTGCTCCAGCGACACGCAGTCGGTGCTCAACGTATTGCGCTGATTCTTCACGAGTCAGTGGCTCAAGGTGGTAACGGCCAGTAATGCGTTGCGCCAATTGTCGGAGATCGTTGCGATTGAGGAGTTCGCGTAACTCGGGTTGTCCTATCAGAATTATTTGCAGCAACTTCTGCTTAGCGGTTTCGAGATTGGTCAGCATCCGGACCTGTTCGAGTACTGCTGGTGCAAGATTTTGTGCTTCGTCGACGACGAGGATGGTTCGTCTTCCGGCGGCGTGTGCACTCAGAAGATGCTGGTTGAGCGCATCCGTTAGCGCCTTAATGCCATGTTTATGCTCGGGTACCGCTATGCCCAGTTCTTCGCAGATCGTTAACAGGAATTCTTGCACGGTAATTTGAGGGTTCAATACGACCGCGACATCGGCGTTATCGGGCATCTGGTTCAGCAACAAAGTTCGAACCAGCGTGGTTTTTCCGGTGCCAACCTCGCCAGTCAGCTGCACGAATCCACCGCTCTCGGTAACACCATAGACAAGGTGCGCGAGCGCCTCGCCATGCCGTTCACTCATAAACAGGTAACGCGGATCCGGCGTTATCGAAAACGGTTTTTCATTGAGGCCGAAAAAGTTGGTGTACATCGCTTTGATTCTACCCTATTGGTCGAGGGTCTTCGCTCGGCCAACGGACAGCGATCCGAATTTCTCGCGAATTTCGTCGACTGTTTCATCGATGACAGATGTGTTTTCAGAAACATCCCTGGCGAAAAGGTCGGGCTGCTCGGCGGGAACAAGTTTGCTGCCACCAACGCCGAGCAGCCGAACTCTGGCGCCCGGATTACTGGCGAGCCAGGTATTCAACAGCTCACGCGCAACGGCATAAATCTGGTCCGTGCCGCTTGCCGGAGGTTTGATACTGCGCTGCCGCGTATAGGTAGTGAAGTCAGCACGACGAATCTTGATTTGCACCGTAGCAGCGGCGAGTGACGATTTGCGCAGGCGCGCGGCCGTGCGATCAGCCAGCCGCAACAGTTCACGATTCATTTCATCTGGCTTTGACAGGTCCTGATTATAGGTTTCCTCAGCGCTGATCGATTTCTCCTCACGACTGTGCACGACAGGACGGTTGTCGATACCCGCAGCTCGATCCCTGGTTACCTTCGTAAATCGACCGAAGATGGGCTCGAGATCACGATCCGTTGCACAGCGCAGGTCGCGCACGGTCGCCACATGAATTCCGATCAGGCGTTTCAGTGTCTCCCGCCCGATGCCGGGAATGACCTGCACGGGCAGCGGGTCGAGTTTTTCTTCGTAGAGGTCAGGCGTGACTATTGTCAGGCCGTCCGGTTTATCGAGGTCAGATGCGATTTTCGCGACCAGCTTGTTTTGCGCCACGCCAACTGATGCAGTCAACTTCGTTTCATTCAGTATGCGTTGCTTGATGTTGCTTGCAATTATCTCGGGTGAACCGAACAGCTTGACACTCGCTGTCACATCCAGAAATGCCTCATCAAGGGAGAGCCCCTCCACAAGCGGTGTGAACTCATGAAAGATTGCGAAAATCTGCCTGGAGGCTTCTTTATAGCGAGACATCCTCGGCTGCACGCGCACCAGATGATCGCAGCGCCGGATCGCTTCAGCCATAGGCATGGCGGAACGAATTCCAAACTTGCGAGCTTCGTAGCTGGCGGCCGCCACCACACCACGGTTGGTGCCGCCGCCGACAACTACCGGCAGGCCTTTAAGGTCAGGGTTATCCCGCTGCTCGACGGACGCGTAAAAGGCATCCATATCAACATGCAGAATGCTGCGTGTTGACGGGTGCATGGGATTATTGGCCGCGCTCGACGATATAGCGTGCTAGCCACGCCAGCGGCGCCGCCGACGCACCGAATCGTGACAGGTCATCCAGCGCCTCTGCGACTAATTCATCGCAGCGGGCCCGCGATGCGTCGACACCGAACAAAGCCGGGTAAGTCGCCTTGTTCAAAGACGCATCAGAGCCTGCTGGCTTGCCAATGACCTCGGTGTCCCCTTCTACGTCGAGGATGTCATCCTTGATCTGAAATGCGATGCCGATGTTGCGTCCAAAATGGTCCAGTGCGGCGGCATTCTCGGCGGGGAGGTCGTCGCTCAAAAGGCAGGCCGAGACGATGGATGCGTGAATCAATGCGCCGGTCTTCAGGGCGTACATGTGCTCAAGTTCATCTGCGGATAGTCTCGTGCCTTCGGCTGCAAGGTCGATCGATTGACCCCCGGTCATACCAATTGACCCACAGGCAGCGGTAATCAAGCGGACGAGCTCTATCGCGGCACCATCGGGTGCTCCGGCGACGTTCGCCAGCACCAGGAATGCAAGCGGTTGTAGCGCATCTGCCGCGAGGATCGCAGTCGCTTCGTCGTACTGCTTGTGAACAGTCGGTTTGCCGCGTCGCAGATCGTCGTCATCCATGGCTGGCAGGTCATCGTGAACCAGGGAAAATGCATGGATCAACTCAATTGCGACAGCCGGTGTGTCGAGCAGCTCGGGTTCAACGGAGAGGCATTCGCCTGCCGCGTAGACCAGCAGTGGTCGTACTCGCTTACCGCCATTCAGTACCGAGTAGCGCATCGCATCGTGCAAGCGCTGCGGGTTGCTGGTCGCCAGCGGCAATGCCGCATCCAGCCGCGCATCAACACGGGCTGTGTAGGTAGCAATGCGATCTTTGAATGCGTGAGGCAAGGCCAAACACCTGGAATCGGGCCGTGTAGCGTACACGGAATTCAAGCAATGTGCGCGGCCCCTACTGGGCTATAATTCGCGTCCTTTACTGGCTCGAAAGATCAGGAATCAAGCACATGCAGGCGACGGCAATCGCACAGCCGAACATTGCGCTCATCAAGTACTGGGGTAAACGTGACGTCGCACGGAATTTGCCGGCGGTCGGCTCTATTTCGATCACATTGAGCGAGCTGTATACCGAAATCAGTGTTGCATTGAGCCCCGACCTGCGGAGCGACGAATTGTTCGTAAATGGTGAGGAGAGCCAGCCGTTGCTACCGCGGATCAGCCGCTGTCTGGATAATGTCATCGGCGCGCAGCGTTTACGCGCAAGAATCACAAGCCAAAGCAACTTCCCGATAGCCGCGGGACTGGCGTCTTCCGCGTCTGCATTCGCCGCAACAACTGTGGCTGCCGCCGGTGCAGCGAACCTGTCATACGGAACTGAGGAGTTGGCGCGACTCGCCGGGCAGGCATCCGGATCAGCGGCGAGATCGCTGTACGGTGGATTCGCCGAGCTTAAAAACTCAGGGGACACCATAAACCTGGCAACACTGAGCGAGCCAGGCTCCTGGCCATTGCAGGTCGTTGTCGCGATTACTGAAACCGGACCGAAGCCGACCGGCTCTACGGCGGCGATGGAGATATCCCGCGAGACCTCACCTTTTTACAGCAGCTGGATCGAGCAGCAGGACCAGGATCTGGAAATTGCGCGGACCGCCATCCTGCAACGGGACTTCGCACAACTTGCGACTGTTGCTGAACACAACTGCCTGAAGATGCATTCGGTCATGTGGGCATCTCGCCCGCCGATGGTCTATTGGAATTCGGCAACGATGCGTTGCATGCAAACAGTGCGGAGACTGCAAGCGGAAGGGTGCAGGGTGTTCTTCACCATCGATGCGGGCCCGCAAGTTAAGGCGGTGTGTTTACCGGAGGATGCCGAGGCTGTGAGAAAAGCACTTACGGAGACACCCGGTGTGCAGGAAATAATGTTGAGTGGTCTGGGTCCCGCAGCTCGACTGGTCGACAAAACGTGATCAACAACGGAACAGCCAGCGCGCCGGGCAAGGTCGTGTTGAGCGGCGAGTACGCCGTACTTGATGGCGCGCCAGCAATTTGCATGGCAGTTAATCGACACGCGCATGTGGTGATTGCTGATATCGATTCCGATTGCAGCGAAGTCAGGGCTGCAGGATTCACGGACACCGTCGGGCGATTCAAAATGATCGATGGCGGCATCCAGTGGGAGGACGGGCAAGCATCTCTTCGGGTCGTAGATGCGGTCTTAAACGCCGTAGGTATTGAACAAACCGGTGCAAAGAGCATTGATCTGAATACCAGCGAGTTCGTTGATCCCGCAACACAGCGGAAAATCGGCATTGGTTCCAGTGCTGCCATTACCGTTGCACTTTGCGCTGCTACGGTCAGTTCGGCTGATCCCGCTGTGCTGATAACACTCGCGCAGCGGGCACATGCGAGCCTGCAGGAAGGGGCCGGCAGCGGAGTGGATATCGCGAGTAGCCTGTCAGGCGGACTGATCGAATACCGCATGCAGGATGCATCAGTTACCGCACTGAAGTGGCCTGAAGGGTTGTATTACCGTTTGCTGTGGAGCGGCGTTGCCGCCAGTACACGCGAGAAGCTGTCGAAACTGGCCGCGAGTGTCAGTAAACCATCTCGGGCAGGTCTGGTCGCTGCGTCCGAAAGTTTGGCACTGGCCTGGCGGAGTAACGATACCCACAGAGTTATTGCAGGATATCGGGACTACTCTCAGCAGCTGCTTAAGTTCAGTGTCGACCACGACCTCGGAATCTTCGACGCTGGTCACGCAGAGCTCTGGCAAGCGGCGAACGCTGCTGGCCTCACCTACAAACCCTGTGGTGCGGGCGGTGGTGATATCGGTATCTTGCTGGGGACGGATGAGGCGGAACTGGACGCGTTTGCAGGCAAGTACTCGACAAATTGCTCAGTGCTCGACTGTGAGATGAGCCCGACGGGCGTTAGGATTGACGTATGAGTAATTCGCGAGTCTCGGGGCTGTACAAGCTCAGCGTTTCCGAACGTATAGATCAACTTGAAAATCTGGGTTGGCTGGCATCTGACGCTGCCCGCGATTTGCGTGCAGGACGCCAGGTGATCTCGGCGATTGCGGCAGACAAGATAATTGAGAACGTCATTGGCGTGTTCGGACTGCCATTGGCGATCGCGCCAAACTTTATCGTCA
Organism: uncultured Woeseiaceae bacterium; assembly: GCA_964456535.1. GTDB lineage: Bacteria > Pseudomonadota > Gammaproteobacteria > Steroidobacterales > Woeseiaceae > UBA1847. The sequence continues at coordinate 4,062 of CAYWBZ010000052.1, read as the reverse complement.
ACGAACGTGAGTACATTGTGCCGCTGGTTGTCGAAGAGCCGTCCATAGTTGCCGCGCTCAGTAGTGCCGCTGCCTTGGCGCGGGTTACTGGCGGATTTTCAGCGACACTCAGCGAGTCTTTGCTGGCAGGGCAAATTCACATTGTCGGCGTTGCAGATGTCGATGCGGCGATATCCTTGTTGCGTGATGCTGTAGGTGAACTTGTCAGCGCCGCCAACGATGTTCATCCGCGCCTGCTGGCGCGCGGTGGCGGTGTCCGTGACATTGAGTTTCGGGCGTTGCGGCTTGAGGATGGATCGCCACTTATCGCTACCCACGTTCTGGTAGATACATGTGATGCCATGGGCGCGAACCTTACGAATACGATTTGCGAATCGATCGCCCCCAGAGTCGCGGAAATTTGCGGCGGCGACATTGCACTCAGAATCCTCTCAAATCTGGCTGACAGATCAGTATGTAGAGCGACAGTTCGCTACACAGCTGATGATCTTGTGAACGACTCGATGACCGGCGAAACAGTCCGGGATCGAATCGTGCTGGCCAGTGATATCGCGATGGTTGATCCTCACCGAGCTGTGACACACAACAAGGGTGTCATGAATGGTATCGACGCGCTTGCGATTGCGACCGGTAACGACTGGCGGGCGATCGAGGCAGGTGCACACGCTTTTGCTGTTCGAAATGGTGAATACTCTTCGCTAACCCGGTGGTCGGTTGCTGGCAATGGTGACTTGGAGGGCCAAATCGCACTACCACTAAAACCGGGCATCGTCGGCGGAACGCTGTCATCAAATCCTGCCGCGGCATTGGGCCTTGCGATTACCGGTGTGCCGTCAGCGGCGGAGTTGGCGAAGTTGATGGCCGCAGTGGGCCTGGCACAGAACTTTGCCGCGCTGCGGGCGTTGGCGACCAAGGGCATTCAGGAAGGACACATGCGACTGCATGCGCGCAGTATTGCGACGGCAGCCGGCACTCCGGACGACCGACTCGATGAGGTTGTCGCCAGGCTGGTCGCCAGCGGCGACGTAAAACACTGGAAGGCAGCGGAAATTCTCAGTGAGATGGACGAACCCATTACTGATGAGCAGGCTGTCGTGGCAACGGCAGCAGGCAAAGTTATTTTGTTCGGCGAGCACGCAGTCGTTTATGGACGGCATGCACTTGCTGTTCCGATTGTCGACGCTGTGCGAGCAGCCGTAACACGAAGCGACGAAAGCACGACACTCGTGGTGAAAGACTGGGGGCTCCATAGCGTGGTTGATCGCAGTAGCACGGAGGGTATCGACGCTGCTGTAAATCTGATCTTGAGAGAACTTGGTATCGGCGATGCGAATTTCGGTATCAACGTTACCTCCAGCCTGCCGCGTGGTATGGGTCTGGGGTCATCGGCGGCAATCGCAGTGGCGATTATTCGTGCCATTGCGCAGTGTGCCGGCATGGAAGTGACTGACGAGCGAGTTAACGAGATCGCATATGCATGTGAAAAACTCGCTCATGGTACGCCGTCTGGAATCGACAACACGCTGTCCTGTTATAGCGAGCCCATGTTGTTTCGGAATTCGGGTTCGCTTGAGATTCAGACGCTCCAGCTTGAGGAATTTCCGCCACTCGTCATCGGCCTTAGTCACGCAGCAGGACCGACGCACGAACAGGTGGCGGGAGTCAGGTCACGATTCGATCAGAACCCAAAACACTATGACCTGTTGTTCGATCAGATCGATGAGATCAGCCGGTCAGGCGCCAAAGCGCTACTGGCTCGGCGGTACGATGAGCTGGGCCGGTTGATGAATGTCTGCCATGGGCTGTTGAATGCGATCGAAGTATCAACGCCCGATCTTGAGAATATGGTTGCGATCGCCCGCCAGAGTGGCGCGATCGGCGCCAAGCTGACCGGCGCAGGTGGCGGCGGCTCAATAGTTGCGCTCTGCCCGGGGGCGGAAGACGAAGTGCGAGCCGCGTTGCATCAGGCGGGCTATAAGACATTGCCATCCGGCACGTCCAAAGGAGATTCCGTTGAGTGATCTTCACCGAATCGTTTCATCGGAGAGCGAGGAGCTCATACTGGTTGATGCAGACGATAATGAAATCGGCTATCGATCAAAGGCGGATTGTCATGATGGGGGCGGTATTTTGCACCGCGCCTTTTCGCTGTTCTTATTCAACGCAGATGGCGAATTGTTGTTACAGCAGCGAGCCGCGGAGAAGCGTCTGTGGCCCGGGTTCTGGTCAAACAGCTGTTGCAGCCATCCGCGGCGTGGTGAATCTTTGCAGACCGCTACGATGCGGCGCCTGGACGACGAACTCAATATCGCGGCGGAACTCGAGTTCGTTTATCACTTTTGCTATCAGGCCGAATTCGATAAGGCTGGCTCGGAGAACGAACTGTGTCATGTGTTTCTCGGCAAAATAGACGGCGAGCCGCAGCCGAATGACAGTGAGATCGCGAGCATTCGTTTTATTTCCGCGGACGATCTAAGCGCCGAACTCGCCGCACAGCCACAGCGGTTCACACCCTGGTTCATCAAGGAGTGGCGAGCGTTGAGAGAGACTTACGCCGGGCAGCTGGCCCGTTACGCGATATAGCGGTAGTACTCGATTCCCAGATCGGCGAAGTGACGGTCGTCACTAACTCCAACGTGGTCAATAACGAATTCATTCCGGGCGACGTAATCCAGGCCATCTACGCGTCGCCCATCGTGCAGCGCCTCGTACTGTTGACGGTCAAGATCAATCGTTAATTCCATTGCGTCCGCGAAGTTAATTTTCGCAACGGCTTCGCGCCAGTTTTCTGCCATGAAAAACGGAATTACCTCGGCGGCGTCACCGCTGCCGTAACCCAATGTCAGCACTTCTTCACCCGCTGACAGTGAGTCTTCCTCCAGGGCCTGCTCAAATCCTGCCGCCATCCAGGCAGGCAGCGCCGCGGTATACAGATTGCCGAGGTCGAGCATCGTATCGCTGCCGAGTCGTAGCTTGTCGAGGATCTCATAGCGGTAATGACGTGAGGCCCGGAACGTTCTGAGAACGGCCATTGCCAAGGGGTAAGCCTCGAATTGCAGGCGTTCGGGCTCTGCAAGATTTGAAACGTCAGGTTTGCTGACCATTTCAGCGAGTACTGCGTCGACATCGACACCCGCTTCGTAACAATAGGACGCGAGTTCAGCGCGATCTTCGGCATTGCCTTGTGCGAGTGCGAACAAGTAGGAGATAGCCCAACCGGTCTCCGGCATACGGCGATAAGGCCGATGCAGAAACAATGTACGCAGCGAGCGCAGGTGCTCGATAGAGTTGAGATCGCGTTTCTCGTACATGTCATTCAGAGCATGCAGAGTTTCGTCGATGTAGCAGGTCGTCGAATACTTGCCATTAAATACCGGAAAATCCTGGACCTGATGCGACTCGCTACGATCCTGGCCGCAGAAGCGCAGCATCGGCTTGCGAAAGTCCATGATGCGGTAGTCAGACGCTGAGCCAGATGCAATCAGATCAACGACTGCGAGCTGCGGGTCTTCTTCGAGCAGCATCGCAACTGCGCCAGCGCCCTGCGTGGGTTCACCAGAGCTACCGCGCGCGTATTCAGCGATGTCGGCGCAAACGACTATAGCCTGACTGCCGGCGCCGTCGAGAGCGAGGTGGCGGATAGCGCCTTTCATTCCGTAGACACCACCGAGGCAGGCGTGCTTGAACTCCGGAACTTCACAACTGCGGGAGATCGGTGCTTTGCCACGCGCCACAAGTGCCTGGTCGACCATGCCTTTTACGATGATCGCGCCAGCGGAATTGTCAGTGCTCGACTCAGTGCCGAGACCGAGGAACTTCACACGGCCGGGGTCGATGTCATACTGGTCGATCAGACGGATAACGGCATTGGCCGCCATCGTGTAAACACTGTGATTTGGCCCGCGAACGCGGAAACTGCGCCCCACAATCTCACGAATTTTCGGCCACTGATTATCTGTCCAGTCGCACCAATCCTCCAACCACACGCGATACGGTGGTATGTAGGCCGCAAGACCGCTGATGCCGATAAGTTTATTGTGTTTGGATTGATTCATGAGTGAT
>CAYWBZ010000051.1:0-13438 GCA_964456535.1 uncultured Woeseiaceae bacterium | reverse complement strand
CGGCCCGGTCACCGAAATTTCGATCTCGGAGCCGCGGTTCCACCCTTAGCCACCGCGTATAAAAATGGCCCCGCCGGCCGTGAGGGCCCGCTGATGCTTTCCTCATTTTGACCTGATGAAACCCCTGTCACCTTAACTATGGGGCGGGGTTATTTGCCGATGCAGAACTGGGAGAAGATTCGGCCCAAAAGGTCGTCTGACGAGACGGCGCCGGTTATTTCACCGAGGGCCTGGTGGCTGAGGCGCAGCTCTTCGGCCAGCAGTTCGCCGGCACGGGTCTCTTCGAGGGCTGTCCGGCCAGTCGCGAAATGCATTGCAGCTCGCTCCAGGGCGTGCAAATGGCGTTTGCGAGCGGTGAATGCGCCCTCTCCGAGGTTTTCGTAGCCCGCGAGCTTGCGGATGTGTTGTCGCAGCGCCGGAAGGCCCTCCCCGGTCTTCGCGGAAAGGCCTATGCTGCCTTCCTGTTCTTGCGCCGAGCCATCGCACAGGTCGATCTTGTTGTGTACGACGGTAACCGGAACCCCGCCCGGAATGGGCTCGTCTATTTCGCCCTGCTCCGGATCGGTTGCGTCCTGGATCCAAAGCACTGCATCCGCGCTCTGGAGCGCGGCTCGCGCCCGACGAATGCCCTCTTCTTCAACGCGGTCCGGGTCTTCTCGGAGGCCGGCTGTATCGACGAGCTCGACAGCCAGCCCGTCAATATCGATTTGCTCTCGCAAGATGTCGCGCGTAGTTCCCGCGATTTCGGTAACGATGGCCGCCTCCTGGCCGCTCAGCAAGTTCAACAGGCTGGATTTGCCGGCATTCGGTTTACCGACGATTACAACCTGAAAACCATCGCGCAGAACGCGGCCCTGCTTCGCCTGTTCCTGCAACAAGGCGAACGCGTCTGCGCACTCATTGAGGCGACGAAGCAAGAGGTCATCCGACAGGAAGTCGATTTCTTCTTCCGGAAAGTCGATTGCCGCTTCGACGTGCATGCGTAAGCGGACCAGCTGTTCCGCGAGCGCATCGACAGCGCTGGAAAATGCGCCGGACAGTGACCGCAGCGCTGCTCGAGCCGCCTGTGTGGTGCCGGCATTTATCAGGTCAGCAATTGCCTCTGCCTGCGTTAAGTCCAGCTTGTCATTAAGAAATGCCCGCTGCGAGAACTCGCCCGGTTCGGCGCGTCGGGCGCCCATCGCCACTATCGCCTCGACAATTAACGATATGACCAGTGGTCCGCCGTGGCCATGCAACTCAAGTACCGATTCACCCGTAAATGAAGCCGGTGCCGGAAAGTACAGCGCAAGACCAGCGTCCAGCTTCTGGCCGCCCGCATCCCGAAAGGCCCGATGCGCGGCAAATCTTGGTTCCGGCAGGCTTCCAAGTAATGTTCTTGCGATATGCTCGGTCTTCTCTCCGGAGACGCGCACGATGCCGACGCCGCCCGTTCCAGGTGGCGTCGCCGCAGCTACGATCGTATCGGTGAGACCCGTCATAAGTTAATGAGACCACAGGTGACCAGCAGATGCAGAGCAAAAATGTTGAATTCTTGAATAGTGCAGAAGAGGCCCTGGCAGGGATTCTTGATCTGCCTGTCGGCGAGCCGCGCGCTTTCGCTTTGTTCGCGCATTGCTTCACCTGTTCCAAAAACCTGAAAGCGGCGACCAATATCTCGCGCTCAATGACGGCTGCCGGTATCGCCGTTCTACGCTTTGACTTCACCGGCCTCGGACAAAGTGATGGTGCCTTCGAAGACACGACCTTTTCCAGCAACGTCGATGATTTGCTCTCGGCCGCGCGCTGGCTCGAGCAGGAACATCGCGCCCCGGAAATATTGTTTGGTCACTCGCTCGGTGGCACTGCCGTCTTGCAGGCCGCGCCGAGCATTCCATCGGCGGTAGCCGTTGCTACGATAGGATCACCGTCGGATCCAGCGCACGTTTCAAATATGTTCAAGGAGTCCGCTGCGGAATTGCGCGAGAAAGGCGTCGCCGTTGTACAGCTCGGTGGCAGGCCCTTTCGCATCAAGGAGCGCTTTCTCGATGATCTTGTTGAGCATGACCTGAACAGCGCCATCTCCGGTTTGCGTAAAGCGCTGCTCGTTATGCACGCCCCCCTGGACACGGTCGTCGAGGTGGAAAACGCCTCGCAGTTGTTCATGGCCGCAAAGCACCCGAAGAGTTTCGTTAGCCTCGACAAAGCCGATCACCTGTTATCGCGTGAAGAAGATTCACGCTATGCCGGTCGAGTGCTGGCGTCGTGGGCAACGCGTTATTTGTCCGAGGCAGATGCGCCCGTGGTGACACCGCTTGAGGCCACCGAAGACGGGGTCGTTGCACGAACGTTCATTGACGGTTTTCGTACCGATGTTGTGGCCGGTGGTCATTCCTTTCTTGCGGACGAGCCGCTTGGTGTTGGTGGAACCGATGCCGGGCCCTCGCCTTACGACCTGTTGTCCGCCGCACTCGCAACATGCACAACGATGACGCTGAAAATGTATGCCAGCCTGAAGAAAATTGACTTACGCTCCGTAACGGTCGCGGTTCGTCACGGCAAGGTACACGCGAAAGATTGCGCCGATTGTGAAAGCGCGGGCGGCAAGATTGACGAGTTTCAGCGTGCGTTAACGCTTGATGGCGAGCTCACAGAAGAACAGCGTCAGCGAATGCTCGAAATTGCCGACCGCTGCCCTGTGCACAAAACCCTGCACGGTGAAATCAAAGTTCGCACAACCCTAAAAGGGCTCTGACCCCTTTTTAGTGTTTCTTCGCTTTGTCTTCCTGCTCAACGACCTTGTTGATCTTCCACTGCTGCGCAATGGACAACAGGGTGTTGGTAACCCAGTAAAGCACCAGGCCCGACGGGAAGAACGCGAAGAATGCAGTAAACATGACGGGCATGATTTGCATGACCTTCGCCTGGACCGGGTCGGCCGGTGCCGGGTTCAGCTTTTGCTGCATGAACATTGCCGCGCCCATAATCAAAGGCAAAATGAAGTACGGATCCTTCGTTGAAAGATCGGTAATCCAAAGGGCAAACGGCGCCTGTCTCATCTCGACGCTTTCGAGCAACACCCAGTAAAACGCGAGGAAGAACGGCATCTGAATCAGGATCGGCAAACAACCGGCCGCCGGATTCACTTTTTCGCGCTTGTAGAGCTCCATCATTGCGGCACTTAGTGCCGGCTTGTCATCCTTGTAGCGATCCTGCATGGCCTTCATGCGCGGCTGAAGACTGCGCATCTTCGCCATTGAGCGGCCGCTGGATTCCGTGAGTTTGTAGAACGCGAGCTTGATCAGGAACGTCACCAGGATAATCGCTACGCCCCAGTTGCCGACGTACTTGAATACAAAGCCGAGCAACATGAAGAGCGGGTTCGAAATTATTGTGAGCCAGCCGTAGTCGACCGTAAGCGTTAACTTCTTATCGATCTCTTTGAGCTGCGACTGCATCTTCGGCCCGACAAATGCGGTGGTCGAGAATATCCTGCTTGTTCCCGGGGCGATCGACTGCGCCTGCCCGGTGATGCTGGACGTCGTGCGATCGCCGCGGACGCTAACGCGATACGACTGCTCTGTCTCGCGCGTGGGAACTACGGCGCTCAGGAAATGGTGCTGTATCGATCCGATCCAGCCTGCCTGAGACTTAAAGTCGTATGCGCCATCTTCGAGGAGATCGCCGCGCTTTAGCTTCTCGGATTTTTCGCCGTCGAAGATAATGGGTCCGGCAAAAGAATAGGAGTCGACATCAAACATGCTGCGCTCTTGTTCTTTTGAGATGCGAATAATCTGCGCGTACTCAGCGCCGCGCCAAAGGCCGTCGCTACGATTGGTAATCTCATGTTCTATATCAAATGCGTAGCTGCCGCGCATGAATCGAAGTCGTTTTTCGACGCTGATGCCGTCTGCTCCCGGTCGAGAGAGTGTCACGACAAGCTCATCTGCGCTTCCCAGGTCGTAGCTGTCGGCGTCGGACGAAAAGTGCTTTTTATAATTCGGCCGGTTGCCCTCTTCCACCGTTCGTAACCCGGTACGGATAAGACCTATGTTGGACGGATCTGTGCTCAGTAGTTGCACCAACACGTCCGGCTGATCTTTCGCAACCGGGTAAGCAAGCAGATTGGCGGACTGCAGGGTGCCGCCGTCGGTGCTGATTTCTATATCCAGCACGTCGGTCGTTACGCGGATGGTTGGCGCTGACGGTGCGGCCGTTACCTCGGGCGCCTCGTCACCGATCGACATTTCCGCATCCAACGACGCATCATCCACAGCGCTGAGCTCTGGCAGATCGCCGCTGTCGCCGTCGTCGATTGGCATTTCCAGCGGTTCGACTTGCTGTGTCGTTGCTGCGACGGGCTGCGGCGCATGATCCTGTACCCAGGTTTGGTACGTGATCCAGCCCATGAGGCCGAAGAATGCCCAGATCAGCAGTCGTTGATTGTCCATCCGTTAACTATCCTGCGTAGTTTGTTTGCGTATTGCCTTCGAGCATCGTTGCCAGTGCTGCTCGAGACTCTCGTTTATCACGCTGTTATTCGCCATGGCCGCGGCCGGCTGATTAATTACGACGATATCGAGCCCCGCCAACAGCGGCTGATGGTGCCGAAAGGACTCTCGAATTACCCTCTTTATACGGTTTCTCGTGCTTGCCTTGCGACAGTGCTTCTTCGAGATCGCCATTCCAAGCCGGCAAATCTCTTCTTTGTTGTCGCGGCAAAGTACTGTAAAGAATTTATCGCGGCTGCGCGTGGCTTTTTTGAACACGCGGCCGAAAGCGGCAGCATCGAGTAACCGGCTCGTTTTCCGAAACCGAAGACTTTTGCCGCTCGTCAGGCTTGAATTTTGCTGCGTCGTCGTGACGGTCGCGTATGGGTTACGGCGTCAGCTGCGCGCGGCCTTTTGCGCGGCGGCGCTTGAGTACGAGGCGCCCGGCTTTGGTGGCCATGCGTGCGCGGAACCCGTGGGTACGTGCGCGCTTGATTTTGCTGGGCTGAAATGTGCGTTTCATGACTATTACCTGGGTCTTGATCCGGCAAAAACGGGCCGGTTTTTCAGAGGGTCGGCAAGCGTACTGACATGGCCTGACAGTGTCAATAGACGGATGTAAACCTTGAACTTTCAGTATAGACTGCCCCGTCATTCTATTGTCTTACACTACAGCTCGGCCCGGTATGATTTTGGGTCTTATGGGGAACTCTTTGTCTGCTGAATCGACGCTCTGGAACCAGTGCCTTCGCGTCCTGCAGGCGGAGCTGCCCGAGCAGCAGTTCAATACCTGGATCCGGCCCTTGCAGGCCGTTGATGACGGCAGCACTTTACGATTACTGGCGCCGAATCGCTTCGTGGTTGACTGGTTGCAACAGCACCATTTGCAGCGGATTTTGCAGCTTGTTGAAGAAGGCGGCGGTGGGACGCAGCTGCTCATCGAAGTTGGCTCGCGAAGCGGCCGGGCAGCAAGCACCGAGCCGGGCAGTGACCGGCCAAGAGCGACACCTATAAAAGCCAACAGCCACGCGCCGGTTGCCTCGCGCCTCAATCCAACCTTCACCTTCGAGAGCTTTGTTGAAGGCAAATCCAACCAGCTCGCCAGAGCTGCGGCCATGCAGGTTGGCGAGAACCCGGGGCTTTCGTACAACCCTCTTTTTATATATGGCGGGGTCGGCCTCGGTAAAACTCACCTGATGCACGCCGTCGGGAACGCCATGGTGAAGTCCAACCCTGAGGCGAGGGTCAGCTATGTGCATTCTGAGCGCTTCGTTGGGGACATGGTGAAGGGCCTGCAGCACAACAAGATTTCGGAGTTCAAGCGCTCTTATCGGTCTCTGGATGCGCTGCTTATCGACGACATCCAGTTTTTCGCGGGCAAGGAACGCTCCCAGGAGGAGTTTTTCCACACTTTTAATGCCCTGCTTGAGGGTCAGCGACAAATCATCCTGACCTGCGATCGTTACCCCAAGGAGGTTGCCGGTCTTGAAGAGCGACTTAAGTCGCGATTTGGCTGGGGCCTTACGGTCGCTATCGAGCCACCAGAGCTCGAAACCTCGGTCGCGATTTTGATGAGTAAAGCGGCGGTGGAGGGCATCGTACTGCCCGAGGAGGTCGCCTTTTTTATTGCCAAACGGATTCGCTCCAATGTCCGCGAACTCGAGGGAGCGCTGCGGCGAGTGATTGCAAACTATCGTTTCACGGGTCGCGCCATCGATGTCGACTTTGCGAAAGAAGCACTACGCGATTTACTCGCTCTTCAGGATCGCCTGGTTTCTATCGAAAACATTCAGAAAACTGTCGCAGATTATTTTAAGATTCGCGTCGGCGACCTCTTGTCAAAAAAACGCACGCGGTCGATAGCGAGGCCGCGGCAGTTTGGCATGGCGTTGGCGAAGGAATTAACGAATCACAGCTTGCCGGAGATTGGCGATGCTTTCGGCGGGCGGGATCATACGACGGTGCTGCATGGTTGCCGAAGAATTGCGTCTTTGCGTGAAACCGAAAAACGCGTGGATGATGACTATTTGAATTTGTTGAGAACTCTGACAGGATGATGTGGATAAGCAGTGGAGAATTTTAGCGTCTTTTTTTATCCACAAGGTACCCACAGTACATGGTCTGGGCGTGCACGAATTGTTAGCGTATAAAACAGTATGTAAGTAATTGATTATATTGATAATAATAAAGTTATGCACAGGTATGATGGCCCTTAATAATAACAATAAATTAACTATTTCCAATTTTTATTAACAGGTGGAACCTATGAAGTTTACCGCAGCTCGGGAAACGCTGTTGAAACCACTACAGGCCGTAATCGGCGTTGTAGAGAGACGACAAACAATGCCGATTTTGTCGAATGTCCTCATCATTGCTAAAGATGGACAATTATCAGTCACAGCAACGGATCTTGAGGTTGAGTTAGTTGCACAGACAGAAGTAGAGTCAGAGTCGGATGGGGAAATCACGGTCTCTGGCAGAAAGCTTCTTGATATTTGTCGAGCGTTGCCAGAAGGCTCTGAGGTAAACGTCAGTTTAAGCGGCGAGAAGCTTGGCGTTCGGGCGGGGCGAAGTAAATTCAATTTGGTAACGCTGCCGGCGGCAGAGTTTCCTGTTGTTGAAGATATTAAGGCTGGACAGACTATTACTGTAAGCCAGGCGTCGCTCGCTCGTCTGATCGAGAAAACACATTTCTCAATGGCGCAGCAGGATGTTCGTTATTACTTGAATGGCATGTTGCTCGAGACGGGCGGTAAACACCTTCGAGCTGTCGCAACCGACGGGCACCGATTAGCTTTGTGCCAGGCGGATTTGGATGGGAATGATTTTGAAGAACAACAAGTCATTGTGCCAAGGAAGGGTGTTCTTGAGTTACAGCGGCTGATGTCGGGTGAGGGTGATCTGAATATAGAGCTGGGTTCAAACCATATCCGGATTCAGCTGGAAGGCATTCGTTTCACATCCAAGCTTATCGATGGACGGTTCCCTGAATACGACCGGGTGATTCCAAAAGAGTCTTCCAACGAACTCAAGGCGGACCGAACTGAGTTCAAAAACGCGTTGCAACGAACGGCCATTTTGTCGAACGAGAAGTACCGCGGAATTCGTCTTGTTATTAGAGATAGTGGAGTGATGCTGCAAGCTCACAACCCGGAGCAGGAAGAGGCCGAGGAAGAGCTGGCCGTCGAGTATGCAGGTGAGGATATCGAGATTGGCTTCAATGTTAACTATTTGCTTGATGCGCTGGGTGCGGTTGAAGGCGACGATGTGACGCTTTCTGTCCAGGACAGCAACTCAAGCTGCCTGATCCGACAACCAGGAAACGACGATTGCACGTTTGTAGTAATGCCTATGCGATTGTAGGCGAGGGCCGGCGAGAATGATCCGCCTTTTTCGGGCTACCAACTTTCGTTGCCTGGAGAGCGTGGAGCTGGAGCTCGGGCCGCGCTTTAATCTGATCAGTGGTGCTAACGCCTCCGGGAAGACAAGTCTTCTGGAGGCGTTGGCGTATCTGGGGCGGGGAAAGTCCTTTCGAGGGGCGAGCACCAGCAACCTGACAAAGCACGAGGCAAGCGAGTTCGTTCTCTTTGGTGAGGTGGAGCAAGCGCAAGGCAGGCTGGCGGTTGGCGTAAGAAACAGCCGGGAAGGGCTCGAGGTCAGGGTTGGTGGAGAAAGCGCGTCCGGAGCGGCAGCGCTGGCTAAGGCACTTCCATTGCAGGTGATAGATCCGGAGGTTCACAGCCTCATCGCCGGCGGGCCGGAACAGCGTCGCCGGTTTCTCGACTGGATAGCGTTCCACGTGGAACACGACCACCTGATGATCTGGCGCCGCTTTCGACGCGCACTGAAACAGCGGAATGCGGCGCTGAAGGCTAAATCCACGGAAGCGGCCATCCGTAGCTGGAATGCAGAGTTTCTCGATCTGGCGGGGGAGCTGGACGCCTCGCGGCGGCGCGTACTGGAGTTAACCCTGGACAGCCTTCAGGAACACGGGCTTCTACTGCTGGAAACAGATCTCTCCTTTGAGTATCAGCAGGGCTGGGCGCGGGAGCGGGATCTCGCGGTGGCGCTTGAAAGCGGCATCGAGCGCGATCTGCAATTGGGCGCTACACAGTCGGGCCCGCACCGAGCCGACATCAAGGTGAGCTATGACGAACGACAGGCCCGAAAGCTCGTCTCCCGCGGACAACAAAAGCTGCTGGCCAGCGCTATGATTCTTGCTGCCACCGAAACTGCCCAGGCAGCGCTGGAGCAGCCATTACTTTTGCTGCTGGATGATCCGGCTGCTGAGTTGGATAACGAGTCAATAGCGCGCCTGATGTCAGCCGTCGCTGCACTGGGGTGCCAGGTCGTTGCTACGAGCCTGGATCCGGAAGCGCTGGTTTTCCCGGAAAAACCCGTCAGGTTCCACGTGGAACAGGGCGCCGTGACAGCGGTGGGATAATTTATTTCCGGTTTGGGAAATATAAGCACCCAAAATCGCCGAAAACACCTTAAAAAAGAAAGATTTGGGGCGACTCCGCGGGCCCTCATTTGGTACAATGTACCGGTTACGTTTTGAGGATATGGAATGACCGACCCAACAGAATATACTTCCAGTAATATCAAGGTCTTAAAGGGCCTGGAGGCCGTCAGAAAGCGGCCGGGAATGTATATCGGCGACACCGATGACGGCACCGGCCTCCACCACATGGTTTTCGAGGTCGTCGATAACTCGATCGACGAGGCTCTCGCAGGCCATTGCGACACCATTACCGTAACGATCCACGCCGACGAATCCGTCACGGTAAGCGATGATGGCCGCGGCGTTCCCGTGGACATGCACCCGGAAGAAGGGCGCTCCGCAGCGGAGGTCATCATGACCGTGCTGCATGCCGGCGGTAAGTTTGACGATAACTCGTATAAGGTTAGCGGCGGCCTGCACGGCGTCGGTGTCTCGGTCGTAAATGCGCTGTCGGAGCACCTCGTGCTGACGGTCCATCGCGACGGCAAAATTCACCAGCAGGAATACGTGCACGGCGAACCCTCCGCACCGTTGGCTGTTGTTGGCGATAGCGAGCGCACAGGCACGACGCTGCGCTTCAAGCCGAGCGACAAGACTTTTACCAATATCGAGTTTCATTACGATATTCTCGCGCGCCGGTTGCGCGAATTGTCTTTCCTCAACTCGGGGGTTCACATCCACCTGGTTGACGAGCGCACCGAACAGGAAGAGGTTTTCGAGTACGAGGGCGGCATCAAGGCTTTCGTCAAACACCTCAATCGCAACAAGACACCGATACACCCGACGGTGTTCCACTTCTCCGTAATGAAAGACGATGTTGGTGTTGAGGCATCGTTGCAGTGGAACGACGGCTATTCGGAAAACATGTTCTGTTACACGAACAACATTCCGCAGCGCGACGGCGGCACACACATGTCGGGGTTCCGCGCTGCATTGACGCGAACACTGAACAGCTACATCGAGAAAGAGCTCAGCGCCAAGAAAGACAAATACACGCCCAGCGGCGACGACGCGCGCGAAGGGTTGACCGCGGTTCTCTCGGTCAAGGTTCCTGACCCGAAGTTTTCTTCGCAAACAAAAGACAAGCTGGTCTCGTCCGAAATAAAAGGCATTGTCGAGCAGGCGATGTCGGGCCGACTCGAAGAGTTTCTGCTGGAACACCCAGTTGAAGCAAAAGTAATCGTCTCGAAAATTGTCGATGCATCCAGGGCGCGCGAGGCCGCGCGCAAGGCGCGGGAAATGACTCGTCGCAAAGGTGCGCTTGATATAGCGGGCTTGCCAGGCAAGCTTGCGGACTGTCAGGAAAAAGACCCGGCGCTGTCAGAGCTGTTCCTGGTCGAGGGCGACTCCGCTGGTGGCTCAGCAAAGCAGGGCCGCGACCGGCGCACACAAGCCATCCTGCCGCTCAAGGGAAAAATCCTTAACGTCGAAAAGGCGCGCTTCGACAAGATGCTGCAATCCGCCGAAGTCGGCACCCTGATCACCGCGCTTGGTTGCGGCATCGGTCGCGACGATTTTGATGCAGACAAACTGCGCTATCACCGTATTATCATCATGACTGACGCCGACGTTGATGGTTCGCACATCCGGACCTTGCTGCTGACGTTTTTCTACCGGCAAATGCGAGAGCTCATCGAGCGTGGTTACGTGTATATCGCTCAACCGCCGCTGTACAAAATCAAGCGCGGCAAACAAGAGGTCTACGTAAAAGACGACGCGGAGCTCAACGCCTATTTGCTGAACGCCGCAATGGATAATGCCGCGCTGCATGTTAATACCGAGGCGCCACCACTGTCTGGTGTTGCCCTGGAAACGCTGTCGAAAGAGCACATCGCCGTAGAAAGCATCATCACCCGCCTTGCTCCTCGATATGACGAGGTCATCCTGCGTGTGCTCAGCGATCTGCCGGAAGTCTCCACGAAAGAGGTTGAGGACCTGGACGCCCTGGCGGAGTGGACGGAAAAACTGTCGGCGGCACTACCGAAAAGCGTGGGCGACCGGGCCGAAGATAACAACGTCGGGAGCTACACCGCGGAGCTTGATCGTGGTGATGAAGATGGCGAAGGCGTGCGAGTGGCAATCACGCGCGTACAGCATGGCATCGGCACAACGCGCTATCTGCCGCGCGAGTTTTTTGGCACCAACGAGTACAAACACATCATGGCGCTCGCGGCAAAGATCAATGACCTGCTGTCAGATGACTCATTCATCAAGCGCGGGGAAAGAGAGGCGCCTGTCGGGTCGTTTGCCGCTGCGGTTGACTGGCTGATGAGTGAGGCGCGACGCGGGCAGTCTATTCAGCGCTATAAGGGCCTCGGTGAAATGAATCCGGACCAGCTGTGGGACACCACGGTGAACCCCGAAACCCGCCGGCTCCTGCAGGTGAAAATAGACGACGCCGTCAAGGCGGACGAAATTTTCACGACGCTGATGGGCGATCAGGTTGAGCCGCGCCGCGAATTCATAGAGAAAAACGCACTAACGGTCGAGAACCTGGACGTCTAACGGCGGAGATCGGCGAAGTTATCGCGTTTTCGGCACACGTTTAGCGACGATTAACGGCGTTAGGCGTGACGCGCAATGCTCGCGCCCGAACGACCTCACGGCGCCAAACTTTTGCAACGAAACCCGGTCGAAGCGCATCAAATACATAACTAAGGTGTCGAAATGTTAGCGAAGAGTCTTATTGCTCTAGCCGCAGCGACGATGTTGGGCTGTGCAAGCGCACCCGAGGATGACGGCGTCATCGTGAAGAACGACGCCGTGGAAGACTATATAAAGGTTTCAGAACTCAAGGAAATTGACACCATCCGCAAGCGGGGCGAGCTTCACCACACCGTCGTGACCGAAAATTACATCATTCTCAGGGACCAAAGAAGCGCGTACCTGGCCGCCTTCCGGCAGCGATGCCGAGAACTGGACGAGCGAGAAGTAACGCCCGACCTTCGACATGACCTGAAAACCTTGCGTGCCCGGTTCGACACCTACAGAGGGTGTCGGATCCAGTACCTCTACGAAATTACTGAGGGACAGGCGACAGAATTATTACAGCTCGGCGAGAGGTCGAGAGAGTAAAACTCAAAAAGGGAAAGGAAAGTGAAAAAACTAACGATCAGCGTTGCGGCACTGTTACTGGTCGCGGCGTGCGGACAGCCGGCCGAGGAACAGCACGTCGTCGAACAGCCAAAAGAGCTGCGTTCCGGCATCGGCCTGGACGGCATGGACCCGAATGTTCGGCCCGGTGACGATTTCTTCGCATACGTTAATGGCACGTGGGTTGAGTCAACAGAGATACCTGCGGACAAAGCGAAATACGGCACCTTCGATATTCTCAGAGACGAGTCGCAGGAAAACGTCAAAGCCATAATCGAAGAGTCTGCGACGGGAGACTTCGCAAAAGGTACAGACGAGCAAAAGGTCGGTGATCTTTATCGCTCATTCATGGACATGGACACCCGCGACGCAAGAGGCTTAGAGCCGCTGCAACCGGAGCTTGATCGGATTGATGCGATATCAAACTATGATGACCTGGCTGTTTATTTTGCCAGCGTCATGACGCGCAATCTGGACGCACCTTTCGCCATTGGCCAGGTGGCCGACTTCAAAAACCCGAAGCAGTACATGATCTATGCCGGCCAAAGCGGGCTAGGTCTGCCCGACAGGGAGTACTACTTCAAGGTCGACGAGACTTCCGTCGAGTTGCGAGAAAAGTATCTTGAGCACATCGAAAAAATGTTAGCGCTGGCGGGATTTGACGATGGTGCAGCAGCGGCAAAGACCATCATGGCGCTCGAAACGCGCCTTGCCGAACAGAACATGAAAAAAGAGGACGCGCGCAACTGGACCAAGAACTACAACAAGGTCGCCATTCAGAACCTGCCGGAGCTTATGCCGAGCTTTAACTGGGACGGTTACCTGGTAGCGGCCGACCTGCAGGGCGTCGACGCGATCGTCATCTTTACAACCGATTACATGAAGGCCCTGGACGGCATCATCACCGATACTGATATTGCCACGTGGAAAACCTATCTCTATTGGAGCGCGGTAAACAACACGGCAAGCCGGCTGACATCAGCCCTGGACGAACAGAATTTCGAGTTCTACGGAAAGGCGTTATCGGGAACGACAGAACAGCGCGCGATGTGGCGCCGCGCCGTGAACTCGGTGAACGGCATGCTCGGTGAAGTCGTCGGCAAGGTCTATGTTAAAGAACACTTTCCGCCCGAAGCTAAAGAGCGAATGCTTGCTCTGGTCGGAAACCTCGTGAACGCATACGAGAAAAGCATCAAAGAGCTGGACTGGATGTCCGACGAAACAAAGGCCGAAGCCCTCGACAAATTGTCGAAGTTCACCCCTAAAATCGGTTATCCGGACGAGTGGCGTGATTACGCCGCGCTGGACATCGAAGCGAATGATTACTACGGCAACGTAGAGCGGGCGTCGCTCGCTGAGTACCAGCGCTTCA
>CAYWBZ010000050.1:11893-13540 GCA_964456535.1 uncultured Woeseiaceae bacterium | reverse complement strand
GTAGCGAACACAGCGGATTCGGGAGTACCGAAACCGCTTCACTCACAGGCGCAGTTTCGGTACTCCCGAATCCGCTGTGTTCAAGTTAACCGATTCGTCCAGTAATGTAGTCTTCGGTCAGCTTATGCTGAGGATTGGTGAAGACCTTATCTGTATCATCAACCTCCACCAAATATCCCAGGTGGAAGTAGGCGACGCGGCGGGATACTCGTGCCGCCTGTTGCATTGAATGGGTCACTATGACGATGGCGTAGTCTTCGCAGAGTTCGTCCATCAGGTCTTCGATGCGGGCGGTTGCGATCGGGTCTAACGCCGAGCATGGTTCGTCCATCAGGATCACTTCGGGATTGACGGCGATCGTTCGGGCGATGCAGAGACGCTGTTGTTGGCCTCCTGACAGGCTGGTGCCGGGGTCGTCGAGACGATCTTTCACCTCTTTAAGCAGCCCCGCCCTTTCCAGGCTTGAATGGACGATGCCATCAAGCTCGGACCGGTCGCCGGCCAGGCCGTGAATTCGTGGACCGTACGCAACGTTGTCGTAAATGCTTTTTGGGAACGGATTTGGTTTCTGAAACACCATGCCGACGCGAGCGCGCAGTGCCACTGGATCCTGCTTCTTGCTGTAGATGTCAGTACCGTCGAGCAAGATGTTACCGGTGACCCGGGCAGTCTCGATGGTGTCATTCATGCGATTGAGGCAACGTAGAAAAGTCGATTTGCCACAGCCCGACGGACCAATCAGCGCCACGACCTGCTTCTTGCCGATCTCGAGAGTGACATCGCGAATGGCATGGTTGTCGCCATAATAAACGTTGACGTTTTCGGCAACCATAAACGCGTTATCACAACGCACACTGCCGACCGTTTCGCGTCCAAGCTCCAGTTCCTGATCGTGATAGTTGGGCACTGGTAGGTCTACATGATTCTCTGTCGGTGTCTCTGTCGTCTCAGTCATAGCTGCCGTTTTCAATTGGGTAACCTTGCGGTGTTGTTCTGTAGCTACCATTTTCGTTCCATCCGCTTGCGGATGATAACCGCCGCAAGATTCATTAGTAACAAGAATCCGAGTAAAACAATGATCGCTGCCGAAGTTCGTTCAGCGAATGCGCGCTCCGGACTGTCCGCCCAGAGGTATATTTGCACCGGTAGTGCGGTCGATGGGTCCGTGAATGAGCCAGGAACGTCAACGACAAATGCGATCATTCCGATCATCAGTAGCGGCGCAGATTCGCCAAGTGCACGACTCATACCGATGATTGCGCCGGTTAACATTCCCGGCATCGCCAGCGGCATTACATGATGAAAAACGACTTGCATTTGCGATGCGCCGAGGCCCAGCGCAGCCTCACGAATGGACGGTGGTACAGCCTTAATGGCTGCTCGCGACGCGATAATTATTACCGGTAATGTCAACAAAGTCAGAACCAGGCCACCAACCAGTGGCGCAGAACGTGGCAGCGACATCCAGTTGATGAATACCGCGAGGCCCAACAACCCAAATACGATCGATGGAACGGCGGCCAGGTTGTTGATATTCACTTCCACCAAATCTGACCAGCGATTCTTCGGCGCAAACTCTTCAAGGTAGATCGCCGCCGCAACGCCGATTGGGAAGGACAATCCGATGGTCACGACCAGCATGAAAAA
>CAYWBZ010000050.1:7584-11793 GCA_964456535.1 uncultured Woeseiaceae bacterium | reverse complement strand
GTTCCCATTAACTCAGGGTTTTGAGTGATCATGTCCTGCATCTGATAACCGGCACCAATGCTGACCAGTCGATACAGTTCGCGCCGTTCGCTACGCCCGGACACGCCAGGTAATTCGCTTCTTAGTGCGGTCCTGATCAATCCGTCGAAATCCGCATACACAAGATCCAGCTCACCACCTGGCGCCAGAACGTCTTCATTAAATTCGACGTTGAGCTGCAGGAAGGTTTGTGAGAAAGCAGACGAGCCTTTACCCAGCAACGTTGCGAAGAAAATAACGAGGAACAGTATGCCGACGCCCGTCGCAAGCATGCCGACCAGACGAAATGTGAATTCCTTGCGACGTCGTCGTGCCAGTCCCGCTTCGACCTTCTGTCTGGTTGTCAATTTCGTACTCATAACCTTATGCCTACTCGTATTGTTCGCGATATTTGCGAACAACATACAGTCCGATGACATTCAGAATTAATGTCACGACAAATAGCATCAAGCCCAGAGCAAACGCGGCCAACGTCTTCGCGCTATCAAACTCCTGGTCGCCGACCAGTAAGGTTACGATCTGCACGGTTACCGTGGTTACCGCCTCGAAGGGATTCGCCGTCAAATTCGCGGCTAGCCCGGCGGCCATTACCACAATCATCGTTTCGCCGATCGCTCGTGAAACAGCGAGCAATATGCCACCAACGATCCCCGGTAACGCTGCTGGAATAATAACTTTCTTCATTGTCTCCGAGCGCGTAGAGCCTAGCCCCAAAGCGCCATCTCGCATGGACGTAGGCACTGCGTTAATAGCATCGTCGGCCAAAGATGAGACCAACGGAATAATCATGATGCCCATTACCAGGCCAGCTGCCAACGCACTTTCAGAGGCGACCTCAATACCTACTGATTCGCCCGCCCTGCGTACCCAAGGGGCGACGGTTAAAGCCGCAAAGAATCCGTAGACCACAGTCGGTATGCCGGCAAGAATTTCCAGTAGCGGCTTCGCGATACCGCGAATCCGCGACGTTGAATACTCCGCCAAATAGACCGCCGTCATTAATCCAATCGGTACGGAGACAAACATGGCTATGCCGGTAATCAACATCGTTCCGGCAAACAGCGGCACGGCGCCAAAACTACCGGACGATCCAACTTGATCGGCACGTATTGCCGTTTGCGGACTCCAGGTCGTACCAAACAGAAATTCCGTCGCCGGTACCTTCTGGAAGAACATGAGTGCCTCGAATAATACAGACAGGACGATTCCGATCGTCGTGAAGACGGCGATGCTGGATGCGGCGATCAATGCCCAGCGGACAACGGTTTCGACCTTATTACGTGCTCGTAAATCGGGGTGAATCTTGCGCCACGCCATCGCCCCACCTAATGCCGCGAGGCCAATCACCAGGACGGCAAGCAACTGCCGGCTCTTGACCCGGTAATCGTTAAATTGATCTGCGGCGCTGCGAAGATTCTCGTCGATCGAAACACTCACGACATCACCTGATGCCAGATTTCTAATATTGTTAACCAGAAGATTCAGTTCACCCGCCGAAAGAGACTGATAGGAATCTGGCAAGCCATTCACCACCAAAGCCGTGACCACTTTTGGTTCGATCAGGACCCAGCCCAGCAATAATGTAAGCGCAGGAAGAACGACCCAAATCGCTACGAAATAGCCGTAGTAACCAGGCAATGAATGCAAGGCCGTACCTTTTCCCGGCCCGCCGACGAGCGACAAAGAGTGACTACGTCCGAAATAGAACGCGCCGATTGAGAAAAGCCCCAGCAGCAGTATTAGCGTTGTACTTTGCATTTACGTTCTTTGTTATCCACGTTGCAACGAATGACGGCGACCCGACATGGGGTCGCCGACAGACGAAAAAAACGACTCAGCTTACTGACTGGATAATGATAGCGGAGTCAGTTCCCGAACGTTCGTCGCAACAGCATTGCGCTCCTCATCGGGCATAGGAATCAAGCCCCGGTCAGAGAGGTAACCCTCTTCACCCCACGCCCGTTCGCTCGTGAATTCGCGAAGATAGCCGCGCAATCCAGGGATAACATCGACATGCGCTTTCTTCACATAGAAATACAGCGGCCGGGATACTGGGTAATCACCTACAGCGATCGCATCGAAAGTTGGCGAGACACTATCAATCGTCGCGCCTTTGACCTTTTCCTTGTTCTGGTCAAGGAAGCTAAATCCGAAAATGCCGAATGCACTCGGGTTAGCCTGAAGTTTCTGTACGATCAGGTTGTCGTTTTCACCAGCTTCAATGAATGCGCCGTCTTCACGGATTGTATGACAAATTGCCTTGTACTGATTCTTGTCCGAGCTCTTCAGGGCTTTAATCCATGGCACTGATTTGCAGCCACCTTCCATCGCCAATTCAACAAACGCATCACGTGTGCCCGAAGTCGGCGGCGGGCCCAATACTTCAATTTTTACAGCCGGAAGAGAGGAATTTACATCCGCCCAGGTTAGGTACGGATTCGCGATGAGTTCGCCGTCAATGTCGCCAGGAACTTCCTTGGCAAGAGCCATGAAAATGTCGCGGCGGCTAAGCGCGATCGGTGTCGAATCCAAAGCGTTGGCAATAACGATGCCATCGTATCCGATCTTGACCTCAACGATCTCGGTAACACCATTCTTCGCACAAGTATCAACTTCCGATTGCTTTATTGCGCGCGAAGAGTTCGCGACGTCCGGGTGGTCAACACCAACACCATCACAAAACAGCTTAAGACCGCCTCCCGATCCTGTGGATTCGATTTTTGGTGTCTTGAATTCGCTACCACGACCAAATCGCTCCGCGACGACAGTAGCAAACGGATAGACTGTGGAGGAACCGACAACATAGACATAGTCGCGTCCTGACTGTGCGAACGCTGTCGCTGACAGAGCCAGGCTCACAACAGCTGTAGAAATTCCTGCAATAACTTTGCGCTTCGTACTCACTTTTTGAGTCTCCGATTTAATTAAATTACTGCGCAAAGAATAGCGATGAATTGTTACCGAATTGTTGCAGTTCTGGGCTGGTTGAACGGCACCGCTTAAGCGAAGCATTTGCACTTTTATTATATTTTTCATGCACATATGATACCTTTCTAAACATATGAATGATGTTACGACAAAGCCGGAAATCGAACTCCTCTCTGATCTCATCAGGCGCGCATCGATAACGCCGGACGATGCGGGCTGCCAGCAACTTCTGATAGAGCGCCTTGAAGCGCTCGGGTTTGAATGCGAAACCATGATCTTCGGCGATACGACGAATCTATGGGCTCGCCGCGGCAGCAATTCTCCCGTCTTGTGTTTTGCCGGGCACACCGATGTTGTGCCACCAGGCGATACCTCGGAATGGAGTACCGATCCATTCGAACCAACGATCAAAGGCGGTAATATGTACGGCCGCGGCGCGGCCGACATGAAGAGCGGACTCGCGTCGATGATTGTTGCCATCGAACGATTTCTTCGGGAGAACGAAAATCACAGTGGCAGCATCGCATTGCTGATCACCAGCGATGAAGAGGGGCGCGCTCGGGACGGCACGCTCAAGGTAATGGAAACGCTTACTGCTCGTGGAGAAGCTATCGACTGGTGCGTCATAGGCGAACCGTCCAGTCAGGAATCGCTCGGCGACCTGATACGTGTGGGTCGACGCGGATCGCTCAGTGGGATGTTAACGGTCTCCGGCATTCAAGGACACGTCGCCTACCCGCACTTAGCTGACAATCCGATTCGCCGCTTCGCTCCCGTGCTCGCAGAATTGCACGATATTGAGTGGGACCTTGGAAATGAGTACTTCCCGCCGACCAGCTTTCAGGTGGTGAATATCCAAAGCGGAATCGGCGCTCCAAACGTGACGCCCTCAGAGCTCTCGGCACGATTCAATTTTCGTTATTCAACCGAATGGGAGCATGAATCGCTACAGAAACGTGTCCACGAAGTATTTGACGCGCATGATTTTGACTACGAACTAAAGTGGCACTTGTCGGGTAAGCCCTTTCTTACTGAAAAGGGCGAATTGACCAACGCCGTCGTTCAGGCGGTCGCGGAGATTGTGGGCAGTGAACCGGAGCTCTCGACAGGTGGTGGCACGTCGGATGGCCGTTTTATTTCACCTGCGGGTGTCGATGTTGTCGAGCTGGGTCCGGTGAACGCGTCAATTCACAAAATTGACGAACACGTAAACATCGACGATGTTTTGCGATTAACCAGTAT
>CAYWBZ010000050.1:0-7484 GCA_964456535.1 uncultured Woeseiaceae bacterium | reverse complement strand
CAAGCCCCAGCATGCCGATGACCACCCAGGTCGGCATGGACAAACCCAGAAAACGCCACACAACGTCCGCACATTCGCCGGAGCCCTTGAGGACCATGCCCAGCACGTCTTTCAGCGGGAAATTTTCGACCATGTACTCCAGGCCCGGACCACACGATGGCACTTCATCTGCCGGCAAGTTTTGCAAACGTACATGCCAACCCGCGACGGCCACACCACAGCCCGCGAATATTGCAGCTATGACAGCGTAGATCCGCGAACCTGTCTTGCCAGGGCTGTGAATAGCCACTGCGAAGAAAACAAGTCCCAGCGAGATTACCGCCACACGCTGCAGGATGCAGAGCGGGCAAGGATCAAGTAGCAGAACGTGTTGGGCGTACAGCGCGAACCCCATCATGCCGGCGCAAGCCAAGGCTCCCGCCAGATTCAGGATACGTTTACTCGGTAGTGTCATAGTGTTATCAGTCGGAAGGAATTTCGGATGCGTCGGAAATTCCAGTATGACGCACATCCCGTCCCTTCACCATATAGATAACGTATTCGCATATGTTCTTCGCATGATCGCCGATGCGCTCCAGCGAGCGTGCTGCCCAGGTTACATTCATAACCCGTTTAATTGATCTCGGATCTTCCATCATGAACGTTATGCACTGCCGTTGAATGGCTTCGTATTCCTTATCAACGTCTTCATCTTCACGCACAATTTCAAATGCTTCGTCGACATCGAGCCGAGCAAAAGCGTTCATCGCGTCACGAACCATATGCGAAACGTGTGTACCTAATGTCTTCAATTCGCGGTAAGAATCTGACGGCCGATCCATCGCCGCCAACCGAGATGCGAGAAAACCGATTTTCTCAGCCTCGTCGCCGATCCTTTCGAGGTCGGTGATGGTCTTGATGATAGCGACGATAAGCCGCAGGTCACCGGCGGCCGGTGCTCGCATCGCAAGAATTCGGCCGCACTCTTCGTCAATACTGACTTCGAGTTCGTTGACCTTGTAGTCATCATTGGCGACTTTCAATCCAAGCTCGCTGTCGCCGGTAACGATGGCCGTTATGGCACGCAGAAGTTGCGATTCAACCAAGCCACCCATCGCGAGCACCATACTTCTCAGGTCTTCGATATCTTTATTGAAGCGCTTTGAAATGTGGTCGGTTAAATCTGATGCTTCCATGACTACTCCACCTAGTTGAACTTGAATTCCAAGTCTATCTGTACACGATTATAGTCGTGTTCTGTTCCCTGGAACCGATCTTTATCATTAACGAAAAAAGTGCCACCAAGGAAAATATTTTGGGACAGACCGTACTTCGCTTTCAATATGTGGCCCTTGGCATCAGTACCACCGCCGGCGAAGTCAGAATCGTTGAAAGTTCCGATTACGGCATCCGCTTCGATGTCCTGGTAGATCCATGCGAATTCAAAATCGCCTTTCTTCTTCGCCGATCCCACCTTCGCGCCGAATGCGTAGGCAGTGTCCTCAACACTAACTTCACCGTTCTGCGTATAGTGAGCAAACACCTGCAGCGGCCAGTCGCTAACCTTGGTATCAAATTGTGCGAATACTTCGGTGTTCTTGTAATCGAAGATGTAGTCGCCATTCAAGTCGACAGAGTTGCCTTTGGCCTTACCATTGTAGAAGGGCTGGTTACCGATAGTGTCGGTATAGGCGAAGTAACCAATGCCGGCTGTTAACTTGCCCGCGTCACCAAGCGGAAATTTCACACCACCTTGAACGGCGTACAACAACGAATCGTCCGTTGAACTACGTTCTTCGACGGAAAATCCGGCAATCGTTCCAAAAAACATGCCCGAGCTGAACTTGGCTGCAAAACCTTCCGGATTCAAATCACCGTCCCATATCAACGGTACCTTGCCCGCCTTGAATAATGGGTTTTTCATTTTTCCGGCGTTAATCGCTAACGTATCGTTGACCTTCCAATCGACGTACGCGAGATCCAGACCGATATCTTTGGTCGAGAATCCGTCATCAAATGTCTGGTTGGTTGAAACCGGGTTGCCACCGCCAGACGCGAACTGCACGACAACCTTGACGTCATCACGCACTGCAGCGGACAACCCGAAACGGGTGCGAAAGCGCATGCGATCTCGATTGGCTTCAAACTGCTCGTCAATCCCCTCGTAGCGAAGTCGGATATCACCCTTTAGCTTGATACGATCAATCCAGCTCTCATCCTCGGCACTCGCCGGAGTCGAGACCAACAGTGCCGCTGTCGAAATAAGAATTGCCGTCAATTTGACTTTCATTGTGTTGCTTCCCCTGAGTCCTTCGCCTGATGGCGTCGGGTTACTGTCATGTTACGAATAAGTTAGCGGCACGTTAAACGCGCTACGTTGCTCTTGTATGACAGCCATGTTGCAGTTTTATGACAATGCGGTGGGCGCGGTGACCTTGACTCGATCAGGCGGAAAAACACAGCGAAATTCACTACCGGAACCCGGCTCGCTCTTAATTTCCAACTCGGCATCGTGGCGAACAAGAACATGTTTGACGATCGCAAGCCCAAGCCCAATACCGCCTTCGCCGCGACTGCGGCCGCGATCTACACGGAAAAAACGCTCCGTCAATCGAGGGATGTGCTCGGGATCGATTCCATCACCCGTGTCTGTGACAATCAGTTCCGCACCATCCGAACCTGATCTCCAGGTCAGGTTAATCTCTCCGCTCTGCGGCGTGTAGCGCAGTGCGTTGGACAACAAATTTACGACGACGGATTCGATTTCCGTTCTTCGGCCCAGTAATCTCGCCGATGATTCTGCATTGACCTTGATCTCGGCTGCATCGGCAGGCCGATCGAAGTCGATACGCACGTCGTTGAGTAATTGCACGACGTCGATGATTTCCTCCCGGCTTGCGGAGCCTGCGCCTTCAAGTTGTGACAGCTCCAGCATTTCCGTAAGAATTTGCTTCATTCGAAGCGACTGATTGCGCATCTGCGTAACCGGTTTCACCCAATCGGTTGGCAAATCGCCCGCATCTGACAGAGCATCCAGATAACCACTGATCACCGTCAACGGAGAGCGCAATTCGTGGGAGGCGTTAGCAACAAAATCTCGCCTCATCTTGCTCATTCGAATCCGTTCAGTCACGTCACGAAGAAGCAACAGCTTTTGCTCCGCGCCGTAAGGCACGACGCGGCAGTTGAGCCAGTCCCCGTCTGCGATAGGTGAAGGGATTTCCACCGCTTGCTGGTAGTCGCCGCCGTTTATCAAGCCGATGAGTTTTGGGTCCCGAAGCATGTTGTCAATTCGCTGCCCCCGGTCCTTCTTGCGCTTTAACCCGGCAAGCCTCTTAGCGGCCCGGTTGCAGGCGACAATTTCATTATTCGCATCAAGCACCACAGCGCCATCGGGCATCGCGTTGGTCGACTTACGAACTTCGCGCAGTAGCTGGCGATACTCGGCCTTATGACGTACGCCTCGTTCTCGCTCATATCGAAACCTGGAAAAAATCTGCTCCCAAATTCCGTCGCCCACGCGAAAACTGTCGAAGTTTTCGGTTTTGAGGGCACGATCAAAGCTGAGTAACTGACGAACCTGCCATACGAGAGCCAGTAGAGCTGCAGCCAGTAACCCCCAAAGCAATTGCCCGTAGAACCAGCCGATTAGGGCTCCTGCTACCAGGAACAGAAGTATGCCAATGATGAATTTTCTTGCGGATTCGGACATAAATTCTACGTGTTTCGTGTTGAAAACCGGTACCCGGTGCCGCGTACCGTTTGTATGTATTTGTCGGCAGTTGTTTCGGACAGTGCTTTCCTTAATCGCCGGACATGAACATCAACTGTTCGCTCTTCTACATACACATTGGCACCCCAAACGCGGTCTAACAGTTGAGCACGGCTGTAAACCCGATCGGCGTGTGTCATCAGAAATTCCAGCAAACGGTACTCCGTTGGCCCCAATCTGACGTCAACTCCGGAAGCCGATACCCGATGACCCAAGGCGTCGAGCTCGAGTACGCCAGCAATGAGTAACTCTTCATTCGTACTGTTTGAGCGACGCAATACCGCCTGTATCCGCGCAATCAATTCGCGCGGCGAAAACGGCTTGGTAATGTAGTCATCCGCGCCGCCATCCAATCCTGATACCTTGTCGCGCTCTTCCGTGCGTGCCGTCAGCATGATGATCGACAAGTCCTCATACTCTTTGTCACGTTTTAGCATCCGGGTAAGCTCAAGCCCGCTCATGTCGGGGAGCATCCAGTCAATAAGTGCCAGATCCGGCCGTTGATCGGCCAGGAGACCCCGGGCAGTACGACAATCTTCTGCTTCCAGAACTTCAAACCCGGCGCGAGATAAATGAAAGGCAGTCATCTCACGGATAGCCTGCTCGTCTTCGACAATAAGTACTTTCTTTGCGGTCATGCGGTCTCAACGACCCTGAGAGATTGGGATAGCCACGCATTTCAACAGCACTATATTACAGGACTGTTACGAATCCCTCGTTCTTGGCTTTTCTGCGACTTTTTGCCGCAGATAGGCGGGTTGAATCTCTTCTGGCGGTATTGCAGCAGAAAGTTCGGCCAATTTGAGTAGATAAGCGGCGCGTGGATACAGAACATCGGACTGCGCCCCGAGAAACGATTCGTTGGCCGCCAGCAGTTTAGGATAGCGCTGCCATCCCTGCCCGGCTGCTAGTGTAGACGATCGATCGCCGCGCCGAAGCTCTTCGATAACATCCTGACTTTGCAAGCGTTCGTCGCAGATTGGCTGCGGCAAGTTTTCGGCGCCGCGCGCGTATAAACCCATGTATACCTCGTGCATGTGC
This sequence comes from uncultured Woeseiaceae bacterium, assembly GCA_964456535.1. Lineage (GTDB taxonomy): Bacteria > Pseudomonadota > Gammaproteobacteria > Steroidobacterales > Woeseiaceae > UBA1847. Next base: position 2,692 of record CAYWBZ010000050.1, on the reverse strand, counting down.
GCATCCTGCGTCACGGCGACGACTTCGGCGTCAGACGTATCCATAACCTCTGCAGCAACTGCGGCCAGGGATGAGACCGGAATAATTTTCAGGCCAGCGCCGTGCGCCAGCCCCTGAGAAACTGACGCAGCTATGCGCATGCCAATGAACGAGCCAGGACCATTTCCCATTACGATAGCGTCCAGATCCGTAAGCGCGATTCCGGCCTGATCGAGAACATCACGAATCATTGGCATCAACAGGCGCGTGTGTTCGCGTTCTTGTTCCTCGTGGCGCTCGATCAGCTCATCGCCAATGCTGAGCGCAACCGTGCACGCGAGGGACGATGTATCAATCGCCAGCAACTTCACGCGGCAGCTCGTTTATGTGCGGCCAAAAAACTGGACACTTCATTCAGTGCGGATGTCGAGGGCATCGGCTCGAGGCACTCAAGGAACATCTTGCCGTATCGTTTCCCGGTGATTCTGGGGTCGCACAACACAACAACACCGTAATCCGTCTGATCACGCAACAAGCGGCCGGCACCCTGCTTCAGCGACAATGCAGCCAGCGGCAATTGATGGTCCATGAATCCGTTGCCGCCTTGCCGACGTATGAACTCAAGCCTCGCCATCATCAACGGATCCGCGGGTGACGCAAACGGCAGCTTGTCGATCGCTACAACGCTGAGTGCCGGTCCACGAACATCCACGCCCTCCCAGAAACTGCCGGTTCCCAGTAACACCGCGTTGCCTATTTGCCGGAAACGGCGCAACAAGTCGTCTCGGGGTGCATCTCCTTGCGCCAGAAGCGTGCGACCACCCAATACCGACTTGTTCGTCTTGAACCACTTCTTCGCATTGTTCAGAGCCCTGTGGCTCGTAAACAGGCAAAACATGCCGCCGTCAATCATATCCAGTAACGGTGTTACCTCTTCCAGCATGGCAGCGGTATGCCCCGGATCCGAAGGCTGTGGGAGATTCTCGGGCAGGTAAATCAGGCCGTTCTGTTGCAGCGGAAAAGGACTCGGAAAAGTCAGCCCGGCGACCCCGATCAAACCCATGCGCGTACCGAAGTGCGAGAAATCGTCGCCGACAGCGAGCGTGGCAGACGTGAATATCCACGCCTGATGGCCCTTATCAATCAAACCGTTAAGCTTCTCCGAGACGTCGAGCGGCGTGAGGTGTAACTGCAGGCTGCGCGGATGAATCTCGAGCCAGCGCATGCCGTCCCAAGCGTCGTCGCTAACCAGGATAGTTAGTCTTTCCGCCAGCCCGACAAGCTGCTCGTGAATTTTCTCCAGCTCGATCGAAGCATCGCCGAGGTCGGCGAGCGCGATCTGAACATCGTGCATCGTGTGCGCCAGGTTATCGAACGGCTCGCGAAGTTCAGTCATGACTTCGCTGAGCTCATGACGCCCTTCTTTGCGCGGCGCTTCGGCCCGCAATTCACGAATGGCGGTCTGTAATGCGTCGATTCGGCGATTCAATTCCGGTTGTGAAAACGGCAGTGTCGCAGCGCGAGCCTCTTCGACCAGTCGTTCCAGCTCACGACTGCCCAGGTGCACACCGAAAAACTGCACCGCAAGATCAGGTACCTGGTGCGCTTCGTCGAGAATTATAGCCTCAGCTCCCGGCAGGAATTCAACGAAGCCTTCTTCTTTCATCGCCAGATCGGCGAGCAACAGGTGATGATTGACAACCACCAGGTCCGCTTCCTGAGCAGCCTTGCGTGCCTTTACAACATGGCAATGGGAATATTCGGGGCATTTCTGGCCGAGACAATTATCCGCGGTGGAAGTCACCAACGGCCAAATCGGAGAATCCTCAGGCACCTCGATCAGCTCAGCTTTGTCGCCACTCACCGTTCGATAGCGCCACTCCCGAACATCGTTCAGGTCTTCAACCAGTGTCGATGCGGGATCCGTCAGCTGATCAAGACGTTGCAGACAAAGGTAATTAGCGCGTCCCTTGAGAAGCGCTGTCGTCACGGGCCGGCCTATGGCCTTGCCAACCAGCGGCAGATCACGGTGGTAGAGCTGATCCTGCAACGCCTTGGTACCGGTACTGATTATGGTCTTGCGACCGCTCAATAATGCTGGAATCAGGTAAGCGAATGTCTTGCCTGTGCCGGTACCGGCTTCGACCACCAGTTTGTCCGATTTAGAGATGGCTTCCGCGACCGCTTCAGCCATCCAGCCCTGTCCGGCCCGGGGCTGGAATCCGGGTAACAGGTCTTTGAGTGGGCTTTGCTCGCCGAAGAAATCAGTCAGGGTTTTCACGGCCAGAAGATTACACGGTTCGAGACGACTTGGCTTTAGCTGAAATACGGATTTACATGCTGCTTTTTGACTTCGGTTCAGTATAATTCGCCACCTGATCATGACCGTTGACACAGAGAACCTTCCAATGACGACCAAGTTATCGGCATTGCAATCCTGGGTAGACCAGGCGGCAGCCCATTCTCAACCTGACGCTATTCACTGGTGCACAGGCAGCGACGACGAATATCAGGAATTTATCGAGATAATGCTGTCCGATGGCACTCTCACGACGCTGAATCAGGAGCAATATCCAAATTGCTATCTGCACCGGTCGGACCCCAGAGATGTCGCTCGCGTCGAGCACCTGACCTTCGTCTGCACCGACGAGGCAGAGGAAGCCGGGCCGAATAATAATTGGATGAGTCCCGCAGACGGGCACGCAAAAATCGA
>CAYWBZ010000049.1:8628-13783 GCA_964456535.1 uncultured Woeseiaceae bacterium | reverse complement strand
CCGCCGAATACCTTGATATGACCGGCACCGGACTCACGCAAGCGATCGATCATGTAGCGAAAGAATTCGTTATGACCGCCCTGGTAAGAGCTGATCGCAATACCGTCTGCGTCTTCCTGAATGGCGGCACGCACAATATCGTCAACACTGCGGTTGTGGCCGAGATGAATCACCTCGGCGCCACGCGCCTGTATCAGGCGCCGCATGATATTGATGGCCGCATCGTGGCCATCAAACAAAGACGCTGCTGTCACGAAACGCAGCGGCGCCTCGCGCGTCTCGCCAGAAACGCCTGGCAGATCGCTTTCTGCAGTACTCATTGACAAAATTCCTTAAAAATCAGTGACTTTACGGGTTGCAATTATTTTAATCCAGATTAAAATAATGCAGATTGACTCAGAACTCAAGTACCCATCTCACAACTGACGGGCGGAGCGCATTACGACATGGCACGAGATGCCGAGGAAACCCGATTTCAGCTGCAAAAAGCGCGCATGCTCAAAGCCGCAGCTCAGTGTTTCAATCAAAAGGGATATAGCGGTACATCGCTTCGCGATGTCGCCGACTTGCTCGGTTTAACGGACGCCGCGCTCTACTACTACGTGCGCAATAAAGAGCAACTCGTCTACCTCTGCTACGTGCGAGCGGCCGATCTCGGACGCGAAGCGCTGGACCGGGCATGCTCTGAAGGTGAAAACGGGATGGATATCATCCTGCGATACTTCCGCTATCACATTGAAATGATGGTCGGAGACCGTGGACCTATTGCGATTATGAGTGAGGTCCCGTCGCTGAAACCTGAACATCGCGACGAAGTCCTGGCCCTATCCCGACAGCACAGCAAGAATTTCGAAGCGGTTCTGGAAGCGGGTATCAAGGACGGCAGCGTTGCAGCGTGCAATGTTCGAATGACTGGCAATGCGATTATGGGCGCGATCAACTGGATTCCGAAGTGGTTTCACGGCGACCCGAAATTGGCCCAAAAACTGATTCAGGAATTTCCCGACATATTGGCGCGTGGTCTGTAGCGGCTAACCTACTTCTGCTTCGATATGCTGCTGCACCCTGCGTTCGAGGTCATGCATATTAATTTGATTCACATCAGTGTCCAGGTCAGTGAAGTCGCCAATTTCCTTCAAGAGTCTCATTCGAGCTTCGAGTTCCTCTTCAATGTTGCCGTAGTAGTCAGACCCTGAGCTAAACCGGCTCGCACGATTTTCGATGACCGTGACGGGGCTGCTTTGACCACCTACGCGAGAACCTGTTCTCCCCTGAAGCTCCTTCATGTTTCGCTTGATGGAAGATAGCAATACTGCAAGGTCGCAATAACGAAGTCGAAGCTCGCGATACAGTACTCGTGACAGATTAGCATCGTCCTGATCCATTACATGCAATAGCCGGTCGCGCACGACAACAAATTCGCGTGTATCCCGCTCAGCCGCCAATTGATACCAGGCCGCAGCCGAAACACTGTCCTCTTCGACGCCCAGGCCGGTGTGATACATAAATCCGACCATGTATTGAGCGTACTTGTCACCGATAGGTGCAAGCTCATTGCGGTAAATGAAAAATGCCCGCTCGAATTCACCGGCATCGAAGATACGTTCAACTTTGTCCTGAACCGCCATGGTACGACTGTCCGGGAGATCAGCAGACAGCTCTGAGGACCTTTGCGCAAAGCCTGTAGCGGATACGCTCATCAGCGCCGCAACAAAGAGAATTTTCTGCACTTTGGTCAAGTTAGTAAAACCGTTTCCGTTTGGGATTCCTGATTGTTGGAGTAACCCGCCGATGCAAAGTTCCGGCTCTGTTACCTGCCCTGTCGCTATTAGTCCTTGAAGTTCGGTTCTCTCTTACTCAAATTGGCGCTTACGGCCTCCAGCTGATTCTTACCACCGATAATGCCGCTTTGGAGGCGAGCCTCCAGAGCCAGGGCATCAGCATCCGATACTTGCCAGGCGTCATTGACGAGCGCCTTGATGCCACGTATCGCGTCCGGCGATCGTGCCGCACATTCGGCGGCGAGTTTGCGGCTGGCAGCCAGTGGATCGTCTACCACCGCTGTGACGAGACCGAGTGTCTTGGCTTCTGTGCTATCAAGGACGCGGGCCGTCCAGGCGAGTTCCTTGACGTGATCTGGTGCTACGAGGCCCCGCAGTGTTGTGCTGATCGCCATGTCCGGAATCAATCCCCATTTGGACTCCATGATCGAAAGCCTGGCATCCGGGCTCGCGTAACGAATATCAGCACCCAGAGCCACCTGCAGGCCACCGCCAAACACAACCCCCTCAAGCGCACAAATCACCGGGATGGGTAACTCTCGCCATGCATACGCCGCTCGCTGGAAAAAGTTCGCTGGTGAGGGGTCGACGGTAGTATCCAGCGTCTTGGAAAAATCGAGATCGCTTTCCCCCAGAACGCTAAGGTCGATTCCCGCACAAAAGTTACCACCCGCTCCGTGCAAGACAACTGCACGAATGGATTTATCGCTGGCGATAGAGTCTGCCGCCTCGGCAAGCGCAGCGAACATATTCAGGTCGAGCGCATTCAGTTTGTCCGGACGATTCAATGTCACGTCAGCGACATGGCCGTCAATTTCGATTTGAACTATTTCAGACATCAGGCTGCTGGTCTCAAACTGTCAGAACGCACTTGCCGTTTCGCAACACAATCGTGTCACGGTCTTTGACGGTGCAACGAAATGAAACGATATTACCGTCCTGCCACATATCGGTCGTGATGACATCGCCTGGCAATACCGGCGAGGTAAAACGGGCATCGAAGCTTTCAATGAGCGTGTAGTCGTAGTCACAGATTGTCTTGAGTATGGCACGACACGCAATACCGTAGCTGCACATACCGTGCAATATCGGCACACCGAAACCAGCCTTCGCCGCTTCCGCCGGGTCTGCATGCAATGGATTGCGATCACCCGTTAACCGAAACAACAGTGCCTGGTCCTTGCGAGTCGCAATATCACAGCTCAGGTCAGGATCACGCCGTGGTGCGCGGTGTGGCCGAGGTCCTTTGCCCGTTGGTCCACCAAAGCCGCCATCACCTCTGGCCATGACAGTGCAACCCAGGTTAAACAGCGCCGTATCATCACTCGCCAGCCTTCCCTCAGCTTCAAAAAGAAACAGAGCGCCTTTGCGGGGGCCCCAGTCGAACACGTCAGCGACCCGTTTATTGATAAGAATATCCGCTTTAGGAGGCAGCGGCCGATAGAGCTGTAAGCGTTGTTCGGAATGCAGCACCTGGCCAAAGTCCCAACCCAGACCAGGCGGGAACATGTCGGGTACCAGAACCGTGGCCAAAGTCGGCACAGTCTTAAACGTCTCCCCCTGCTCATAGACGTAAGGCAATTCCTTGAGATCCATAGGATCGCGACCCATGCCAACGCTCAGCGCGTAGAGAATGGCTTCGGAATCGTCGTAACTTAAGGGGAGGTCGGTAACTTTCGTCGCCATTAACAGGTCGTAGTCGAGCGGCATGATTCATCCATATATCGGTTGCACCGATTGTACATGGACTTACATGCGAAATATGCCGTACGGAGCCTCATCTTTGTCGGGATGGTTCATCGCCGCCGATAATCCATGCGCCAGCACGCGTCGTGTATCGAGAGGATCGATCACACCGTCGTCCCAAAGACGAGCACTCGCGTAGAACGGATTTCCCTGGATTTCGTATTGCTGACGAATCGACTCTTCGTAGTCGGTCTTTTCTTTTTCGGGCCACTCTTCGCCACGAGCCTCCAGTCCATCCGCCTTCACGGTCGAGAGCACCATTGACGCCTGCTCTCCACCCATCACTGAGATCCGCGCGTTCGGCCACATCCACATCAGGTTGGGGCCGTAGGCACGACCACACATGGCGTAGTTTCCAGCACCGAAGGAACCCCCTATGACGACCGTGAACTTTGGCACGTTTGCCGTCGCAACGGCGTTCACCATTTTCGCACCGTCTTTGGCTATCCCGGCGTGCTCCACACGCTTACCCACCATGAAACCGGTGATATTCTGCAGAAACACCAGGGGAATTCGACGCCGATTACAGAGCTGCACGAAATGCGCTCCTTTCTGCGCCGACTCGGGAAACAAAATGCCGTTATTGGCGATTATGCCAACCGGATAACCGTCGATATGGGCGAAACCGCAGACCAACGTCGCCCCATAGAGCTTCTTGAATTCCTGGAAATCCGAAGCATCAACGACCCGCGCGATTACCTCGCGCACGTCGTAAGGAAAGCGGTATTCCCGCGATACGATCCCGTATATTTCTTCTGCAGGGTACTTGGGCTCCGCAGGTTCTCGTCTGTCGACAGAACAACGCCGGGACTGGTTCAGGCTGGCGACAATATCTCGTGCGATCGACAGCGCGTGCTCGTCGTCGTCGGCGAGATGGTCTGTGACACCGGAGATTCGGGAATGCACGCTGCCGCCACCCAAAGTCTCGGCATCAACTTCTTCGCCCGTCGCCGCTTTCACGAGCGGCGGTCCGCCGAGAAATATGGTTCCCTGATTTCGCACGATGACAGATTCATCGCACATCGCGGGCACATAAGCTCCGCCGGCAGTGCAGGATCCCATGACAACCGCGATTTGAGGAATGCCGGCCGACGACAGCTGCGCCTGATTGTAGAAGATACGACCAAAGTGATCCCGGTCCGGAAACACCTCATCCTGTCGCGGCAGAAATGCACCACCTGAATCAACCAGGTAAATACACGGCAGACGATTTTCCGCCGCTATCTCCTGTGCGCGAAGATGTTTCTTGACCGTCAATGGATAGTACGTACCGCCCTTCACCGTCGCATCATTCGCGACGATCATGCATTCAATCCCGTGGATTCGGCCAATTCCGGTAACGATGCCAGCACTGGGTACGTCGTCCGTATAAACGCGCCACGCGGCGTGTCTACCAACCTCAAGAAAATCCGTGTCGGGATCCAGCAATGCCTTGATTCTGTCGCGAGCCATCAATTTGCCACGCGACAGATGTCTTTCGCGTGAACGTTCCGGACCGCCCTGCAGCAGGTACTCGTCGACCTTTCTTAACTCTTCGACCAGCTCCGTATGCGCTGCTGTATTCTTTTCGAAGTCCTCGGATGCCCGATCTATTTTTGTCGTTATCGTTGGCACGTGCTTCCTATCTG
>CAYWBZ010000049.1:0-8528 GCA_964456535.1 uncultured Woeseiaceae bacterium | reverse complement strand
GGTTGCGTTGAACAGCTCGCGGCCGATCAGCATGCGCCTGATCTCACTGGTGCCGGCACCAATCTCATAAAGTTTCGCGTCGCGCCAAAGCCTGCCCGCCGGATACTCATTGATATAACCGTTGCCGCCCAATGCCTGAATCGCCTCACCGGCCATCCAGGTTGCCTTTTCAGCTGCGACTAGAATACATCCTGCAGCATCGAAGCGGGTAGTCTGGGAGCGGTCACATGCTTTCGCGACTGCGTATACATAGGCACGACAGCTGTTCAATGCCGTGTACATATCCGCAACCTTGCCTTGCATGAGCTGAAATTCGCCGATCGCCTGCCCGAATTGCTTGCGGTCATGAATGTAGGGCATGACCATGTCCATGCAAGCGGCCATGATGCCCAGTGGTCCGCCCGCCAGTACCACGCGCTCGTAGTCGAGACCGCTCATCAGGATTGCGGTGCCCTTGCCTTCTTCAGCGAGAATACTGCTTGCCGGTATTCGACAATTTTCGAGCAACACCTCACTGGTGTCGGAACCCCTCATGCCAAGCTTGTCGAGCTTTTGTGGCGTGGAATATCCAGGCGTTCCACTTTCTATGAGAAACGCGCTAACGCCGTGCGACTCTGCATCAGGGTCGGTTTTGGCGTAGACGATCATGAGGTCTGCGTGCGGTGCATTGGTGATCCACATTTTGGAACCGTTCAGTACATAGTGGTCACCGTCCCGAACCGCCGTTGTCCGCATACCCATTACGTCAGAACCCGCTCCGGCTTCGCTCATTGCCAGTGCGCCGAGATATTCGCCTGACACAAGCTTCGGCAAGTATTTCTGCTTCTGTTCGTCATTCCCCCAGCGGCATAGCTGGTTTACACAAAGATTCGAGTGGGCGCCGTACGACAGGCCGACCGAAGCGGATGCACGACTGATCTCTTCCATTGCAATGACATGTGCGAGGTAACCCAGTTCTGAGCCGCCATAGTTTTCCTCGACAGTAATACCCAGCAAGCCAAGTTCGCCCAACTCCGGCCAAAGGTCGGCAGGAAATTCATTGCTGGCGTCAATTTCGGCCGCACGCGGTGCAATACGGTCAGTGGCGAAATCGCGAACGGTGTCGCGCAACAGGTCGAGCTCTTCGCCATGTCCAAAATCAAATTCAAACATCGGATTGGTCCAGGTTCTGGAGAACAGGATTCATTCTCGGCGATCAGGAAATGCAATGACATACCGTCCGACAGGTAGCTCAAGGGTATTGAACCTAGGAATATGACAGTGCGTCGATAAAGCTGGAGAATAATTCGTACTGGGAGGTGATACCGAGCTTCGCGAACAGATTTCGCTTATGAACCATAACAGTTCCCGGTGCAATGCCCAGTTCACGGGCAATGGACTTGGACGAATGGCCGCGCAGCAACAACTGAGTTATTTCTCGCTCGCGTTGCGTCAATGCGTCTTCGCCGAAATTGTCGAAACATTCGGTTAACCGTTGGTGCATACCATGATCACGATCATCATGTGACTCAGCACCTTCACGGCTGGCCCACAGCCTTTGCATGGCTGACCTCACAATGGGCTCAATCAGCTTCAGTCGATTCAATTCAACACGCGTAAATCGTTTTTCTGTCCGCCCACAAACGATGACCAAAGCACTGGTTGACGATACGCCGAGCAAAAAATCCATCTCATCAACAAGATGTGTGCGTTCAACGTATTGGCGGTAATACTCACTCGAATGGAACCGGTCAGGCTGGGTATCACGAAACCGGCACATCGCTGGCTTGTCGGGCCGCAACGCCATTTGGTACAGCGGATCGAGCAGGTACGGACCGGCCAGGTATCGATCGAGATAATGTTTTGCACGACTGGGGGCCAGTGAGTGGTGTAGCACTTCGGGCGGTGCGTCGGTATGAAAGGCCAACAAACTGGTGCCATTGTTCGACACTGTTGTGCATATGAGCGCTATAAGATGTTCGGCTACCGACTGGCTATCGGATGCACCGACGAGGTTTGCTACCTCAGCTTGCCACCCGTGGCTGTCAAATACTGATTGCAAGATTCACTACTGCCTCAAGGTTGATACAGGGCGGATGTAGCGCCGCCGGCCAGGTCACGAGGCTCCACGAGCAACTCGCCACCATTGGCAACACAAGCTGCCGCGAGCATGACAGTCATATCTATCCAGCCGATCTTTCCTATATTTTCGGACATCGATGGTCTCCCTAGAACGAAGTCAGGAACGAAGCAGCGTTGCCGCCAATTGGGCCGGAACCGGACCGCGCCGTTCGCAGGTAGTCGCTGCCTTGCGGATAGTTTTCTGGCTGTGGATTGTAAATCCTTGTTACCCGGTTGCGGTGATATAACTTTAGCTGCGGTATTAACGGGATAACATGTGCGTTAGCACCACCGGGAAGCTGCGCGTGCAATTTGGGTAGACGATAAAATGGCTGATTCATATCAGCGTGATGTGCATTGTGATAACCAAAATTCAGCACCAGCAAATTCAGCGCGGGAAATCGTAGTGATAGTGTATTGCTGAATGTATGTTCCTGCTCCCACTCCGCATCACCCTTGTGCGGCGCCCGAGAGGTTTCAAAAAGCGTAACGCTGTAGGGGTAGTCGTGCTGCACGCTATCCATGAAACGCAGAATATGCATCATTATCAGGTAAGCCACGACGTATAGAAGTGCAACCTTCGGAAACAGGATCGCAACCGTTACGAACAAGCCACCCCGGATCAGGATTACAACCACGTTGCGAGCACGTTGGTCGCGACGCTGCGGAATAATAAAGGACGCAAATACCATGATTCCGTGCATGATCAGGTCGTGGGCCGGAATATAAAGCCACTCCAGCACGCGAGTAATTTTGGTAATGATCGGGTGGCGCTCGAAGAATTCGTCATAGGAAAACCAGACGACGTCGTCATTGTCGACGTGGTGGCGGAAATGCTTGTACCGCATATCCTCATAAGTGCCGTACGCGGCGCCACATAACCAGCTCATCGCACGACCAAGCGTCGCATTGTCACGATGGCGACGGAAGACCATATTATGGCCGCATTCGTGGATAAGGTATGCCGCGATCGTCATTGCATGAGCGAGCAGTAATGTCGCCAAAACGGCGATCAGCAAAGACGAGCTGAAGAGTCCTGCAAGCCCTAGTGCATAGCCGCCGGCAGCGTAGATTACGGCCGCTCCGTAATACAGCCAACCTGCTCGTTCTTTGAGAAGACCCGTATTGCTGCTCATCCTACGCCCCACCGCTAATGCAGCTTAGTTGTACACATAGAGCAAGCCTATTGCTAGCATACGGCAACCCGATAGCACTGCCCGGAGTACCAAAAAATGAAGCTAGTCACCGCCATAGTTAAGCCCTTTCGACTGGATGACGTCCGCAATGCCTTAAGCGAGGTAGGCATTCAGGGTATGACGGTCAGTGAAGTGAAGGGCTTCGGCCGCCAGCGTGGCCATACGGAACTCTATCGTGGCGCCGAGTATGTTGTTGATTTTCTTCCAAAAGCCAAGATAGAGGTCGCTGTATCCGACGACATTGTCGAACGGGTTGTGGAAGCGATTGTTGATGCGGCCAAGACTGGCAAGGTCGGCGACGGCAAGATTTTCGTCACCAACATTGACCAGGTTTGGCGCATCCGCACGGGTGAAACCGGGGATAGTGCTCTCTAGAAGTAGACCACAAGCTCTGTTATCACCGCCCTGCCCAGCATGAACCACAATGCGAGCGCCGCACCCGCATAAAGAGTAAACCGCGCCATAACGATGTTCGACGTGCAGTGCACGATGCTATGCAGCGTGCGGAACACGAAGAACAACCAGGCCGCAACGACGTACGCGGAATCAACATGGCCGGACACAAATAAATACAGGCATAGTCCGTAATACAAGGTCGGAACTTCAAACAGGTTCTTGAGGTTATACGCCGGGTAATTCACTTCGTCAGAAAGATGCTCAATCGTCTTATCCGGTGTTGTGTAGGTTTGCGCACTCTTGCCCGCACGACGCATCGCCGGAATTCTTCTTGCGTACATGTAGTGCCACACAACGGCCGTCAATGTCATCGTCGCCAGCATGGGAAGGAAAATCGCCTCTCCATTCATCTGCATTCTCCTGGAGATTATTTAGAGACGAAACAAAAAGCATTGAGCTTGTTGCCGTCGAGGTCGCGGAAATAGCCCGCGTAGAAATTGTCACCTCGCTTTCCTGGCGCTCCCTCATCCGTGCCACCGAGCTCGAGCGCCTTCGCGTAAAATGCGTCGACCTTTTCCGGCGTGTCCATCGCAATTGCGATCATTACACCGTTGCCTACGGTTGCTGCTGCGCCGTCGTATGGTTTGGCAATTGAAAAAGCCGGTGCCTTTGGTCCGGTTGACCACGCAATAAATGTATCAGCGTCGAACGCACGACCTGCGCCCAGCGTCCCCAACAGCGCATCGTAAAACTCCGCCGCCTCGTCGAATTTATTGGTTCCGACTGTTGTGTATCCGATCATTCCCCTCTCCTTTCATTATTAGGCTGGACCAACATTAGCCCTGACTTCCAGGCACTCAGCTTACCTTTAAACGGCAATGCCGCGTACGCTGGACTGGTCGACGGTAATCCACTCAGTTGAACCTCTTGAAACGCTTCCGCCGGCACCAGCCGGTGGAACAGCTGTTCAGCTTTCTTGCCGTTGAAAACGATTTGTTTAACACCCGGGTACTTGCAGAGAAACGCCGCAAAATCGTTCACCGCAGCAGTTTCGAGGCGTATGTCAGCATCCAGACTGCCTGCCCGAACCGACGCTCGCAGCACGTCCCATAAAGCAAGGTTTTGCCTCGTCAGACCCGCACACCGCTCGACATAACTGCCGCCGATACCGAATATTTCATTCATGATTGGCCAGAATGCGTTCTGTGGATGGGCGTAATACTCCTGCTCCGCTAGTGACCGCTGCCCGGGCAAACTGCCAAGCACGAGTACGCGTGCATCCGACTGGACAACGGGCGGGAAGCCCTCAGACTGTTGCATGCAGATAGGCCTTGCGGCGAGCTTCCGGAAATTTTTCGATTGCGTAGCGCAACATAGTTCTTGGCATTTTCTTATAGTGCCTCTGCAAGAACCGCTCTTCAGCAGCCGAGTCGCGATTGCCAATCTCTCTCAACATCCAGCCGACAATTTTGTGAATTAGATCGTGCTCATCGTCTCTCAGTAATCGCGCGATTCGCAGTGCGTCCTTGAAGTCCTGTTGCCGAATATAGTGATAGGTCGACATCATCGCTATGCGACGATCCCAAAGGCTTTCTGATTTGGCTAGCGCGTAGAGTACATCACGTGAGTTTGCATCGAGATGTGGCCCAACGATCAAATGTGCTGAGCTATCGACGATATCCCAGTTGTTTACGTACTGGCGATTGACCATGTATGCAGCAAATATCGCGTCTCTTTCATCTTTAGAACCGCGCTCGTATTCCTGCACCAAGAGTAGCACGGCGAACAACCGTTCCTCATGCCACATTGATTTGAGTAGAGCAATGATCCCTCGCAGTGGTGCGCCGCGAAATTTTTTCACATTGGATCTAAGGACTGGCACGCGAATGCCGAGAAACCGGTCACCCTCACCGTATTCACCGGGACCAGCTTTGAAAAATCGTGAGGAATGCTCTGCGATCCTGGCATCACCCAAACCCCGAAGGGCAGAGCGCATCGCTATCGCTGTCTTCTTCTTCGCCAAGTTTACAGTGTCTGCGAATCGCTGCCCTGTTTGAGCAACCAGTACGCCAGGGTTTCCATATCGCCCGAATGTCGATTTCCCTTCACCGGGTCATCTGCCGTGACATTCATCGCGCGCACCGTCTTTCTCAGGATCCGTCCGGATTCGTCCATATCGAAATCGATAACATTCAGGCAGCAGGTCGCCTGGTCGAGAATCCCGAAAGCTGACAGCTCGAGACCGGTCACCCAACCCAGAATCGCAGCATTGGTACCACCGTGTGCGAAAACCGCCAGGCTGTGCCAGGAAGAGTCTGCTAATACGCCCATGATCGCGGTACGTATGCGCAAGTAGAAGTCGCTGTAGCGCTCACCACCCAGGAACCGCGCCTCATCATCCGGCGCGCGCCAGTGAGAGAATGCTATATCCGCAACAACATCGTAATCGCCGGAATACTCACCATCCAGCTGGCGTATTTCAGCGAATCCGGAGTCTGTTTCGAGAGGAATATCCCGCACGCCCAACACGGTTTCCCCGGTTTGCCGCGTGCGCGGCAAGCCCGAGCACAGTGCTTTGTCAATTTGCACATCGGCAAACAGATCACGCATCGAAGCCGCTTGCTTACGCCCGGTGTCATTCAGGTTGACCATATCGGTATCCGGAACGACATGCCCGTTACCGTCCATGTAGTCGACGGATCCGTGACGAAACAAATAGATACGGCGGCGAGCCGCCCCGTCCAGTGTCGTCCTGCGTCCTGCTGAATCCATTGGCATAGGTCGCTTAGTAGCCTTTCTTCGGATCAACAACGTTCAGCAATCGATCACCTGAAACATAACGTTTCAGATTCTCGATCAGCAATACAGTATGCCGTTCAGTTTCCCCACCCCGCCCCGCCACGTGCGGCGTAATGATCACGTCATCTCGCTGCCATAACGGGCTGTCGGCAGGCAATGGTTCTGGCTCGGTAACATCCAGACCGGCCCCCGATATGCGACCTGATTCCAGGGCGGCTATGAGTTCGGCTGTAACAACGGTTTCTCCGCGACCCACGTTAATGAATATCGCGCCAAGCTTGACCGCTGCGAAGAATTCTCGGTCGAGCAAGTCTTTCGTGTCCGGGGTCAGCGGCAACGCGTTCACGATGACATCCGCCTGTGCCGCAAGATCGTGTAGCTCATGAGATAAACCCACATACTCCACAAACTCCGGACCGTCTCTGGAGCTGTTGCGAGTACCGGAAACACGCATGCCCAGAGCCGCGCCCAGCCGTGCGGCCTCTGTTCCTATTCCGCCAAGACCAACTACAAGCAGTCTCTTGCCCGCAATAGGCGTCATCCCGGCCGCTATCTCATCCTGGCCTTGCCTGTCCTCGTCACCCATGACATGTACAAATTGCGGTATTTGACGGGCCAAAGACAACATCATCGCAATCGCATGCTCTGCAATTACCGGCGACGACATTTTTTGCATATTGCTCATTAAGACGTCGCCATTGCCGATGCGCTCCACCGACAAGCAACTTTCGGCTCCAGCCCAGTAGATCTGCACCCAGACCAGTTTTGCAGCCGCGTCGATAAGTTCTGCGTTACAAAATCCGATGATCGCGTCAACGTCACTCGCGTGTTGCATGGCTTCCGACACAGACGGGACGGCAATGACTTCTACATCGCCGAGGCTACCGATCAAATCGTCGAGGTTCAGGCCAATATCACGAATCAGAATCTTGCGCGCACCGTTCCAGCGCGGCAGGTCCCGGACGGCAACATCGCCTTCGACTATTCGCGCTTGCTCAACAAGCTGATCTATTGATATTTCGGCACGAGCAGCGTCGGCAACACCGAGCAGCGTCACCGCTAATAGTACTAACAAGTGATTTTTTTGCATTACAGCAGTTTACGCGGTCGAACCGCTCCGCGACAACGCTGAACTTCATCTGGCAACTATTAGGCTGGGAAGAAGTCGATCGGTTTGGTGGTCGTTATGGCTTCAACGTCTTTCGCTTCAAATCGGAACAGCTTGACGCGCTGCACGAGCTTTCGCTCAAGCTCCGGATCGTTCAACTCGCTCGATACGATTTCACAGAATGACACCGCACCGTTGGGATCAATCGTCAGCTTCAGGACCAGCTTGCCTTCAAGCGACGGGTCACGCCGCAGTGCACGATTGTAGAGAGCGAATATCGCGCCCTTGTTCTTATCGAACACGAGCTCGATTTCCTCACGAGACCGTGATGCTTTGCCACTTGAACCCGAACGGCTTGCGCCGCCCGCCGGACCGATACCGGCAACAGAGCTAACGACACGCGTTGTATTGCGACCGGCAATACCCGATCCGCCAGTGTTACGACTCATATCCGAGGTATTGATGCCGCCAGAGGCTGTGCCAACTTTCGATGTAATCATCGAGCGTTCGTTGCGCGCAGCCTCTCCTACAGAAGCAGTCAGGTTACGATCCTCTGCAACCTGCTCCAGCAATTCATTATCGACCAGATCCGCGAGGTCTTCAGCAAACGGCATCAGCGCCGCCTGTGCCTGCTCTCGAGCGACTTCTTCTCGATCAGGTACGGGCTCTGGTTCCGGCTCGGGCTCAGGCTCGAGTGTTTCTTCTACGACCTGCTCAGGCTCAGGATCATCAGGTTCCGGCTCTGGCTCTTCTTCCACCACGGGTGGCGGTGGTGGTGGCAAAGGCTTTTCTTCCAGCAACAACTGAGCGATGCGCGGCGGAATCTCTTCAACGTCGAACGGATCGCGCTCGGACACGGGAATGAACGGCCATACAATACTGAGTACCGCACAGATCAGGAATATGATCCCGAGCAAGCGCTGGAATTT
>CAYWBZ010000048.1:4129-13823 GCA_964456535.1 uncultured Woeseiaceae bacterium | reverse complement strand
ATCTATGGGACAGTTCCCGATCTATGGGACAGCACCCCAAAACCAAAAAAAGCCAACCGCCGCTGAGTGATTGACTTTATTGATGAATTTGGCGCGCCCGGAGAGATTCGAACTCCCGACCACCTGGTTCGAAGTTAGGTCAATAAACTGTAACTTGTTGTTTTAAAAGAGTGTCGTGAGGGCGCTCGTTACTTGAACTGCCCTACTTTGCACAACAATGCACAACTCAAACACGCAAAACTCCCGCAACAGAATACGCGAGACAGCAACGGTCAAATTGGATTCACCGTCGTGTGGAATCGATAAATTCGTCCACTTCGTCTTTGGTCGGCGGGGAACATCCAACGCGCGACACATTGATTGCTGCTGCCGCGCACGCAAAATCCACGGCATCGCCCAGGGCCTCAAGGTTTATGCCAGCGAGCGGCTCGCGGATAACACCACTGCAACACAGTGATGCCAGGAATGCGGAGTGAAATGTGTCGCCTGCACCAATTGTGTCTCTTACATTAGCGATGGGATAGGCACTCTTTTCAATCGTCCCTTGCGCTGTGTGCAGGACTGCGCCACCTCGCCCTTCGGTAAGGAGAAACATGCCGGAACTCATCTCGGAGAATGCTATCTCAGCACTTTTTCGCGGATTCTCGTTAATTTGCAGCGCCGCCAGGTCCTCGTCGCTCGCTTTCACAATATCAGCCTCACCCAGCAAAGATCTCACTCCGTCCAGGTACGCGTCCGTATCGAGACTAGCTCCTAAGCGAATATTTATGTCGACACTGACAACAACTCCACGCTCACGCATCAACCCAAAAAGCTCGCGAATTTTCGGAAGCTGGCTGGGAGTAATCGCAAGCGATCCAGTGTGGAAAACCTGCAGATCGGCTGGCAAATTAGCCACGATTTCCTCAATTGACGTGTCCTTATCGGCAACACCCTCGCGATATAGGCGATAAGTGGGAAGCCCTTCATCATCAATCGTCACGAGTGCCAGCGACGTCGGCCAAAATGATCGCCTTACGACCGGGACCGCGACGCCTTCGATCTCGAGAGAATCCTGCAGCTGATCGCCAAATGTGTCGTCAGAGAACGGCGAAAGATAGCTGACGTCTACGCCCTGCCGTGCAAGCCCGATGGCGACATTGTAGGGCGAACCACCAAGATGCGGACGATAGGCACCATCGTCGCCAACGATAAAATCAACCAGTGCCTCGCCGAGAACCGCGATACTCATGGCGAATCTGGAAGATACTCACTCTGATCGAGATCTGAAAGGCGTTGCTTCGTTGGATCCGCGAGTAAATTGTATAAGAATCCAACAAACAGAATGCTCGCAAATACACTGGCCAGGAGGAAGCCATATTTCGCGTCACTTCCAAAGGCGTCGCTCACCACACCCATGCTAAGCGGACCGAATGCAGCGCCCAGCGCCGTAAAGAACAAGATAACTCCTGCAGCCGCGCCATGCTTGTTCTTCGGAAAACAGCTGATGCCTTTGGAATTCAAGGTCGGGTAGATAACCGACATAAAGACACCGGAGAGCGGTAACAAGAACACCGCCCACTCTCTGCCGCCTAGGACGCTGGCAAGAAAACACACGGCTATTGCACCACTGAAAAGAGTCAGGACTGCGGCCCAATTGAAATGCGCCATCATCCAGATACCCACAAAGCGGCCCGCCGCACGTAGAACAAAGAATATTGTGAGCGCATAGCTTGCCAGTAACATCGCGTTGCCTTCGTAGCCTATCAGGTATGTCGGCATCCAGACGTAGATGGCACTTTCGGTAGCAACGTACAGAAACGCGCCTAGCGAGAAACCCAGTGCAAAAGGGTCTTTGGTCATCCTGAGCGTTCTCGCGAGATTGATAGGCTCATCCGTGGCCTTCATTGTCTGCGGATAGTGCACCAATGAGGCGGTGATGATAAGCACGACGCATAATGTTCCGGCAATCACGTATAGCCATTTCCAAGCAATGCCCTGAGCGAGCAAATAAGTCACGATGAGCGGCCCGATAATAGCGCCGACGCCGAAGAACGCCTCCACACCGTTCATAGTCGAAGTGTGTTCCGTTGTCGACTGGGATATATCGCCGATCAGGGCCAATGCGGCCGTCTTGAATACGCCGATCGCCAATCCCGACAACATCATCAAAGTAAGATAAAAGCCGAACGATTCGCCCAATACGAAAAGATAGGAGTTGATCGCGAATAGCCCGAGTCCAAGCGTTATCGTTTTCTTTCGCCCGAGCTTGTCGGCCAGGTATCCCAGGAGTATTCCAGCCAACGCGATAGCCATCATGGGTCCGTAATGCAACAGGCCAGCGGCTGTCATACTCAGGTCGAAGGACTTCATGACCTCGGGGATGATCACACCTACCGCATCTGTGGTCATCGCAAACATCATGAACATCAAATACGTGAGCCACCGAATAACTCTAAGATTTTGACCTGACTGCGCACTGCTCATTGACGGGACCTCTGTATTTTATCGTCTGGCACTTTGTTGAAGGTGTCCGAGACAGTGTATTGACTAACAGTACCGTTTTCACGCTGCGTGATTACGCCGCTGCCTTTCTTGAAATCAACGAATAGCTCAATACTGTCATCGGCCATTTGCCATCGCATGTGCAATTGATCATTCATACAATCAGGCATATCAAAATCGCCCTGAAAACCACGGGCTGTATTTCGCAGCTTGATCATTGCAAGCAACGATTCGACCGCAGGTTTACGCATCGCGGTGTGAATTTCGGCGCTGGTATAGTAGTGACGATTGATATCTCTACCTACGCCCGTCTTTTCTAACAACTGTGTATCGTTCTCTCCGGTCAGCAAACCCACGTAATAGACTTGCGGCACGCCGGGCGCGAAAAACTGCATTGCGCGGGCGAGCAAGTACAGTTTGTCCGATCGACCAAGTGCGTCATAGAAGGTCGTATTGACCTGATAAATATCCAGGTTGGAAGCTGCCTGTCCACTAGCAAGGCGACTTTGACCATTGGTCCGAATGGCGATCTGCGCCACGAGCTCCTCAATCTGCGCATCGTCGAGAAGACCCGTTCGCTCACCGTCACCGGCAGCATCGACGATCCCAATACCGTCATGCGTATCAAGAACCGTAATGCAGTTTCGAGGAGAGATCGAGAGCCACTCTTTGAGCGCCACCGAGTTGGCGGTGAAGAGAGTGTGAAGAACCAGTGGTGGGAGCGCAAAATCGTAGACCCAGGAGACTCGCTCGGCAATATCGATCTGAGTCTGGTAGTGGGAGTGTATTTCGACCAGCACATCCATCTTGCGATCGGCAGCAGATTGGCGAAGTACTTCTATAAAATCGAAGGTTTCGGGCAGCATGAAACATTCCGTGCCACGTCGCTTGATCGCGTAGCCAGCGGCATCCAAACGAATACCCCGAACACCAGACTCCGCCAGAATATCGAGAATTGATTCAAGGTAGGCTCGACCAGCAGGGCACTCGACGTTTATGTCCAGTTGCTGCGGACTGAACGTTGTCCAGAAATCGTGTGTAGTCCCGTCGTCAAGTGTCAACGTCGTAAATGGCAAGCCAGGACGCGGGCGATAGACTTTGTCGATATCCTCTGAAGAAATTTCATCCGGAAAAATATCGCTTCGCTTTAGAAATAACTCCCAAAACTCAGACTGGTCTCCCCGACGCACGACATCCTGAAATTGTCGTGACGCATCGGATACATGATTGACGATCAAATCACTCATGACGTATGTCACATCCGACAGATCGCGCAAGGAATCCCAGTCACCCAGCCGCTCATCCACCGATAAATGATCTGCCGGATCGAAGCCAGCATCGGCCCCGTCATAAGGCGTGAAATACGGCAGCAAGTGGACGCCGCCAAAAAGACTGGCTAACTCACTATTGAGCAGCGCTTTCACGCCGGACAGGTCGCCTGCCAGACGGTCGACATAGGCAATTAGTTGAACGGCATTACGCATTTACTTGTCGCCCCCTAATTGGCCTCGAATCACCTTCAGCGATCATTATTGATCAACCACACTTTGCAAGCCGCAGCAGTGTGGCGCAAGTGGGTCTGTCCACTTGCGCCGCCCGCAAATTAGCGATCTCAGAAGTTATACGTAACGCCGATCGATGTCGACGTGCCGCTTAGTGCTCGTGCTCTGACGATATCACCTGCGTTCGCAGATCCCTCTTCTGACTCTGTTATCACAAATTCGTCAGTGAGGTTATTCACGTTGAGGCTAAGTGACAGATCGTCAGTGACGTACCAGGTGCCGTACAGATGAATGAGATTGTAAGCGTCTTGCTTAAGGCTGTTGTTGTCTTGCACGAAGTAATCGGTTGACCCCTGCAAGGTTGCACCGACAGAGAAATAGTCTGTGCTGTAATCAGGCGTGATAGTCCAGATGAAATCTGCCTGGCGACGTGGCGTATTCCCGACCACGCCCGGATTCGTCAGGTCACTGGAAATCTCAGCATCACTCCAGGTCGCGTTGCCGCTAACGCTGAACGATTCGCCGATAGAGTATTCACCCTCGAACTCGATTCCGTCCGCTTCATATTCACGAATAAAAGTAAGACCGCTGGTGATTTCCGAGTTGGTTTCTTCGACCTCAGTGTTGAAGTAGGTCGCAAACAGTGACCAGTCGCTACCGAGATATTTGTAACCAAGCTCGATTTGAGTGACGTTGTCGTAACCATCTGTCGTGCTGGTGAGACTGCCGTCGGGTTTTAGTGATCCGGCGACCTGCGTCAGTCGATCGCCGACCGCGCGTCCACCGTCACTGTAGCGAAGGAAGACCGACGAGTCATCGTTAAGAATGTACGCACCACCCAGCGAAAATGCCGTATTGTCCGCATCGTAATTGACGTTAGTAACGGCCGCGTTGTTTTCATTGAGACTGCGCACACCACCGCTAATGAATCCACCTGATGTAGCGCCTGAGTTTTCCAGCAATGCGTCACTGTCGAGGCGCGTGATCACGCCGCCGACCACCGCGTATTGTCCGATCGAACCGTTACCGTTCAGGTCTGTCGATACATTGCCTCCGCAACACGCATCCAAGCGTCGCCCACGTGCCTCGACATCGTCGCGACGGACACTGGCATCGATCGTGAGCCGATCACCGATATCAAAACCTATATTCAGGTAGGGCGCGAATGTTGTGTACTCAAGATCCCAATCCCAGGCAAGAAAGCTTTGCGTTAAGGCTCCGTTATCGGCAAGAACCACGTCAACCGGTGCACCGCTCGCATCGATTCCTGCGTTCGTTGCCACGTAATGAATATTCTGGGAATTGGTCCCGCTCAGCGTCTGCATACGTGTGTGCCAGCTGTTCCAGGAGATATCAATATTCTGCTTTGAGTAATACACACCGCCCGTTATGGAAACGTTGTCTAACTGCTTGGTAATTTTGAAATCATTGACCATGAGCCCAACATCATCAAACGTCGTATCGAACGTTAGATTTGTATAGGCCAGCTGGTTCGGATCGGCGACCTGTCCATTGATCGTTGCTACAACGCCTCCAGAACAATCAATGCTAACGCCACCTACACTCGCGTCAGCGCACAAGGCAGCACCTTTATTTGAGATGGTGTCTGTGCCACCAGCAAATCCGTCTGTAAACGGTGAAATAAAGCCGCCCGTGACACTTGAGGTTCGGAACTTGTTATTGATCGTCAAGGTGTCGTCGATGTCTTTGTCGAATTCGAAGCCAAAGGCCGTAACTTTGGACTCGATTCCGTCCGACACCGCTCTGCCAACCGGGTTACCGAACTGATCAAATGAAGTAATGTTGTTGGTCGCTTGCGAGTGCGTCGTCTGCGAGCTGGCGTCGTAGCCAGCCACTGGTCCGAAACTTCCATTACTCTCGACCAGAATCGGTGATGGTAGATAGGTGGTTACCTTGTCATCCAAATGCTTGACGTAAAAGCGAAGAAACCCGTCGTCAAAGTCTTTAGTGATGTTGAATTTGATCTGACCGCCATTGTCACCGTTGAACCCGGTATCGCGCACGCCCTCTCCGTCTCGGAAGAAGCCGCCTATGTGATAACTCAAGTCATCGGCAAGGATGCCACCATATTGAAAGTCAGTCCGAAACTCATCGTAGTCCGCTCCAAACGTAAGTCCGATACTGCCCTCGTCGTTGCCACCAGTTCTACTGATGATATTGATGATACCGCCCGGTGAGTTACTCGCGAACGTTGAGGCAGAGCCACCGCGAATGGACTCTATGCGATCGACGGAGGAGTCAAATCGAACGAAGTTATCGGTATTGGCGAAGTTAATGTCGCCAAACTCGAGGACAGGCAGTCCGTCTTCCTGAATTTGCATGTATTTTGAACCGCCGGTCGCCAGAGGAATTCCCCGGATGGTCAGATTCGCGTTGCCGCCACCACCAGAAGATTCTGCTCTGATGCCTGGCAGACTTCGGAAAACTTCAGCAACTGATCGCGGCGCAAGTCGCATGACATTCTCATTGGGCACCGCACTTACCGATACGCTTGCCTCAAGCTTGGTAGCCCCGCCTCGCGGAACACCCGTTACGAAAATTTCTTCGATTACCTCGTCCTCAACTTGTGCGAATGCCGGACTTGGATTGAACGCAGCAGCAGCTGCCGTTACCAGTAAGCCGCTTAAGAGTCGGCCACGAATTGAGATTGCCATTTGGTGATACCCCCCGGTGAATTATTCTGCCCAGCTTGGGCGAAATTAGGACGAGCTCAGGCTACGACAAAATACAATCGATTGCCAACAAAGATCATACAATCGATTGTACAGCGCGCTAAGGTTTTGTTATAATTGACAATTCCTATTTTCTTGGACATCCTCTCGATCTCGCATTTGCGCAAACCGCAGCAAGTGCCATCGAAAGATCTGGACGCAGCAATGAGCCAAAACAAAGTGAAAGCACGGATCACCATGCAAGAACTGGCTGATATTGCCGGTGTGACGCGCGGCACGATTTCCCGAGCACTCAGCGACAGCCCGCGCGTCAATGAAAAAACGAAATCTCGAATTCGTGAGCTAGCCGAAAAACATAATTACCAGGTCAACCAAAGAGCTCGGAACTTTCGCCTGCAGAAGACTGGCGTTATTTCTGTCGTTTTCATGCTCAACATCAAGTCTGAACAACACATGTCGGATCCTTTCTTTCTGGAAATGCTGGGCGGTATCGCAGATTGCCTTGCTGAGCATGATCTTGATCTGTTTCTCTCGCACGCCCCGATTGCCAATATCCTGGAGCTGCAAGACAGCCGTGTTTTTCGGAATTCGGACGGCGTAATTTTTATTGGGCAGGGAGAGCAACACAGCGAATTGAACGCGATCGCGAATTCCGACACGCCGATGGTTGTTTGGGGGGCCGAGATGCCGAATCAATCCTATTGTCGAGTGGGTGGTGACAATGCCGCGGGCGGGTATATTGCTACTAATCACCTGCTGGAATTGGGTCGACGTCATATCGCGTTTTTCGGCGACGTCAATCTTCCGGAAATTGCTTTGCGATTCTCCGGCTACAAGAAGGCCTTAAAAGAACACGGCGTCAAATTCGATCCCCGGCTTCAAATAGAAGTTCCTTTCGAAATGGAACGTGCCCGCGATGCTATCGAGGAATTGCTTGGAAGTCGTACAAAATTCGACGCGGCCGTGTGCAGCAGCGACGTAATGGCGCTTAGCGCTATCGCAACAATCAACGAGTCCGGCCTGCGCGTCCCGGCGGATATTGCGATAGTCGGATACGATGATATCGGACTCGCTCGCTATAGCAGCCCGACTCTGACCACGGTTCGCCAAAATATTCGGTGGGCCGGGCGTGTGCTGGTCGAGAGCTTGCTTAGCCTTCTTAACGGCCAGACGGTAGCCGACACTACTTTGTCCAGCGAACTGATCGTGCGCCAGTCGAGCGGCGCAATAGCAGCAAAGAAGGCCTAGTTACTAACTATATTGTTTAAGCGAAGGCACCGCATGATTTGTGTGGGTCTTGCGTTTGATCTGCGTATTCGGCAATGGCAAAAAACTTCCGATTTGATCGGAAACGAGTTGAGTGAGAATACGTTTTTCTAGATGCGGTATGAGGATATCGTTCAGTGCGGTACTAAAACCACACATGAAAAACAAAGTCGTGAGCGCGACCAGAGGAGATGAAACGTGGCCCGAGTACCAGAGAAACCTGACATCATCGGAATATGCCCTTCAATACCGTCATCATCTGTTTATGGAACGTAGTGAATTGCTCGGTCTTCGTTGCTGAGAACATGACCGCGCATTTTCGTTGTCTTACCTCTGCGCATCGATAAAATCGGGAACACCAAGACTTTCGATCAATCTGCTGATTTCGCGATGGACGAGACTGATGTTGCTGTCACGCACGGTCGGCAGCTGGAAGCGTGCTCTGCGAACCTGATCGAAATCGAGTTCGGCCGTAATCATTTCCTCGTCGCTTCCGGCGACCACAATTTCGACACCGAATGGGTCAATAATGCGAGAGCCGCCCCAGAAAGTGAGGTCTTTCTCGATACCTATGCGGTTGACCATTATGCACGGTGCGCCGTAAATCATTGCATAGAAGCGCATTGCCAGCTCCCAACCGCCGGGGTTATTGAATGTCGGGCCAACGGCTTCGATGCCGGAGCTGACTGGCGTGATCATGAGCGTCGCCCCGCGCAGAAACGCAAGGTGTGTCAGCGCCGGGTTCCAGAGATCGGCGCAGATTAACAGGCCGGCACGCCAGTCCTTGTCGAGCGTATAGGGCTCGACAAACCGGCCCGTTGCAAAGTGCTTGCCTTCCTCGAGCTTGCCATAGTTAGCCAGGTTTAGCTTGCGGTGCAAATGGACGACCTTTCCGTCCTTCAGCATTGCCGCGGTGTTGTAGAACTGTGCCGCCAGCCCTTCCTCGATAAATCCGACGACCGAGATCATCTCGCCCGTCTCCTCAGCCAGCCGGATCAGCCGGGGATCCGAGCATGTCATCGCACCGTCTAGAAGCGCGTCGGTACCGTAGTGACCGGTCAACGACAATTCGGGCATAACCAGTAGATCGAGCTTCTCACTTCGTCCGCGCGCGATCCAATCGAGATGATTTTCAACGTTGGCGTCTATGTCGCCCAATTCACTTGCAAACTGTGCAGCACCGATTTTCATCTCTTGTACCTCAATTGATGCTTGGCTTCCTACCATCAGAAAGATGACTTTACAGGTTTGGCGTTACGGCGTCGCCGCCCTTCGCCTGACCGAGTGCAGCAGCCGCATCAAGGCATAACTGGCGATGACACCAATCAGGGCGAACGCCGACAGGAACCAGAAGAAGTGCTGGTGCCCCACAACCCCGGGTGTGCGGTCAATAAATACACCCGCGACATAGGACACAAAGATATCGGGCGTGTAGCCGATCACCGAGACAAAACCGACCGCTGTGCCGGTCAAGGCGGCCGGCACCTTGGCCTCCTCGAACAACGCGAAGTACAAGCCTCTGAGGCCGAATATGGATGCTGCGCCAATCAATATGTTCCCGAGCAGCACCCAAGCCGCACCCGGTATCGGCGTTGTCGCTGCGAAAAAAAGATCCGAGGCAAGCAACAAGACGAACGCAAGCACGGTAATGCGCGATACATTGAAGCGGTCGCCGAGCAAGCCGGCGCCGAGAGCTGCAATGGGTCGCATCCACGAACCGATGGCGACGACTCGTGCTGCGTCGACCTC
>CAYWBZ010000048.1:0-4029 GCA_964456535.1 uncultured Woeseiaceae bacterium | reverse complement strand
GCCATGCCGAATATCATCACGCCGATGGACGCCAGCCCCGCCGCAAGAATGCCTCGGCCGCCATCCAACAGACCGTACGCACGTCCCTGCTCATCGTGACCACCCCAGTCCCGTGTTGCGCGAATCAATGCCGCCCAAAACAGCAGGATTGTGGTAATGCCGAAGAAACCCCAGACTAGTAATGCACCTTGATAATTGGGAAATGTCGCCATGTAAAGGCCACCGGCAGCCGTCGCCCACAACGACGTTGCGAGCAACTTGCGTGCCGAGAAACGGTCTGCCAACGGACCGCCCGGGAAATAGGCCAGCATCGCTACGATGCCATATACGCCCTGCGCAGCACCGAGTTCGGTGGCCGAGATCGAAAACACCTCGAGTACGGTCGGACGGAAGAAACGTGCGACGTGAAACGGCAGTGCAAATACTGCCTCGCCCGCGAGAATGAGACCCAGCATGAACAGGAAGCGATGCGATTTCTCAGATGAATTGGAAATGGTCTTGTGCTCCCCTACGCCTAGCCTACTATTTTGTATGTGCGATTGCGTTGTTGTCCAGAAATCGCCGAGGGCATTTAGTCACTCGGCTCCAGCATCGGCTCTTCTCGTCCCAGTGTTTCCTTACGCTTCGCGACATAAGCTTCGAGTTCCTCTTGAACCGCGGCATCGGTCGGTGGCGGCGTGAACTCGGCCAGTATCTTCGGCCAGAGCTCCGTTGCTCTCGCCGTGGCATCTTTCGAACCAGCTATCGTCCAGTTCTCATAGTTTTGCCAGTCGCTTAGGAACGGAGCATAAAACGCCGTCTTGTACCGCTCTTGAGTATGATCGCAGCCGAGGAAATGGCCTCCAGGACCAACCTCCTGCATGGCTTCCAGTCCTACTTCGGCCAGGTCAATTTTGAGCGGCTGCAGCATTGCGGACATCTGCTGCAGCATCTCGCAGTCAATGACGAGCTTTTCAAACGATGCGACCAGTCCACCTTCAAGCCAGCCTGCCGCATGGTAGACCAGGTTGCCGTGGCCCATCACTGCACCCCACAGAGCCATTTGTGTTTCATATATCGCTTGCGCGTCTACCGCATTCGAAGCATTGCACGCACTGGTTCGATAAGGCAGTTTGTAACGTCGAGCAAGTTGGCCTCCGGCGATATTGGCGAGACTGTTTTCCGGCGTTCCGAATGCCGGCGATCCTGATCTCATATCGACGTTGGAGGTAAATGCACCGTATATCGACGGGGTACCGGGCCGCGTAAGTTGCAGCAACGCAATACCGAGCAATGCTTCAGCGTTTTGCTGAGCCAGTGCGCCAGCCATTGTGGCAGGTGTCATAGCTCCCATCAAAGTGAACGGCGTGACCGCCACGGGCTGTCCGAATAGCGCCATTTGCATGGCACCGTATGCCATCGAATCGTCCAGTTTGCGTGGCGAATTGACGTTGATGTTGGTCATCACACTTGGACTGTTTTTCATTTCTTCGAGACTGAGGCCGCGAGCAATCGCCGACATTTCGATTGCGTCACGAGAGCGACCGGCACCGATTCCGGTCGTGAAAAATGCCTTGTCGGATAAAGTCAGGTTGACCAAGGTGGTGTCGAGGTGCCGCGAGTTAGCCGGCATGTCGGTCGGCGCAGTGGCCTGATTTCCGAAGAAAGTCAAAACATTGAAGTACTGACCGAAGCTGATCAGCTTCTTGTAATCTTCGAAATTGCCCGCTCGCCGGCCGTTGATATTGTCGTGAACGTTTGGCGGACCTGACACCAGCCCAAAGTTAATAACGTCATCGCCGACATGTAAGGCCTGTTCCGCATTGCGAGGCGTGACTGTAAACGTTTCGGGGGCCTGTGCGACGGTATCGAGCAGCAGCTCCCGCGCGATACAAACGACTCCATCGCCATCTACCGACGCCCCAGCTTTTCGAAACAGATTCAGGGCCCGCTCACCCACTACCTCTATGCCCTGTTCCTCGAGTATTCGTAGCGACATGTTGTGGATAATATCGAGCTGCTCTTCGTCGAGCGGCTCGAGTGGCGCCATGCGGTTGCGCAGGACTCTTCTGTCAACCTGGCGAATAACGGTTGTTTCGGCGTCGATTCCTTTCCGGCCGCCACGCCGGCGACTGGTTCTCGCCATGAGATACTCCTATATTCGCAAGATGATTTAAGTCGTCGATGCCCCTTAGGGCATGCTAGCGGATTGCTCCCGCCGTTACTTTAACTATTTGGACATTTTTTGTTATATTTGAGAAGTCAATTCCAGGCTTCGCCGAATGTCTAGTACACATAGTCGCCACATCACTTTCTGCCTTTGCCGGGGATTTCCGCTGTTCTGCATCGCCTCCGCACTAGAGGTGCTGCGCCACGCAAACCGGCTTGCACAGGGATCATTCTATTCATGGTCTTTCCTTTGCGAAGACGACAAGCCGATTCAAAGCAACAGCGGACTATGGCTAGTCCCTGAAACCAAGATAGAAAATGCCAGATCTCCGGACATGGCGTTTGTAATAGCGGGTTTCAATCCCACTAAATTGGAGGCGCCAAATCTATCGAACTGGTTGAGTAAGCAAGCGTCATCAGGCTGCACAATTGGCGGCATCTCCAACGGTGCATTCCTATTGGCGCAGGCCAATTTACTGGATGGCTATGCAGCTACCGTTCACTGGGAAGACTTCAGCTTATTTTGTACTCTGTATCCACAAGTGCTGCCACGGTATCAACGGTTCCTGATTGATCGCGATCGCATGACCTGTTCTGGCGGTACCTCTTCGCTTGATCTGTTCATCGAGATAGTCCGGCGGGAACTAGGCAATGAACGGTCTTTGATGGTATCCCGTCAGATGCTGTTACAGGAGTACACGCAACCTGGTAATGACGAGCAGGAATCGATTTACGATGGTAGTCATCATTTTTCACTTCGCGTACAACGCGCGCTTAGTCTGATCGACGCCGGCACCGAACGAAAATTGAACGTGAGTGAATTAGCGGCACAGGTAGGACTCAGCAGACGCCAACTTCTCCGCCTGTTTCGCCGCGAAACAGGCAAAACACCCGGCGCTATTTTGGTACAGCGCCGACTTGAACGCGCCCATTCACTGGTGTTGCATTCCCACTTGCCGTTGGCGGTAGTTTCAAGCGCGGTCGGATTCAGCTCGCAGTCGCACTTGACCAGTTCTTACAAGAAGTATTACGGCACGACACCGGCCGAGCATCGCCGCAGTCATCAAATGGGGCGTTGAGACAAATACACTCGTATCCCTCGCCTATTCCCGTTTTTGATAAATAGCGTCCCATTTCAGTAAGACCTGACCCCGATTTGTTTGGAAAATGGGGGCTATGGTGAGAGTTTTCCGTCGCGTTGCGGAATGCCGCACAACAGAGAGTGGACAATATGACCGAAGATTCAGAAGAGATCGTCCTGTCCGAGCTATGTGACGAGGAACTGGTCGAGCAGATGCACGATGATCTCTACGATGGCTTGAGAGAGGAGATCGAGGAAGGCACGTCAATTCTTCTGAGTCGCGGCTGGTCCGCTGACAAGGTTCTTAACAAGGCACTTGTTAAAGGCATGAGTATTGTCGGCATCGATTTTCGAGACGGTATTCTGTTCGTACCCGAAGTCTTACTCTCCGCAAACGCTATGAAGGGGGGTATGGCCATTTTGCAGCCCTTGCTTGCCGAATCAGGAGTAAAACCGATTGGCAAGATGGTCATCGGCACCGTCAAAGGCGATATCCACGATATCGGCAAGAATCTCGTTACGATGATGATGGAAGGCGCCGGCTTCGAGGTAATCGACATTGGTATCAACAATGCGGTGGAGGATTACTTTGCCGCGCTCAAGGAACACAAACCCGACATCCTCGGCATGTCAGCGTTGCTGACGACGACCATGCCGTACATGAAAGTCGTTATCGATGAGATGGTAGCAACGGGAATTCGCGACGACTACATCGTGCTCGTTGGTGGTGCGCCTCTCAACGAAGAGTTTGGCCAAGCGGTTGGCGCCGACGCTTATTGCCGGGATGCTGCGCAGACAGC
>CAYWBZ010000047.1:0-13948 GCA_964456535.1 uncultured Woeseiaceae bacterium | reverse complement strand
TTTCAAAGTCGCAGCATCAAGAAGTCCGCGAAAGTAGATGCGCTGAAGCTCATACTTAGCATGATCGACTTAACGACTCTCGAGGGTCAGGACACACCGGGTAAAGTACAGCAACTTTGCCAAAAAGCTATTCACCTTCACGATGCTTTGCCGGGCTTGCCGCATGTGGCGGCCGTCTGCGTATACCCGACCATGGTCAGTGTGGCCAAGGAGGAGCTGGCGGCCGACAATATCAAACGGGTCATCGCCAGAAACCGGGTGGACTGGTCGGGCGATGCTGCAAACCCTTACCTGATTCGTGATACCCAGGAAGTGAAAACAACCTGGCACCCGATCGGTACCTAGCTGAAATTATCGAGCAGGCCTTTCTCGATACGGGCACCCAATTGCTGAATCACTTTGGTGGCACAGTAGGTACCGTACTGGGCGCACTCAGCTAACGGGCGATCATTCACCCAGCCATAGAGGAAGCCAGCGGCGTAAGCATCACCGGCGCCGGTCGTATCGACGATTTCTTCGACTACGGCTGCTTCCTGCTCAACCTTGACATCGCCATGCACGATGACCGAGCCTTTTTCGGATCGCGTAACTGCAAACAGCACGTCAAAAGTTGCCAGCTTTGCAACTGCAGCTTCGATGCTGTCTGTGCCCAGCAAAGCGTGTATCTCATCCTCGTCTGCGACGACGATGTCGGCATCGTTTTGCACGAAGTCCGCAAAAGAGTCTCTATGCCGTTCGACACAGTAAGAATCGGACAGTGACAGTGATACAGCTGTGCCATTCTGGCGCGCGATATCTGCAGCTTTCTTTGCAAGTGCCGGGCCTTCCTCGATATCCCAGACATAACCCTCTAGCAAGAGCGCTTTGGGACTGCCAACAGTTGCACTCGTGATATCGGCCAGTGACAGGCCAAGACAGGCGCCGAGGTAAGTTTGCATGGTGCGTTGGCCGCCCTCGCTGATAAGTACATGACTGCGCGCCGTTGCTGCACCATCAGTAGCGGGCTCGAGCCTGATATTAACTCCCAGCGATTCCATGTCGTGATTAAAGATATCGCCCAATTGATCGTCACGAACCTTACCAATGTAAGCACTGCTGCCACCGAGATTTGCAAAGCCGGCAATGGTATTGGCGACGGAGCCACCTGACATTTCTGTCG
The DNA here is from genome assembly GCA_964456535.1 of uncultured Woeseiaceae bacterium. Lineage (GTDB taxonomy): Bacteria > Pseudomonadota > Gammaproteobacteria > Steroidobacterales > Woeseiaceae > UBA1847. Next base: position 12,789 of record CAYWBZ010000047.1, on the reverse strand, counting down.
CCGGGCCCATCTTCAGATAAATGTCGTGCGCCTGATCCTCGTTGATCAGTGTCATCGATCCGAGTGGTGCACCGACGGAATCGAGAAAGGGTTCATCGACGTGCGCGAGCACATCAACAATCGCGTTGCTGATGCCGAGTAGCTGTTCTGAGTAAGTCATTTATCTTTTCGGTAGTTCGAGGCGGCGCATAGACTATCATCGCTGTGTCTCGTGCGCTCGACTAATACTGTGGCGAAATCGCCAGCATGACTGTATCTTGCTTACATCGCGAAAGTTGGAATGCTGCTATGAGACGATCTGCTAGTTTGCTGATTCCGTTAACTCTTATCCTGATTTATTACGGATTTTGGGTGGGCGTAGCGTCATTCCTGGTAACGCGATATCCAGGTATGGGTGAATACCTGCCCATCGGCGGCATCGACGAGTTGCCCGGTGCGAATATTGATTCGTTCGAACCAGTATATACGAGCGTCGAGCGCAATCTGCTGACAGGTATAGCTCCGATACGATTGATGCTCGCGAGTATTGGGGCGATGATCTTGACTGTTCCTATCTCATGGTCTTATTTCATCACCAGCCGTGCGCGTCGCATTGACCAGTCGTTCCTGCAGACCATAATGGTCTTGCCGCTGCTCGTCACGGGTATCGCGATGATTGTGCTCAATAGCATCGCGCTTGCATTCAGTCTCGCCGGAGTTGTGGCGGCTGTCCGGTTTCGTTTTTCACTCGATCAACCGTCGGATGCGATGTACATTTTCGTGGCCATCGGTATCGGTTTGGGATCCGGTATCGGCGCGCTTGGAATCGCGTACGTCATATCATTGACGTTCGTATTAGCGACGCTGGTTATCTGGAAGCTCGAATATGGCAAGACGCTGGCCGGACCGTTTCTCACCATGTTGACTCGCCGCGATGGCGGTGAAGATGAGTATTGATTGGGTACGGGGCTCCTTATGACACTCGATGCAATGAGCGGCGAGAGCAATCGAAGCTTGTTACTGGTCCATGGCCGTGACTTTAAGCCATCCGCAGAGGTCCACATGGACCTGTCAATCGCGGCGCTGCGCTCCGGTATCGAGCGGGATTGCCCTGACTTGCTGGATTCATTTGACGCCGTGAATAAGAGTACGGCCTGGTACGGCGATTTGAATGCCGAGATTCTTAAGGCCCGTGGCAAACACTATGACGAAAAACTTGATATTGGTGATCGTCAAAATGTGCTGACAACGTTGCGTGAGATAAAGGCGCGTAAACGATTTGGCATTCGGCAGTACGACCAACTGCCCGGCAAGTCCGCTATCCCGGAGGCTGTAGCGGATATTGCTGCGCCGGTAGCTGGCGCGATCGGTTTAAGTGGGCCAATGATCAAGTCAGTGTCGAGGGACTTCGCACAGTATTTTGATCGTAAGTCGGATTACGCGGTGCAAGTGCGTGCACGACTCAAGGATAGGTTGTGTGAGCTAATGGACCGCGGCGACCGCATCGTACTGCTTTCGCACGGCACTGGCAGTGTGGTGGCCTATGATGTGCTCTGGCAGCTGTCACACGATCCGGAGCTCAAGGAAAAATACTGCGACAGGAAAGTTGAACTTTGGATGACGCTTGGAGCCCCACTGGGCGATTCCAGTATCCGCAAGCGACTACTGGGAGCGAAAGAAAAAGCAGCGAAGAAGTTTCCGCTCAATGTTATCACCTGGCACAACGTTGCTGCTGAAGATGATTACACTTGTCATGACGATACGTTGGCTGATGACTTCAAGATGATGTTGCAACGGCGAATAATCAGTGCGGTGCATGACCACCGGGTTTTCAATCTCGCCGTTCGCTATGGAAAATCAAATCCGCACAGTTCGATCGGCTATTACATCCATCCACGGACATCAAAAATACTGGCCGATTGGTTACGGGCTGACGCTGTCCAGTCGGCACCTAAATACACTTTTTGATGAGTGCGCTGTTGACGCGTTTTTCCGACTCAAGAGTCGTGTAGAATTTTTCAATGTAGTCGGTCATCGACTGAACTGATCGATTGCCCGCAACCTCCAAGTCATTGACTACCTGAAGCAGTTCTTCTCGCTTGCTCTGATAATTGGCGATCGTTGCGCTTACGTAGTCATTGTGAATGCAGCGACCACGATACAGTCGTTGCTTCACGCTACGAATCGTGAACTGGGGGTTGGGTGTCGCATATGGTGCGTCTACAAGACCGGCCTGGTCGAAGTCATAAGGTACTGACCAGACATACTCTCCTGCGTTGCCGAACAGCACATGATTGTGGCAGCACACTTCGCCTTTTGAGCCTCTCACCGACGAGAAATCGGTATTGCCGATCAGGTAGTGGTACATCGAGACAGTGTTCGCATATTCGGGATTTAAGGACCGGGGGCTGGTACCAGGAATTTCAAGTACAGACTTACCCATACGTTTGGCAAGGCGATCTCGGTGTTCAATAATAAAACCATAGCGTACGTCGTCGTCTCTGTTGCGCTCATTTTCGACGTAGGTAATTCGCAGCAGGCGCACCCTGAAACTGGCATCTGTCATTACGTTCAGAAGTCGGTAGGCAACGTATTCGCGCAGCAGGACTTCTGTGTACTTCGATGAATTCTGACAGTGCGTAACGAGCTTTACCTTGTTCTGCTTGTGAAACAACGTGCCTTTGGTTTGCGATGCTACGAAGTTTAGACGTAGCGGCGGAAACCGGCAGTTATCCTTATCGCGGCGGAATCGCCCACGTGTGCGCAATTTGATGTCAAATTGGACGGCCTCGCCAGCGGAGTTTGTATATTGGAAAATGCCCGGTAGCTCTTCGTCAATTGGGCGTTCGGCGAGGAGCGTCGAAATAGGCGCAACGATGCGCACATCAAGGATCTCATTACTTCGAAACAGCGGGTCCGGGTCGTGAGGTTCCTGTGCATTGGCACCGGAAAAAAGCAGGAACCACGCAACACTCACAAATGTCCAATGAAATTGTGTCACTGTAAATACACTCCATCGATACACGCCAGAATCGCGAAGAGTCTAGCATACGGCTACACTCACTCTGCTGAAAGTCACAGGACCAAAATTTTGCCTCGAAATCTCAAAACGTTCCTTTTCGTTCTGACTGTATTAGCCACCGTTCCACACAGCGCGTGGGCACGGGAGTGGCGCTTCGATGACATTGATCGGGTTGTAGCGATGGCAGATATCCATGGCGCATACGACGCGATGGTAACGACACTGCAGAACGTGAATGTACTCGGTGATGATCTTGCCTGGACGGGCGGGGAGACAAACCTCGTAATCGTTGGTGACCTTCTTGATCGGGGCCCCAAGTCGCGTGCTGCCATGGACTTGCTCATGCGACTGGAAGGTGAGGCAGAAGCAGTCGGTGGTCGCGTACATGTATTAATTGGCAATCACGAATCGATGATACTAACCGGCGATATGCGTTACGTCAGTGCGCCGGAATACGAAGCGTTTGCAGGCGAAGCAGATTCCGACGAACGGGCGCGATGGTTCGACCTGTATGTCGAGCGACAGGGTGGCGATAGCGATGAGCTACGGGGCAGGTTCGAGACGGCCTACCCGCCGGGCTATTTTGCAATGCGTCGCGCTTTTCGTGCGGATGGCCACTATGGTCGCTGGCTGTTGCAAAAGAACATTATCGCTGTGATAAACGGCACGGCATTCGTACACGGCGGGCTACCGCCTTTAGCAGCAGAGATCGGGCTTCAGGGTATCAATGAAGACCTGCAAGAAGAACTGGTCGAATACGTTGAGATTCTTGGCGCCCTGACTGATGCTGAAATTTTGCTGCCGACTGACAGTCATTATAATTACGAGGCGCTCCTTAACGGTTATTTGCCGTCACTTGATGAAGACCCTGAAATCCTGCAGGCGATTGATGCCGGTATACGGCTCGTCAACTCCGGCCTTGTCAGTACTGACGGACCGCTGTGGTATCGCAACAATATTATGTGCCCGAGGATTGTCGAGGAACACAGGTTGGATGCTGCACTCGCCGCCATCGGCGCTGACCGCGTTGTTGTCGGACATACGCCAACGCCTGCCAGAAAAGTATTACAGCGATTCGGCGGCAAACTGATTGAAATCGATACAGGTATGCTGAACTTTTACTACAGCGGTATCGGGCATGCGTTAGTGCTTGAGGGCGACAGCGTGTCGGTTACGAATCAGTTGGGAGTCGACTCGCTCGTGCCGTTGCAACAACCAAGAGACGTGGGCCAGCGGCCCGGCAATCTGACGGCAGAAGATCTGGCGGCATTACTCGAGCAGGGTGACATCATCGCTGTTGACAAGTATGCAGCTATGCAACGAACTGTCGTCAGAGTCAGTGACGGCGAACACACGCTCGATGCTGTTTTCAACAAGAACAAAGGGCGGGGCCTCTATCTCGGCGTTGCTGCGTATCGACTGGACCGCCTGTTGGAGCTCGACATGGTGCCGGTCACGGTGATGCGCGAGGTCGATGGCAGCGACGGCTCCTTGCAGTTCCTGCCGGGAAACAGTATCGACGAGGCGGAGCGCTCGGCGGCTGGCCAGGGAGGTCGCGCCTGGTGCTCAATCACTGATCAATGGCCGGCCATGTATGTATTCGACGTGCTGGTTTACAACGAGGGTCGATCACAGCATCGCATGTTGTATGACAAGTCATCGTGGCGCCTGATACTCAGCGAGCATGACCGCACTTTCGCAAACAAAAAAGGGCGGCCAGCCCATCTCAAGAATGTCCCAATAGCGGTCAATCCCGGCTGGAAGAATGCGTTAACTGAACTCAGCGACGAGTTACTGGAAGAGACATTCAGTGATGTCCTCGACAAACGACGATTGCGCGCCCTTAAGGCGCGCCGGGACGAACTGCTGGCTATCCCGTAACGGCGATACACTCAATCTCGACACGGGCGCCCAGCGCAAGGCCACTGGCGCCTAATGCGCTGCGGGCAGGTGGATTCTTGAAGTAGGTCCTGTAGACCTCGTTCATCTCGCTCCATTCGTTGATGTCTGCGAGGAATACGGTGCATTTGACCACTTCGTCCATTGACGAGCTAAATTGCTGCAACACGCTTGAAATGTTTTCCATGGTTTGACGCGTCTCGGCTGCAATTCCGCCTTCTGCCAGATCGAGTGACCCCGGTATGTTGCCGAGGTTGCCCGACAAATACAGCGTACTACCGACTCTTACGGCTGATGAGAACGGCAGGTTGCGGCCCTCCATGCCTGGCATTTGCAGGTAGGTGACGTCGGGGCCATGTTCAACCTCTACGTCGCAGCCAAATAGCACGATAAGTGGCAATGCCAGGAACAGTTTTTTCATTTTCATCTCTCCAAGTTCGATCTTGAGGCTCATATTTCACCAGCGCTGGCGGCCGCGGCAATGTGTTCCGCCGCGCGGAAAGCGAGCGCCATAATAGTCATGGTAGGTTGACCACGACCGGAAGTGACCATGCTGCTGCCGTCACAGATAAACAGGTTCGGAACATCGTGACTGCGGTGATAGCGATCAACGACCGATGTCGTTGGGTCATCACCCATGCGACAGGTGCCGAGTAAGTGTTCGCCACCGTCCGTGGGATGTATGGGATCCGCCCATGCTTTTTCTGCTCCTGCGGCATCGAGTATTTCCATGGCCCGGTCCTGCAGGAATTTGGCCGTGGAAAGGTCGTCATCGTGATCGCGGTATGTCGCGCGTATTGCTGGCCGGCCCCATTGGTCCGTGTTATTCGGATCCAGTGTGATGTTATTGCGATCCATGGCAAGTGAGGTCGTTGCGCAAGCCAGACTCATCTGCCGCGTGAAATTGTGTGCGAACTCATCCTTGAACTGCTTGCCCCAGCGCGGCACATCGGGTGGCATGCCCAGCAGCGCATGGAATATCGGCGTCGCTGACCACAGCGAGCGCGCATCAATTCCGCCACCGCCATAAAAGCCTCGTTTTTCATCGGTCTCGTAAAAATCGTGAAGAACGCGCGATGCCTGCACACCTTTGTACTCATTCAATTGATGCTCGAATACTGCGTTGGCAACCGAATGGGCGTTGAACATCAGGTTACGACCGACAAAGCCACTTGAATTGGCGAGTCCGTCCGGGTGTTGCTCGCTGGCAGAGAGCAGCATAAGCCGCGATGTTTCCGCGCCGTTTGCCGACACGATGACGGCCTTCGCTTTTTGCGCCTGCTCGTTGCCATCGCGATCGTAGTACAGCACTTCGCTGGCGCGACCTTTGCTGTCGGTCTCGATACGAAATACTGCTGACTCGGCACGAATTTCACAGTGGCCACTGGCTTCCGCGAGCGGAATCATGGACGCAAGCGTTGAAGACTTGGCACCAGCTTCGCAGCCATAAAACATGCAGTAGCCGCACTTCATACACCCAGCGCGACCGTTGAACGGTTCCGAGAGTATGGCGTGCGGCTGGTTTTGCGGGTTCAGCCCAATCGCTCTGGCGCCCTTGTCGAACAAGACACCACAGGATTTCAGTGGCAGCGGCGGCATCGGGAAGGGTTTTGATCTTGGTGCATCGAAAGGTCCTGGTTCACCAGAGATGCCGATTTCCCAATCGACCTTGGTGTAATAGGGCTCCAGCTCTTCATAGGTGATCGGCCAGTCCGCGAAGTTCGTGCCCGATATCGGGCCCAACAGGCTGCGTTCCTTGAAGTCCACGGGTCGCAGCCGCCAGAAATTGGCCGAGAAGTGGACGCTGCTGCCGCCAACGGTTTGTGCGTATCGAATTGGCTGGAAGACCGGGCTTTTCGCCACTTCGCTTTCGTCGTGACGGAATGTCTGGCCGCTGACTTCCGGCCCGCCGCCCAACAGCTCGGACTGCATCAGCACGGAATACTCGTCATGCGTGAAATCTTCTGCCTTGCGGTACGGACCCTGCTCGAAGACGACCACATTGAACCCGGCGGTCGACAATTCCTTCGCTATGATGCCGCCGGCGGAGCCTGAGCCGATGATCGCGAAATCCACGGGTGTGCGCTGCTCGAAAGTCACAGTGCTAGCCATTGGACTTCTCCTTCGCATATTCCGCGTCGTAGTAGCCAAACGGGTACTCCCAGGCGCCATGATTTCCGTCAAAGTCGATCAGGTCCCAGGCGACATTTTCCTTATTGCCACCGTAACTGCTCATCGCGAAAAATCCGGTTATCGTCAGCATCCAGAGAGAATTAAAAAAGCCGCCGCTTTCGATCGTCGTCAGGAGTTCGTCCTGCGAGCCATCATCAAGTTCGGCAAAGCGACCGGTACCTGCATTCTGATTCGTAACCCGGGAATTCAGATCCTTAAGGCCTGCCTGCAAGCCCTCCAGCATGCCCTGCATCTCGGCCCCAAGCGCGCGGTCAATGAAATAGATGATTCCGGCTTCGGTGGCACCCGGTGTATCGGTAGTCGGCATGATTCGCGCGGCGATAGCCGCGAGATCCGCAGCATCGGCCACGTTGAGGTTGGTAAAAGGTGCCGCCTCCTGTTTCGCCGAACAGGCAGCCTCGGTGATTGCGATGAGGGCAGGCGTTCCGATTCTCAGCAAGGATGCGCCTGTAAGCGCTCCTGAGGACTTGAGAAACCGGCGCCGTGAGACATTACTTTTGATAGGCATAGCGCGTACCTTTTTGTTGTTATTGGCGACAACGTAGCACAGTATAATCAACGAGATGCACGATTCGGTGATCGGCGAGACCAAGAGGGAAGAATGGGACGAATAACAACACATATCCTCGACACGACACACGGCGGCCCAGCGGCGGGAGTTGCGATTCGATTGTTCTCGCTCGGCGAGCAACGCGGACAGATAGCTCATGCGGTAAGCAATGCTGACGGTCGCACAGAAAAAGCTTTGCTTGAGGGCGAGACCATGATCACCGGTACCTACGAACTTGAGTTCGATATCGGTGATTACTTCAAGAGTCGGAATGCTGCCGTCGATGACCCGGCCTTTCTGGACACGGTCGTCATTCGTTTTTCGGCCAAGGGTGATGAGCACTATCACGTGCCGTTGCTTTGCTCTCCGTGGGCTTATTCAACTTACCGGGGTAGCTGAGAGACATGAGTGATGACGCTACGATTCGATTCCTGCTCGATGGCGAAGTCATCGAAGTTCGAGACGTAGACCCGACACGAACCGTATTGCAATTCCTGCGCGAGGATTTGCGGCGCAAGGGCTCGAAAGAAGGTTGCGCCGAGGGTGATTGTGGCGCGTGTACGGTCGTTGTTGCGGAATTGAATCGCGATAGTGACGGCGTAAGCCTCAAAGCGATCAACTCTTGCATCCAGTTTTTGCCGACGCTCGACGGCAAGGAATTGATTACGGTAGAAAGCCTGGCGGATGGCGATGCGCTGCATCCGGTGCAGTCCGCGATGGTGGCCGCTCACGGTTCGCAATGCGGTTTCTGTACGCCGGGTTTTGTTATGTCGCTGTACGCCCTGTATGAAACAAACCAGAGCCCGGACCGCCAGGCGATAGACGATGCGCTGGCGGGTAATCTTTGCCGGTGCACGGGTTACCGGCCCATCATTGCCGCGGCGACACAAATGTATTCAGCAGGAAGACCACCTGCGACTGACCGCGCGGCCGCACTGAAGAAGATTCAGCGCAAGGGTTCATTACGAGTCGAACACAATGGCCGGAAGTTTCTGGCGCCGGCAAATGCCGATGAATTCGCCGCAGCGCTTATCAAAAACCCGGAAGCAACCATACTGGCTGGCGGAACCGATATCGGCCTGTGGGTCACCAAGCAACATCGTGAGCTTGGCACCGTTATTTACGCGGGGCGTGCGGCCGATATCTGTGATGTGAAGGTAAGTGATACACATATTGATATCGGTGGTGCGGCGACCTTGACCGAGGCGGTTCCGGTCATTGTTCAACATTACCCGGGATTCGACGAGCTGTTCCGACGCTTCGCATCTCCGCCAATTCGAAACGCCGGCACGCTTGGCGGCAACATTGCCAACGGTTCGCCCATCGGCGACTCGATGGCAGCGCTGATGGTCGTTGATACATCCCTGGTGCTGCGTTGTGGCGAAGTCGAACGGGAAATCTCGCTGAATGATTTCTATCATGACTACATGGTCAATGATCTGCAGCCGGGCGAGTTTGTTTCACGAATCTTGATCCCACTACCCACCGACAATGCACACGTCAGCAGCCAGAAGTGGTCGAAGCGATTTGATCAGGATATTTCTGCTATTAGCACGGCATACAGGCTGGTTCTCGACGACGGTAAAGTCACATCATTTCAAATGGCCTGCGGCGGTCTGGCCGCCACGGTTCGACGCGCGACGAAAACGGAGGCAGCCATTTCGGGCAAAGCCTGGAGCGGCGATACCGTAGAAGCAGCGTGCGCAAAACTGGCTGAGGATTTCTCGCCGATATCCGATATGCGAGCGTCGGCTGATATCCGCGAAATTGCGGTACAGAACCTGCTACGACGATTCTTCGCCGAGACACAAAGCGACGAACTGGAAACGGTGTACACCTATGGCCGCTAGCGGTAAGCCCGTTCCAAATCGGAAGGCTGCAGTCGGTGCCGCACTGCCGCATGACAGTGCGCACCTGCATGTGACGGGGCGTGCGTCGTATACCGACGATTTACCAGAGCCTCGGAATCTGCTGCATATCGCGGTTGGCATGAGTTCGGTTGCTCATGCTGAAGTTGGCGGCATAGATCTTTCTGATGTTCTTGCAGCGCCCGGCGTTGTCGACGCCTGCGTCGCAAGCGACATCTCAGGGGACAATAACTTCGGGCCGATTATTGCGGATGACCCGATTTTCGCGACCGACCTCGTCCAGTATGTTGGACAGCCTGTATTCGCAGTTGCCGCGACAACAGTGGACGCCGCAAGAAAGGCCACGCACCTCGCAAACATCGACTACTCTGCTCTGGACGCGATTCTTGATCCGCTGACGGCGGTCGAGAAGAAGTCCTTCGTCTTGCCCAGCGAGACGCTGGTTCGAGGTGATCCGGACGCCGCATTGAAAGCCGCTCCACACCGTGCGAGTCGCCGCGTTTTCCTCGGTGGGCAGGATCAGTTCTATCTCGAAGGCCATATCGCGATGGCTATTCCTCAGGAAGATAATTGCCTGCTGATTTACAGCTCGACACAGCACCCCGATGAAGTGCAGATGCTGGTCGCACACGCGACCCATCGCTCGGCAAACGATGTCACTGTAATTTGTCGCAGAATGGGTGGCGCATTTGGCGGCAAGGAAAGTCAGGCCGCATTGATCGCCTGTATTGCTGCTCTGGCAGCAGACAAGACTGGTCGCGCCTGTAAGCTGCGACTGGATCGTGACGACGACATGATCATGACCGGCAAGCGCCACGACTTCGTCATCGACTACGATGTTGGTTTTGACGATTCGGGTCTGATACTCGGCATCGATTTTGAGCTCGCGTCACGCTGCGGCATGTCAGCGGATTTGTCAGGTCCGGTTAACGACCGTGCGATGTTCAGTTGCGACAATGCTTATTTCCTCGAAAACGTTCGCATTCTTTCTCATCGCTGCAAGACGAATACGGTGTCGAACACCGCGTTTCGGGGTTTCGGTGGGCCGCAAGGCATGTTCGCCATCGAATATGCCATCGAAGATATCGCTCGCCAGTTGGGCAAAGATCCGCTGGAAATTCGTCGCCGAAACTTTTATGGCAAGGATGAGCGCAACGTTACGCAATACCTGCAGCCTGTCGAAGACAATGTTATCGATGAGATATTCGATCAGCTCGTCGCCAGCAGTGACTACGAAGCCAGGCGGCAGGAAATTCAGGCATTCAACGCGAACAGCGCTGTTCTGAAACGCGGCATTGCGATTACGCCGGTCAAGTTCGGCATCTCGTTTACAAACACTTTGTTGAATCAGGCGGGCGCTCTGGTTCATGTTTACAAAGACGGTACGATACAGCTAAACCACGGCGGCACCGAGATGGGGCAGGGCCTGTACGTCAAGGTGGCCCAGGTCGTGGCCGAAGAATTTCAGATTGATGTCAGCCACATTCGCATTACAGCGGCTGATACCAGCAAAGTGCCTAACGCCTCTGCGACGGCTGCTTCCAGTGGTGCTGACATGAATGGTATGGCGGCCAAGAAAGCTGCGGCGAAAATTCGTTTGCGGTTGACTGAATTCGCGGCGCGACATTTTTCGGTGCCGGAGGCGGACATAGAATTCAGCGATAACCAGGTAAGCGCTGGCAGTGAGACAGTGGCATTCGCCGAACTTGTGCAGCTTGCGTGGGCAGACCGCGTGCCGTTGTCTGCGACCGGTTTTTACAAGACGCCAAAAATTAACTATGACCGCGAAACATTCAGTGGTCGGCCTTTCTTTTACTTTGCTTACGGCGCGGCGGTCACTGAAGCGGTTGTGGACACATTAACCGGTGAGAACCGCACGTTGCGCGTCGACATTCTGCATGACTGTGGCGACTCGATTAATCCGGCCATAGATATTGGACAGGTCGAAGGCGGTTACGTGCAAGGAGTAGGCTGGTTAACGTCCGAGGAGTTGTGGTGGAATGATCGCGGTGAACTCGGGACGCATGCGCCATCGACGTACAAGATCCCAACCTGTTCAGACCTGGCACCGGATTTTCGCGTTGAGTTAATGCAGAGTAATCCGAATTCGGAAGATACCATTTATCGCTCCAAGGCGGTGGGTGAGCCGCCGCTGATGCTCGCACTGTCAGCGTTTCATGCTATCCGGGATGCGATCGCCACCGACGATTGTCCGGCACCCGATCTGCAGGCACCCGCGACACCTGAGGCGATACTGCACGCGATTGAGGCGGCAAAGCATGAATGAGTGGATCGACGAGCTGACCGATCTCGCCGCAGCTGGTGAGCGAGCCGTGCTGGTTACCGTTGCAGGCATTCGTGGTTCCGCACCGCGTGAGATCGGCGCGAAGATGATCGTAACGGCCACGGAAACCATAGGCACCATCGGCGGTGGGCAGCTCGAGTTTCAGAGCGCACACGTTGCGGTCGAAATGCTCGACGATCAACAGACCACATTACGGAGTTTTCCGCTGGGGTCGTCAATGGGCCAATGTTGTGGTGGCGTGGTTGAGATTCTGTTCGAACCCATCGCCGACGGCATGTCGAGTTGGTTGCGAGATCTGGCTGCACTGCACGGGCAACACGAACCCGCGATCATCGCAACGCGAATCTCCAGATCGAATCCTGCAAAGCTGATCGTCACGGCAACAGAGATTTTCGGAGCCGAAGCAGAGCAAGCTGATGCATCACTGGTGGCCAAAGCCCGTCAACTGCTGGCAGACGACCCTGTTACAACTCGCGATGTGCAGGAGCTTTTCGAGCCCGTCGTCGTTTCGGATCTGAATATTGCATTGTTTGGAGCAGGGCATGTTGGTTCAGCCGTGGTCAGGGCGCTTTCACACATTGATTGCAATATTCGCTGGATCGACAGTCGGCGAAAGATGTTTCACAAAGTACCGACCAACGTTCGCGCGATCGAGGCATCAGACCCGCCACTCGAAGTCGCGGCGATGCCGGCAGACAGTTTCTACCTGGTGATGACGCACAGTCATGCGATGGACTTCGATATTTGTGATCGAATACTTCGGCGGCGTGACGCCCGTTACTGTGGATTGATTGGCTCTAAATCCAAGCGGCGACGTTTTGAGAAGCGTTACCGGCAACAAGGCATGCCACAATCGCTTATTGATCAGTTAATTTGCCCGATCGGTGTCGACGGCATCAGCGGCAAGAAGCCAGCCGAGATTGCTGTCGCGGCGGCTGCAGAAATTCTTAAAGTTCGTGAGCGAGCGGTGGCA
>CAYWBZ010000046.1:0-14027 GCA_964456535.1 uncultured Woeseiaceae bacterium | reverse complement strand
ACGACAGCGGAGTTACCAATATGAAGTCACAAGGATTTCGTGACACGGGCATGATTGTTCGACGCCCTGCACGCGCCGGTGTTTACGCACCAACCAACCTCGCCAACCTGATGCGTTGCCTTGATGGCGACCAAAATATCGCTGTGCCAATTCGGCCACAAGGTGCCGGTTCATCTGCGACGGACTGCAGCATCACGTCCTCTGGCACCGCGATCAAGATGTCCGGACTTGACCGAATCATTCAGATTGATTCCTACAATCACACGGTAACAGCGGAAGCTGGCGTTCGCCTGGGCGAGCTCGTATCGGCACTCGCCGAAGACGGTTTGGAACTCATCGGCAATTTCGATCAGACGGAACGTACGCTCGGCGGCGCAATCGCTGCACCGTGCATGGGTCCGGGAATTGGTGGCCAGGCATCAATGCTGTCAACTCAGGTTGTTAGCCTGAAAGCCATTACGCCCACCGGCAAAGTGATGAAAGTTTCCGACACACAGCGGCACTTGCTGAGCGCGTTTCGCTTGAGCTACGGCATGCTCGGTGTGATTTATGAGGTAACAATGCGAGTGCGCCCCATCACGACGTTTACCGCCAGCCATCGCAGCATGGATATCGATACATTCGCACACGTTGCAGACCGGCTCGCAAGCGGCAATGTCGGGCTCAAGTTTTACCTGATGCCGTACCGTAATCACGTTTACCTGGATCTACGACACTACGATGCGAACGGCGGAAACGCTTATAACGCTCCCTGGAAAATCAAAGACTGGGGCGAGAGCACCGTACTACCAAATGTCTTCAAATCGCTTAATCGAGTGCTACCCATACCGTCGGTCCGATATCAGTTGATGGATACGATCTCGGCGACCACTCACGGTCTCGTTAACTCCAAGCTGGTCAAAAATGGCAACAATGTCGCTGCCGGTGGGCGACACCGACGGCGAAAACCAAGCAACTTGCTGTACTCCACGTGGTGTTTTCCAGCTTCGGATTTTTCTGTCGTTGTAAAAGCCTACGCGAAGTTTTGCCGTGAAACCTTTGCGCACACTGCTTATCGTTGCGACCTCCCCGCCGTCGGGTACCGGGTCGCCCGCGATAACTCTGCACTATTGTCGCCGTCCTTTGACGAGCCCTTGATCGCGCTACAGACAATTTCGACGCAAAAACGTGGTTGGGAGGATTTCGTCCTCGATCTGTCAGAATTCGCGGAGAACTGGGGCGGTATTCCACTGTTCAATCAAACGGTGGCCATGCGCGACGCTTACGTACCGCATACGTACGGCAGCCGGATGGAGTTCTTCAGGAAAATCAGGCGACAACTTGATCCGGACAGTCGCCTGCTAAATCCATATCTCGCTCGATACTTTAAGTAAACGAACCAAACTTGCACGAATCTGTTGAAATTTGCCCAATATTAGCTGGTTTTTATATATCGAACTGATAGTATGCATCGCCCCGATATATAGAACGCGAGTTAATGATGGACGTAAAGACAGTTTGCCTTGGAATGCTGACAGACGGCGCCGCCTCTGGCTACGACCTCAAGAAGCACTTCGAATCAACATTCGGACACTTCTTTGCTGCCGGTTTTGGATCGATCTATCCGGCATTGTCATCACTTGCCGATAACGGCCTCGTCACGTGCGAGCACGTTCCCCAGGATGGCAAACCGGATCGCAAGGTCTACGAAATTACCGCTGCGGGCAAGACGTTCCTGCTCGAAGCATTGCAGGACCCCGCGCCTTGTCACAAAGTCCGTTCCGATTTTCTCGCGACCATGTGTTTCGCGCATCTCATGCCAGGCGAACAAGTTGAAGCCGTGCTCGATAACCGCCTCGAGGATTGCGCTTACTACACAAAGATGATTTCAGAAATTGAAGCAGATTGTATGGACGACTGGCCACCGGGACAGAAATTCGTTGCTGGATTCGGAAAAGCGATGATCGCCGCGATGGAAAAGTACGTTAAAGAAAACCGGCACTTGCTGACGGAACTAACCCATATCAAGTCGGCTACCGGCTAATTACGAGAACATGATGGAACACGTCAACATTAGTAAATACAAATCCTGGCTGCTATCGGGCGGCATCATAGTTGCAGTTGCTCTTTGGTTGATTTCCGGGCAGTTCGGCGGAAGTTCCGCCACGGATTTACCGCCGGATGATGCGACCTCGGAATCAGTTGCATCGAAAGGTGCCGTACGTGTACGCACGCAGTCGGCTGAGCAAGTCCAGCGTACGATCATCGTCAATGGCAAGACAGCACCGGCACGAATTGTAGAACTCTCTGCCGAGACGGATGGTCGAATCGTAGGTACCGGCGCGGACCGCGGCGCTAACGTCGACCGAGGTGGAATGATCGTGCGACTCGATGAACGTGATCGCAAAGCACGACTTTCGCAGGCAGAAGCTACCGTCAAACAGCGGGAGGTCGAGTACGACGCCCGCCTGCGTTTGAAATCTGAAAGTTACGTTTCCGAAGCGCAGTTGCAGGAGGCGATCGCACTGCTTGAAGCTGCGAAAACAGAACTGACCCGTGCCCAGCTTGATCTCGGCTATATGAATATTCGTGCGCCGTTTGGCGGCGCGTTGCAGTCCCGCGCGGTTGAGGTTGGTGATTTCGTAAAGCGCGGCGATCCTGTCGCCACCTATGTCGATAATCGAACGATTATCGTTTCTGCGAATCTTTCCGAATTTGATGCTCGTTATGTTGACGTTGGCGACAAGGCAGAAGCCAGTCTCGCGACCGGCGAAGCCGTCCATGGTCACATCCGCTATATTGCGCCCGTTGCTGACGAGGCGACCCGCACGTTCGGTGTCGAGCTTGAAATCGACAACGAGGATGGTGCTCTGCGAATTGGTGGCACGGCAAAGTTGCGCATCCCGGCGGAAAAAGTCCTTGCACATCGCATCTCACCATCACTGCTAACGCTTGATGATGCCGGCAACGTTGGCGTGAAAATTATCAACGATGATGGTTTGGTCGAGTTCGTTGTTGCTGATATTGCACTGTCGTCGAATAACGGAATCTGGATCGCCGGACTACCGGAGGTCGCGACTATAATTACGGTGGGCCAGGGTTATGTGGCAAATGGCGCGTTAGTCGATACGGTCCCCGAAAGCGACGTGAAGACCACGGTTGCTATTCAGACAGGTGATGAGGCCGACGACTAATGGGAATTATTGAGGCCGCGATGTCGCGGTCACGGACCGTGATCCTGTCGCTGCTGGTCGTATTGGTCGGCGGCCTCATCGCCTACAGCACCATCCCCAAAGAAGCTGAACCGGATATCGAAATTCCGATCATCCACGTCCACATCTCACACGATGGAATTTCTCCGGACGACGCTGAGCGTTTGCTGGTTCGCCCGATGGAGCAGGAACTGCGTTCGATCGAAGGCATCAAGGAAATGACGGCGAGCGCCTTTGAAGGTGGCGCCGATGTAACGCTGGAATTCGACGCCGGTGTGAATACCGACAATGCGCTGCAGGACGTCCGTGAAAAGGTAGACAAGGCCAAGGCGAAACTGCCAGGCGAAACGGATGAACCTACCGTCAATGAAGTGAAGGTGTCGCGTTTTGATCCCATGCTTGTACTGAATCTGGCGGGAAACATACCGGAACGTAGCCTTACGAAGACCGCGAAAGATCTCAAAGAAAAAATTGAAGGCCTGACCGGTGTTCTTGAGGTCAACCTCATTGGTACGCGCGAAGAGCTGATGGAAGTCGTCATCGATCCACTCGCGATGGAAAGCTACGGTCTTGACCAGGCACAGATAATTCGATTTGTCAGTCTCAATAATCGGCTCATCGCTGCGGGAGCGCTGCACTCATCTGAAGGTCGGTTTCCCGTAAAAGTCCCTGGAGTATTCGAAAGCGCTGCGGACGTTCTCGACATGCCCATCAAGGTTGTGGGTGAACGCGTCGTGCACTTCAAGGATATCGCTGAAGTCCGTCGCACCTACAAAGATGCTGAAAGCGTCGCTCGCCTTAATGGTAAGCCCGCAGTCGCGATCGAAGTAGTGCAGAGGGCTGGCGCCAATGTAATCGAGACCATTGATTCTATTAAGGCGCTGATCGCTGCGGAGCAGGAATACTGGCCGGCCGAGATTGAGATCGTCGCATCCAGAGATAAATCAAAAGACGTCAACGACATGCTGTCCGAATTACAGAACAGCGTTCTCTCTGCGGTGCTGCTGGTCTTCATCGTCATCATCGGCATTCTTGGTATTCGCTCTGCGCTGCTGGTCGGTGTCGCCATTCCCGGCAGCTTCCTGATGGGAATACTGATTATCGGCTACTTTGGTATCACAATTAACATGATGGTCTTGTTCGCGCTCATCATGGCGGTCGGCATGCTGGTCGATGGTGCGATTGTAGTTACCGAGATGGCAGACCGTCGCATGGCAGAAGGCGAGTCACGATACGATGCATATTCCCGAGCGGCGGTTCGCATGTCCTGGCCAATCATTGCATCCACCTGCACGACACTCGCCGCGTTTGTCCCACTAGCGTTCTGGCCGGGTACGTCCGGTGAATTCATGAAGTACCTGCCCATAACACTGATCGCCGTACTTTCGTCATCGTTGATAATGGCACTGCTTTTCGTGCCGACTCTGGGTTCGATATTCGGCAGGACCGGCGCTAATACGGAAGAGGCCCGACGCAATCTGGCGGCCGCCGAAACGGGCGATCTCGACAGCGTTACTGGTATTACTGGCAGCTACATTCGCATCCTTCGTCGCTGGCTGGCGCGCCCGTGGTTGAGTGTCGCGGGAGTATCGGCCCTGTTGCTTTCTGTCTACCTGGCGTTCGGTTTTTTCGGCAAGGGCATAGAGTACTTTCCAGATGTCGAGCAGCCATTCGGAATGATTGATATCCGCGCCCGTGGAGATCTGTCGACGGAGGAAAAGGACGCTTTGGTACGGCAGGTTGAAGAGCGCGTACTGGGAATGCCGGAGATCGAGTTCCTGTATGCCAAAACGGGGAGCAATGATCGGGGAGCTGAGGATCAAATCGGTACACTGACGCTGAACTACATCGACTGGGACCGACGTCGAAAGGCGGATGAAATTCTTGCCGAGATCACGGCCAAGACCAGCGATTTGGCAGGGATCCACATCGAGCCACGCAAACCTGATTCCGGCCCACCAATCGGCAAGCCCATTCGCATCGAATTTTCATCACGCTTTCCGGATGTACTGATACGTTCCGTCGCCGAGGTTCGCGGCCTCATGGAAGCCAAGCCCGGCATTATCAATATCGAGGACAGTCGGCCGCTCCCAGGTATCGAGTGGCAGATCAAGGTTGATCGAGCTGAGGCTGCACGATTCGGTGCGGACATTTCTCTGGTCGGAGCGATGGTGCAACTCGTCACAAACGGCATCAAGATCGGAGAGTATCGTCCCGATGACAGCGATGACGAAATCGATATCAGGGTTCGTTATCCGGAAGGTAGTCGTACTCTCTCGCAAATCGACGAACTGCGAATTCCGTCTGATAACGGTCTTGTTCCGATCAGCACGTTTGTGGAGCGAGTGCCTGCCCAGAAAGATGGAACGATCCGCCGAATCGATATGCGACGTACGATGTCTATCGATGCGGACGTTGCCGCAAATTATCTGGTGAACGATATTGTCGCTGACTTGCGGAAGGAACTACCTGGTCTGGAAATCGACCCACGCGTCAGCCTGACGTTTGGTGGCAGCACCCAGGACCAGGAAGAAGATCAGGCGTTTCTGGCCAGGGCGATGCTCATGGCGCTCGCGATTATGGCGATCATTCTGGTCACACAATTCAACAGCATTTATCAGGCCGGGTTGATACTGACCGCCGTTGTCTTTTCGACGGGCGGCGTACTGTTGGGTCACTTGATCATGGGCAAGCCGTTTGGCGTCATTATGAGCAGCGTCGGTGTGATTACACTTGCCGGTATCGTTGTGAATAATAATATCGTCTTAATCGATACCTACAACGTCTTGCGCAGCCGCGGCGAGCACGCCTTCGACGCAATTCTGCGTACCTGTGCAATTCGCCTGCGCCCGGTGATGTTGACGACCGTTACCACTATCGTCGGCCTGATGCCCATGGTGCTGGGTATCAACGTCAACCTTATTGACCGTGAAGTGTCTATTGGTGCCCCGAGCTCGCAATGGTGGACTCAGCTTGCGTCATCCGTCGCCGGAGGCCTTGCTTTCGCGACGGTCCTGACTCTGCTGTTGACGCCAAGCCTGCTCATGATCCAGACCAACTTCAGTAAACGAGTGCGCAGTCGTCGCGAGGGCCGTGCCGCGGAAAAAGCGACCGTTATCTCTTAGACCGGCAATCCGCAGATATTCTCTGCAAAAAAATCAATCCAAAATCGCAATTCGTGCATCTAATAGTTGAGCGGCCACGTTGGTTGCTTGAAGTAGAAAACTAACTCGTTGATTTTCTTGGTTATTACTATCTGGAACATCAAATCACGACGGTACCTGTTGCGTTATACCGAGCTAGTGTTATACTTCACTACAACACTACATTAGGTAAGCAGCCAAATCATGAAAACAAACAACCAGATTCCTGCCATCTTCATCGCAATCGCCCTGTCCTCGACCGCCCTGATCTCAGGATGCGGTGTTGGCGAGGCCAGTGTTGCTGACGCGGATGTCATCGCAGCTGCGACACCGGTACCGGTTGAGACAGCAACGCCGTTTCGTTCGGATATTTACGCTACTTATGCAGCAAGCGCTTCTATCGCCTCAGACGCCGATGCACCGGTAATCGCCCGGGTTGCCGGAGAAGTCGTTGAGTTGCTCGTTGAAGAGGGCGATCGCGTCGAAGCAGGACAGGTTCTCGCGCGTTTGGACGGTGAACGTCTACGCCTCGAGGTTTTAGCGGCGGAAGCAAATCTGGAGCGTGCAAGAAAAGCATACAAGCGCAACACGGACCTGCATGAGCGCGGGCTGATTAGTTCTTCAATGTACGAAGGGCTGCAGTTTGATCTCGAATCCCTGAAAGCGACGTACGACCTCAAGCGCCTGAACTATAATTACTCGAACATCCGTGCAACGATCTCAGGTGTTGTTTCCTCTCGTGATATCAAGCCAGGCCAGAATCTGGCTACCGGACAGGTCGCGTTTCGAATCACGGAAACCAAAGAATTGATTGCCTATCTGCAGATACCGCAAGCGGAGCTGGCCAAGTTCAATGTTGGTCACACAGCGACGGTAGCCGTAGCGTCCATGCCAGGCACCCAATTTGAAGCAACCATTGCCCGTATCAGCCCGACCATCGATGCGCGCAACGGTACCTTCCGTGCGACAGCGATCATAGACAACACAGGCGGCGATCTCGCGCCAGGAATGTTCGGTCGATTCACGATTGCGTATGAGAAACATGCGGATGCACTCGTAATCCCGGCCAGTGCCCTGCTTGATGAAGACGAAGAGACGACCGTCTATGTCGTGCAAAACGACGGAGTTGTTCGACGCAATGTCGAGATCGGAATTGAAGAAGGCGGGCGAGTAGAAATTCTTGATGGCCTGCTGGACGAAGATGAAATTGTCGTAATCGGGCACTCAGGCCTGCGTGATGGCAGCAAAGTACTCGCCAGCGTAACCGATCTGGACCGATTCGCCGGCTGATCTAAATTCCTGTCATGGTCTCATTAAGAACGGACCCGATCGGCAGGAGCATAAGGGGATTCCAAATGAAGCTATTTCGCGCCGGCACGACCGCGTTCGCGTGTGTTTTGCTATTGAGTGCCTGTGAAAAGGGCGCTGAGGTTGAAGACGAACAGGCGGTTGAGGACGAGACTCCTGCGGTGCCCGTCGAAACCAGTGCTCCGGTACGTGGCGACATATACGCAACGTACACAGGCACCGCACCCATCGAGGCCTTCGCAGAAGCCGATGTCGTTGCCAAGGTAGACGGTGAAGTACGCGAACTGCACGTTGAAGAAGGCGACATGGTCAGCAAAGACCAGGTTCTTGCAACACTTGATGGTGATCGACTGCGCCTGGAGCTGAGTGAGTCACAAGCGCGGCTCAGAAAAATGCAGCGCGACTTTCAGCGAAACAAGGAACTGCAGGACAAAGGGCTGATCAGCGAGGGAGATTTCGAAAAGATTCAATACGATCTGGAAGCGCTTGAGGCATCCTTCAATCTCGCCAGCCTCGAACTCAACTATACGCAGATTCGCGCACCGATCGATGGCGTCGTATCTGAGCGCTATCTGAAGTTGGGCAATACAGTCAAGACTGGCGACCCGGTGTTTCGAGTTACCAGCTTCGACCCCCTCGTCGCTTACCTGTTTGTGCCCGAGCGTGAATTTCGCCAGATTGCTGCCGGCCAACCGGTACAAATTGAAATCGATGCTCTACCCGGAGCACCCGTCGCTGCCACCGTAACCCGCATCAGTCCGATTGTGGATCCTGATACCGGCACGTTCAAAATTACGATTGAAATGCACGGCGCGGAGCAGCAGATCAAACCAGGAATGTTCGGGCGTATGAGTATTGTCTACGACAAACACGAAAACGTATTGCAGGTACCACGCAGCGCAATCATCGAGAGCACCGGTGAAAGTACGGTATTCGTTGTCGAGGATGAGGTCGGCATACGTAAACAGGTCGAAACCGGTTTTAGCGGTAACGGCATGGTTGAAATAACCTCAGGGCTAACAGACGGAGAGAGAGTCATTACCGTCGGCCACGTTGGGCTCAAGAATGAGGCGAAGGTCGTTGTTATCAATGCGCCGGTCGAGGAAGCAGTAGCGGTCGAGGAATCGGCATCGGATGAGGACGTCGAATAATGCGTCGCCTAATTGAAATCGCTACCGAGCGTCGCGTCACAATCGTCATGATGATGACGGCCATCGTGTTATTCGGCATGGTGTCACTGTCACGGTTAAATCTGAATTTATTGCCCGATATTTCCTACCCGACACTCACTGTACGCGCGGAATTGACGGGCGCAGCACCCGCTGAAATTGAAAGTCTCTTAAGCAAGCCGATCGAAGAAGCTGTGGGCGTCGTTCGTAACGTCCGGCTGGTGCGTTCGGTTTCCCGCTCTGGCCAGGCCGACGTTACGATCGAGTTCCTTTGGGGCACCGACATGGACATGGCGGGCATCGATATCAGAGAAAAACTCGACGTCCTGTTCCTGCCGCTGGAAGCAAGTCGCCCCCTGTTACTTCGCTTTGACCCCTCTTCCGAACCCATTGTCAGGCTGGGCCTTTTATACAAGGATGGCGCCGCCGCCGGATCTTCAGAAGCACAACTGAAGGCTCTGCGACGATTTGCAGAAGACCGTATCAAAGCTGAGCTTGAGGCTGAGGAAGGCACTGCCGCCGTAAAAGTCAGCGGTGGTTTGGAAGACGAGATCCAAATTCGAGTGGACCAGCAGAAGCTGTCACAACTCGGAATCAGCATTGGACAGATCGCAGAGCGTATTCGCGCCGAGAACATCAACCTCTCCGGTGGTCGTCTGGAGGAAGGCAACCAGCGCTTCCTCGTACGAACACTGAATGAATTTCAGGATATCGAAGAATTTCGCGACGCGATTGTTGCCTATGTAGCTGATCGTCCGGTCTACCTGCGTGATGTCGCAACCGTTGAGCAGGGCTACAAGGATCGACAGGCCATCACTCGGGTAAAGGGCCAGGAATCGGTCGAGCTCGCTGTATACAAAGAAGGTGATGCGAACACGGTGCAGGTCGCCGAGCGAGTCGAACGCCGACTGCAGGCACTGCGAAGCTCGATGCCAGACGACCTTGAGATCATCACAATTTACGACCAGTCGACTTTTATCTCGGCGGCGGTCGACGATGTGCGTCTGGCGGCAATCCTCGGTGGTTTGATCGCGATATTCGTGCTGTATGGTTTCTTACGGGATGCGCGCGCAACGATGATCGTCGGCATCGCAATTCCCGTTTCCGTTATCGGCACATTCCTGTTGATGTACACGAACGATATTTCATTGAACATCATGTCGATGGGTGGCATCGCTCTGGCCGTCGGTATGCTGGTCGATAATTCGATCGTTGTTCTTGAGAATATCGTACGTAAGAGAGAACAAGGCGAAGGCATTGTCGAGGCCGCTCAGAATGGTACGACTGAGGTTGGCTCCGCGGTCATTGCAGCTACTCTGACCACAATCGCTGTGTTTTTTCCGATGGTCTTTATTAGCGGCATCGCTGGTCAGCTGTTCAAGGACCAGGCGCTAACCGTCACGTTCGCGTTGATGTTTTCTCTGGTTGTCGCGCTCACACTGATTCCTATGCTTGCGTCCCTAGGAGCGCGAAGCCGGTACGACGATGGCAGCGACACGCGACCCGCAAACTGGTTTACCCGCTCCATTGCCTTCGTTGTGAAAGTATTCGGCTTTGTATTTTTCGTAATCGGCAAGGTGTTCTGGGCTCTGTTGTGGGTTCCAACCTGGCTGCTGCAGGCTTTCTATAAGACGATCGCGGCTGTCTATCCCGGTATCTTGCGCTGGTCGCTGCAACACCGTGCCACCATTATTTTGGTTTCATTGTTGCTGTTTGTGTCGACGATGGCCTTGGTACCACGGCTCGGTTCAGAATTGATTCCGCAGTTTTCGCAGGGTGAATTCACTGCCAATTTGAGGTTGCCTCCAGGCATGCCGCTGGCCAAGACAGACGAGGCTATTCAGGCCGCCCAGAGGGTCGCTGCTGACATTGATGCGGTCGAACTTAATTATTCAGTCGCCGGAACAGGCAACAGGCTTGACGCCAATCCGGTCGACGCGGGCGACAACACCGGCGCACTCAGTATCACGCTCAAAGAGGGCGCAGGCCGCGAAGCGGAAGATCAAACGATGGCTGCAATGCGTGCCGAACTCTCAACTCTTCCCGGTGTTCAATACGAATTCACGCGGCCATCGTTGCTCACGTTTGCCAGCCCCTTACAAATCGAAGTTTCCGGCTACGATCTGGCAGGCCTCGCGAGGGTCAGTCAGTCGGTCGTGCAGGCAATGTCCGCCTCTGATCGATTCACGGATATCAAGACGACGATCGAGAGCGGTAACCCGGAAATCCAGATCGTCTTTGATCAGGAACGTGCGGCGAAGCTCGGCCTCACGGTACGTGAGATTGCTGACAGCGTAGTCGCAAACGTTCGCGGCGAGCTGGCTACACGATATACCTGGCGTGACAAGAAAATTGATGTGCTTGTACGCAGCGTCGATACACGCCAGTCAAGCATTGATGAAATACGCCACCTGATCGTCAATCCCGCGTCTGAGCGACCGGTTACTCTGGATGCTGTCGCGGACGTATCCGTCTCGCAGGGCCCCGCAGAAATTCGCCGTATCGCTCAGGAGCGAGTTGCCATTATCTCGGCGAATCTTGCCTACGGCGATCTCGGCGCAGCCGCCGCAGAAGCCAGCGCCATTGTCGGTAGAACTCCGATGCCGTCAGGTATCAGTGCCGTAGTATCCGGACAAAGCGAAGAAATGGAGGCCTCGTTTAAGTCAATGCAATTCGCATTGTTGCTCGCCGTGTTCCTTGTTTACCTGGTTATGGCATCACAGTTCGAATCGCTGATTCACCCTCTCGTGATTCTTTTTACAATTCCGCTCGCTCTTGTTGGCGCGGTACTCGCCCTGTTTATCACCGGTACCACGGTGAACATCGTCGCGTTCATCGGCGTCATCATGCTCGCCGGTATCGTTGTGAATAACGCGATCGTTCTGGTCGACTTGATCAACCAGTTACGCGAGCAGGGCAAGCAACGTATTGATGCGATTATGGAGGCAGGGACGGCCCGTCTGAGGCCTATTCTGATGACCTCGCTTACAACGACACTGGGATTGTTGCCAATGGCGATGGGCTTCGGCGAAGGCTCCGAGGTACGCACGCCAATGGCGATAACAGTGATCGGTGGACTCACCGTTTCGACGCTATTGACGCTCGTCGTAATCCCCGTCGTTTACTCATTGATGGACAGAAAATGAAACATACCGAAGTTGCGTTACGTCGCCCGGTCACGACTGTCGTCGTATTCGTAGCTTTGTCGTTAGTTGGTCTGCTCGCATCGAGACTATTGCCACTGGAAAAGTTTCCGGACATAGAGTTCCCCGGAATTTTCGTGCAGATCCCCTATGAGGGGTCCACACCCGAAGAAGTGGAACGACTAATCACTCGCCCCGTGGAAGAAGCACTTGCAACGCTGTCCGGCGTCGAACAAATGTTCTCGAGTTCGGACGAAAACCAGGCACAGATCTTTCTGCAATTTGGCTGGGATCAAAGCATGGGTGCCAAGGGCATCGAAGCACGGGCGAAAGTCGACAGCATTCGGCATCTGTTACCGAACGACGTACGTCGCGTACTGGTCTTCACCGGGTCATTGGGTGACCAACCCGTTCTGCAGCTCCGAATTTCGTCTGAACGAGACTTGTCTGACAGCTATGAAATGCTCGATCGCCTGATGACTCGGCGCCTCGAACGCATTGAGGGCGTCTCGCGCGTCGACCTGCAGGGCGTCGACCCGCGTGAAATTCGGATCCTCCTGAAACCGGACCAGCTCGCTGCCCACGGGATCGATATCACCACAGTTCGCGACCTGCTGATGACCAGCAATTTCTCCGTAAGCGCTGGCAAGATCACAGCAGGCGATCAGCGTTTCAGCGTTCGGCCAAGTGGTGAGTTCGACTCAGTCGATCAAATTCGCGATCTGACTCTCAACGACAGCGGCTTGCGCTTGAGCGACGTCGCCGACATCGAACTGCGAACTCCGGAGCGCAACTACGGCAGACATCTGGACAAACAATATGCCATCGGTGTAGCGATCAGCCGGGCGACTGGTGCAAACATGGTTGATGTAACAGACCGTGTGATCGCTGAAGTCGAAAAGATCGGCCAGCTACCGGAAATGAACGGCATCAATATATTTGCACTGGATAACCAGGGCGAGGCCGTCCGGGAGTCGCTCGGAGATCTGCTGAGTGCCGGCGCACTCGGTGGCCTGCTCGCTATCGTCGTGTTGTATCTGTTCCTGCGGCAGGTAACGACGACCTTAATCGTCACTGCGTCTGTACCGTTCTCGCTAATGATTACGCTGGGCGCGATGTACTTTGCCGGTCTGACTCTGAATATCCTGTCGATGATGGGCCTGATGCTCGCCGTCGGCATGCTGGTCGACAATGCTGTCGTTGTTACTGAAAGCATTTTTCGTCACCGGACCGACAATCCAGATAATCCCACTACCGCGACGATCAACGGCGTCAAAGAAGTTGGACTCGCGGTAATCGCCGGTACCGCGACAACCATAATCGTGTTCGCACCAATGATCGTCGGTGCAAAAACTGACATGTCGATCTTCCTGTCGCATGTTGCTATTACGATTATTGTCGCGCTGATCGCGTCATTGTTCATCGCGCAAACGCTGGTGCCAATGCTGGCGGCACGCATCGCTGTCCCGCCGCAGCCCGAGTCAGGCGCGTGGATGTCTCGCCTCACCGCCCGCTACGAAGCCAGCCTTGAATGGATACTCGCGCACCGTTGGTGGACCGGGCTGGGCATAGGCCTTGTTTGCCTTATCGGCATACTGCCGTTAATGCTGAACCTGGTTAAGTTCGACATGTTTCCACAAGACGTGGGTCGCCGACTGTTTATGCCCTATCACGTCGAAGGACAACACTCTTTGGAGCGCGTCGAACAGAACGTCGACAAGATTGAGGAGTACCTGTATTCCCATCAGGAAGAATTCAATATTCGCTCCATCTACAGCTATTACGATCAGGGTCGCGCTGAGTCCACTATTCTGCTAACCAACAAAGACGACGCGACACTTTCGACGAAAGAGGTTATTGCGCTTATCGAAGCCGATCTACCGAAACTCGCTATCGGAAAGCCCAGTTTCTCATTTGACCAGCAAGGTGGTGGTGATGGTTTCACCTTGCAGATCAGTGGCGACTCGACCAAAGTCCTGAATGATCTCGCGGTTGAAATCGCCCGCTCCCTCGCGACTGTGGAGGGCTTGAAAGACGTGCGCAGCGACGGTGAGTCTGGCAACAAGGAGGTTC
>CAYWBZ010000045.1:0-14039 GCA_964456535.1 uncultured Woeseiaceae bacterium | reverse complement strand
GATGAGTTCGCTGCCGCACAGGCCGCCCTGTGGAAGAAAGGGCTGGGTCAGTGGGGGCAAACTGCGAAACGAATTGCTCAATTTCGGAAGAACGTAGATCTCGCGATTTACACGCCGGGCAGCAACGCGGGATTACCCGTTTCTGTTTTGCAGTCTTTCAATGCGCCCGATCAGGGACTCATTGATGACGTTGACCTCTACCGTGACCGTGTTCAAGCCACCGCTACCGGTATTCTGACATTGCTCGGCATTGACGCGGACCCGGTTGCAAGTCGTGAACACATTCTTATTTCTCGCCTTTTGGACAATGCCTGGCAGGCAGGTCGTGATCTCGATGTTCCGAGTCTGATTGCCGAAATTCAGGCACCGCCAATGAGCAAGATTGGCGTCATGAGTATTGATTCTTTTTACCCGGCCAAAGATCGTTTCGCGCTCGCCATGCGTCTCAACAACCTGCTCGCCGCGCCCGGTTTCGAAGCCTGGATGCAGGGCGAGCCGTTGCGAGCGAAGACACTGCTCTATACAGAAGAGGGCAAGCCGCGCATTTCGGTAATGTCGATCGCACACCTCGATGACTCTCAGCGCATGTTTTTCGTATGCATGCTGTTGAACGAGCTCATTGCCTGGATGCGCGCACAGCAAGGCACTTCAAGCCTGCGCGCAATCCTGTATATGGACGAGCTGTTCGGCTACATGCCGCCGGTTGCAAATCCGCCGTCGAAAAAACTGTTCCTGACGCTGCTTAAACAAGCGCGCGCCTACGGATTGGGACTCGTGTTATCCACGCAAAACCCGGTCGACCTGGATTACAAAGGTCTGTCGAATACCGGCACCTGGTTTATCGGACGCCTGCAAACCGAGCGCGACAAGGCTCGCGTGATGGAGGGGCTTGAGGGTGCGAGTAGTGGCGACTTTGACAAGCAGGCGATGGGGCGCACCATCGCTGGCCTCGGCAAGCGCCGTTTCCTGCTGCACAACGTGCACGAAGACGAGGCGGTCGTTTTCAACACGCGCTGGGTAATGTCCTATCTCGCAGGCCCGTTAACGCGCGACCATATTCGCACGCTAATGTCGACGGCTAAGAACAAGATCGCAGCGGCAGCAAAAGCTGTGTCGAAACCAAAGCGCAAGAGTAGTGACTCAGCCCCTGCGCTGCCGCCGTCAATTGAGCAGTATTTCGTGTCCGGAAGCGGCGAAGATATTGTTTACCACCCACGGCTGGTTGCCGGTGGCGAAGTGGTGTTTTCCAGTTCGCGCTATAACATTGAAGATGAACGCGCTGTGCTGCACACGGTGGAATTCGACGATGGCCCAGTCGCAATCGACTGGGACTATGCAGAGCCGCTCGGCATTGCTGTTGGCGACCTTGAAGATAGCGGTGACAAGACAGCAAGTTATGCCCCATGTCCGGCGGCAGCAAGCAAGGCGAAAGGCTATCCGGGCTGGAACAAAGAATATAAACGCTGGCTGCGACAACATGAAAACATCACGCTGTACCGCAGCAAACGCTTTCGACTAACATCGGCAACCGGTGAAACAGAGGGCGACTTCCGTACCCGCCTGCAGGACGCGGCCAGCGAAAAACGTGATCTCGCGATCGCAAAAGTTCGCAAGCGCTACGCTGGCAAAGTAACGACGCTGGAGAACCGACTGATGCGAGCAGAGCAGGCCATTGCCGTGCAGAAGCAACAGTCAACGAAGAAGAAACTCGATACTGCTGTCTCGTTCGGCACCGCTATTTTGGGCGCCGTACTTGGTCGCAAGCGCCTGTCCAGCAGCTCGGCAACGCGTATGGGTTCGGCGATCAAGACCGCCGGCAGTGCACGCAAGGAAGCTGCAGACGTCAAGCGCGCACAACAAACCGCCGCCAAAGTTAAGACCGACATCGCCGCGTTGAGTAAAGCACTTGCGAAGGAGGTTGCAGACCTGGACACCTCATTCGATGCCCAGTCTGAGGCGCTCGAGGAAATCGTCGTACGTGCGAAGAGCACCGATATTTATGTCGCAGTAACCGGACTTGTCTGGCTACCGTACACGACGGGTGAGAAAGGGCGTTTAACTCCGGCCTGGTAGCTAGTCGCCTACGCAGGCACCTGCGTAGGCTTTTTGTACGTCGGCGTTATCGAGCTGACATTCATTGTCGTAGGTTTCGCCGTCCATGCCACAAACCGGCAGGTAATCGTTCGGGCAGTTTTCGCCCAAGCTTTCACAGACGCCGGCGTATTCGATAGAAACGCCACGCCGCTCGGCAAAACAGGCATTACCGTAGGTCATCGCATCGATCCCGCAGACCGGTATGAACAGGCGCGGGCAGGAACGCACATTGCAGAGCCCTTCGGTGAAATTTGTCACGCCCGCCTTCTCGCCGAAGCAGGCGTTGTCATAGGTGACACCATCTTCGCCACAGACTGGCGCGAACACTTTTGGACAATTTTCAACATCGCACGCGCCCTTGCGCTGCACGAGGATCCGATCGGCATCTGCCTCGCAGCGATTAACGAACGTCCGGCCGTTCATGCCGCAAACCGGGTCTTCGTAGCTGGGGCAACCGTTCGCCGTACATTGTCCGAGACCGGCGATCTCAACCATTGATTTTCCGGCGAAACACTCGTTGATATACGTGTTGCCATCTTCTCCACAAACCGGATCAAAAAGCTCCGGGCAGCCGTCGGCTTCTTCCTCCGCGCACTTACCGGCGCTCGCCACCTCAACACCAGCGGCTCCCGCGACACAGTCGTTGCTGTACGTTTGGCCATCGACGCCACAAACCGGGTCGTACTGCATGGTGCAGGCAACGGCATCGCCTTGCGCCAGCGTTGTTCTGGCCGGCGACGGCGGAAATATGCTTTGCAAGTCGACATCGCCCGCCGCTGCCGCCGCCAGCGGCAGCGCGACCAATACGACGGTGAGAAATCCGCTTCGAATCTTTTGCTTCATCATTCTCTTTAGAGACCTAAATAGCGCTACGGTTCAACGAATTGTTGCCGCGCCCCAGTACATGTAACTCAAAGACTTCAGGCCGGGCACGTACATTCGGTTGTCATCCTTAATCTCAAGTCCCGCCGCGTCCAGAAGCGCTGGAATATCGCGGTTCATATTGCAACCGCCGGAAAACTTTTTCCAAACGGGATTCATGCGTTCCTGCCACTTCACTACGTTCGCGTCCGGCGCCTTGCCGTGTTCGCTGAACAGCAGCTGCCCGCCAGGCTTCAGTACCCGCCGCATACCATCAAGCGCGGTAGCCACCTCCGGGATAGTGCACAGGGTAAACGTAATCAATACCGTATCGACACTATTATCCTCCAGCGGGATCTCCTCACCCGGAAGGTCTATTAGCTCGACATCGAGATCGGAATCAGCGATCGGTTCTTGTGCCAGCTTGCGCATCCCTTCGGAGGGCTCCAGGCCCCAAATACGCCGCACCTTATCCTGATCATAGTGCGCCAGATTGAGGCCGCTGCCAAAACCAATTTCCAGAACATCGCCTGATGCTCGCGGCACGACTTTCTCGCGTTGTTTGTGCGCCGGCTTGCTGCTGCAGGCGACATTTATCAACCGCGGAAGCACTTTCTCTTCGTACCAGCTCATTGGGATTCCATCAGCTCACTAATAGTGACGAGTTGATATCCCTCGGCGGCAAGGTTCGGTAACTCTCGCTCCAGGAGGTCCAGCGTCGCTGCATAAGGATGGCCGATCGCAACAATCGAGCCGCGTTTTTGTGCAAGCGTCTTCATCCGCTCGAACTCTCGAACAACCGTTTCGGGGTCCCGGTCCGGATCAAGAAAGACATCACGCTTGCGCGCGTCTATACCGGTTTCTTTAGCAATCTGCAGCGCAACGCTTTCGTGCGTCGTGTAGCTGTCGATGAAAAACAGATTGTCTCGTGCCTGAATTTCGTCCATCAACCACTGCATGTGGCCCGGGTGACGGGTCAGCATACTGCCACGATGACTGTTCACGCCAATGGCAAAGGGGACAGAGGTTAATGCTCGCTCGAAAGTGTCGCCGAACTCTTGCCGGTTCATGTCGAGGCGCAGGCCAAGCGGGTCATGAATAATGTCATTCGGTGCGGCCTGCAGTGGCAGGTGCAACAGAACCTCTTTGCCGCTTTCATGCGCCTGCACCGCGAGTGCCCGTGCGCGCGGCGTGCCCGGAAGCACGGCAAAGGATATCGGGCCCGGTAGATCGATGGCTCGCTGCCCGGCATCGAGTCGGTATCCCAGGTCGTCGATAATTATCGCGATGCGTGGCGGGCTGGTCGCGACGGACCCCGACGCCAGCAGCAACAACAGCGTTAGCAGGGAAAACCTTGCCGCTATCATTTAGCGTTGCTGTGCATTACCGCCCGCGTCTGCAGTTGCTCAAGCGCCTCGGCTAACTGGGAATCAGCCTCACGATCGAGGTTCCCCGACAAACTCAGGTCCGGAAAGCCCGGCGTTTCCTCAACCAGCACGTCTGGTGTTATACCGATCCCGTGAATCGAGTCGCCCGATGGCGTGTAGTAGCGTGATGTAGTGAGCTTGATTGCCCGGCCTTTGGACAGCGGCACCACGGTTTGCACCAGGCCTTTGCCAAACGTCGCCGTGCCAATAATCGTGGCGCGATTATGATCTTGCAGCGCACCGGCGACGATCTCCGAGGCCGACGCCGAACCGCCGTTAACGAGGACCATCATGGATGCCCCATCCAGAATATCGCCTCGGTGTGCTGACCTCGTGAAGCGCGATTCCATTGAGCGGCCGTCCGCGGTAACAATAACGCCTGAATCAAGAAACAGGTCGGACACATCCACTGCGGAGTCGAGCACGCCGCCAGGATTGTTACGCAGATCGAGCACCAGGCCTTGCAACATGCCGCCATGGGCTTCTTGCAGTTCGTCGACAGCCAACGTTAGTTCGTGCGCGGTGTTGTCGCTGAATTGACTGACACGTACATAACCGTACGACGGGTTAAGAAATTCTTTGTGGACGCTCGCAACACGAATGACTTGTCGCTGTAACTCATGCTCGATAACCGCACCGTCACGCAGCACCGACAGTGAAACCTTCGAGCCAGCCTGACCTCGCAACCGCCCCATCGCATCCTGTATGCGACCGCCGTCTATCGCCAGACCATCTACGGCCACCAACTCGTCGCCACTGCGTATGCCGGAGCGGGCTGCGGGTGAGCCCGCAATTGGCGAAATCACACGGATTGTATTGTCGATCTCAGCGACTTCGATGCCGACGCCGGTGTAACTCCCGGTCGTACTGATCCGAATATCACGATATTCGTTGGCGTCGAGATACTCGGAGTGAGGGTCGAGGTCACCGACCATGCCGCGAATCGCATTTTCGAGCAGCGTTGCGTCGTCTATCGGCTCAAAATAGTCGCGTTTGACGTGCTCCAGCACCTCCGCGAATAGCTGCGCCTGCTCCCAGGCCAGCTCTTCTTTACTTGCCGGTTTGCTGGCGCTGAGCAGCCCGCCGCCGATGGACAGGCTGAGGCCCATCACGACACCGATGACCACTACTAGAATTGCGCGAATTTTCAATGACATAGGATGTTCCAGGCGCCCCGGCTTTTAGCTCTTGTGACACAATCTCTGACCTTAGCACAGAATTTTGGGCAACAATGTGCCACAAGGTCAACATAGGTTCGGCCTGCCATTCAGCTGCCCGGACGCCGCGTTACCCATTGCCGCGGATTCACCGGCTTTGTGCCCTTGCGAAGCTCAAAATAAACGCCGGATTGCTGCTGACCACCACTGTCGCCTACCGTCGCGATAACATCTCCCGGTGCAACCCAGTCGCCGGTGTTTTTGAGTATTGTTTCGTTGTAGCCGTATAGCGTCATGTAGCCCTCGCCATGATCAACGATCACCAACAGCCCCATACCCGCCAGCCAGTCCGCGAATGCGATGCGTCCGTGATAGACCGCTCGCACCTCTCGTCCGCGCGGTGCTGCCAGCACGACCCCGTTCCAGTTGATTTTGCCCCCGGCGCGCGGCTGGCCGTAGTCGTGAATCAGGGTGCCGGCAACCGGCCACGTCAGTCTGCCTTTGTGCTTGCTAAACGGCTCTTCCGAGCTGATCGGGTAATCCGACAGGATGCTCGTAAGTTCCGCGATGAGTCGGGTGAGGTCCTGTTCCTGGGCAGCTAGGCCCTCAACCTCCTGACCTTCGTTCGCGATCTTCTTACGCAGGTTTACGAGCAGGAGCTGGCGCTCTTCCTGTGAGCTGTTTAGCTTGCCAAGTTCTGCATAGCGGCTTTTGGCTAGCGCGCCAAGGCGGGCCTCCTCGGCCGCAATCTGGCTCCGGAGCTCCTCGAGCTTGTGAATTTCTTCGATCACTATCGCTATATTGTCGGCGCGGTAGTCATTGAGATAGCGGTAGTAGGCCATCACGCGGCCGAGCGTAGCGGGGTCACGCTGGTTCAGAAGCAATTTGATTTTTTCCTGATTGCCGCTCATGTAAGCGGCACGCACCTGCGCCGCCAATTCGGCCGACTGCTTGTCCAGGTGGGCCTCCCGCTCGGCAAGATCGGTGTCGAGGGCTTTCTTCTTGTTCTCGGTATAGTGCTGCTCGCGCTCAATATCCTTGATGCGCATGCGTTGCTCGGATATCGCGACCTCAATATTCTGTAGCTCGCCGGTCAGGCGGTCTCTTTCGCTCGCGGCGCGGTCCATGCTCTGCTTTAGCTCGCTGATTCGGTCCCGAACCTGCTCCAGCTCGCGCTCCTTGACCTTCGCCAGCTCCCCGTGCGAGTCCTGGGCCGGTGCGGCGCCTGCGGCGGCAAATAGCGCCAGAAAGAGAGTTGTGCGAATCATCATCCGGGCAGAGTGTAGAGCCTTCGGCGGGGTATTTCCTGCCGCTTTTACAGGTATACTCCCGCGTTTGACAAACTTCCTTCGCGCAGCTCCCCTGCGCCTGAGTAATCCATGGACAAGATTTTGGAATTCACTAACAACCATATGTTGTTGGTGCTAGCACTGGTGATCAGCTTTTTCGTGGTCATCTTTACCGAGCTGCGCCGCAAGGCAAGCGGACTGATCAATGTCGAGGCCACCGAGGCCGTCAGGCTGATTAACAACGATGCCGTAGTCGTCGACCTGCGCAGCGTCGACGCGTACGCCAAGGGGCACATCGTCAGCGCCAGGAGCATCCCGCTGGATGAGCTCGACGGCAGACTGAACAATCTTGAGGACGTGAAGTCCAAACCAATCGTCGCGGTGTGCGACAACGGCATCACCTCAACCAAGGCAGTCAATACGCTGCGCACGGCGGGCTTTGAAAGCGTGTATGGCCTGAAGGGCGGTATGTCGGGCTGGAGTCAGGCCGGACTGCCGGTCGTCACCGGCAAAAAGACCAAAACGAAGAAGCCCAAGAAGAAAAAAAGCTGAAATGAGCGGCCAGCAAAAAGTTACGGTCTACGGTAATGCGATGTGCCCCTATTGCGGCGCTGCGCGAATGCTGCTGACCAAAAAAGCGGTTGAATTTGAGAATATCGACATTACTGTCGATCCTCAGAAGCGACAAGAAATGCAGGAACGAAGCGGCAACCGATCTGTGCCGCAAATTTTCATTGGAGCCACCCATGTCGGTGGCTTTGACGAACTCGCCGCCCTGGAAATGGACGGAGAGCTGGATGAACTGCTCGCCGGTTAGTCCGCGAGCAATAACGAGAAACAGGAAAGACAATGGCAGAGGAACAAGCCGCTGAAAAGCGTTTATCAATTGGCAAAATCTACATCAAGGACTTTTCATTTGAGTCCCCACAGTCCCCGGACGTGTTTCGTACTAACGACTGGAAACCGACAACAGACTTGAATCTTCGCAGCAGCCACACAGCGGTTGACGACGACCACCACGAAGTTGTTTTGACAATCACCGTTGAAGCCAAGGCAGAGGACAAGACCCTGTTCCTGGTGGAGCTGGCGCAAGCTGGCCTTTTTGAGGTTGCGGGTTACGAGGGTGACGAGCTGGGCGCGATTATTGGTAGTTTCTGCCCAAACATTCTGTTTCCTTATGCGCGCGAGACCATCGCATCGCTGATTCAGAAGGGCGGTTTCCCGGAGTTCGTGCTACAACCCATTAACTTCGACGCTTTGTACCTGCAGTCGAAGCAACAGCAGGCCGAGGCGCAAGCCGAAGCTACAGAACAAGCCGAGTCAGCGGAGAAGCACTAATAAGTAACGCAGCCCCCAAGACAATCGCAGTTGTCGGTGCCGGTTCCTGGGGGACGGCGCTGGCACTACAGCTCGCACGCTCAGGCTGTAACGTTCGTCTTGGCGGAGTCGTTGAGATCGACCTGCTTGAGGGGATGGTGGCGGATCGCGAGAATACTCGTTACCTCCCGGGCATCAAGTTTCCACCGAACCTTGAGGCTTGTCCGGATCTTGGTGACTGCCTGGAAGGTATACGCGATCTACTCGTGGTGGTTCCCAGCCACGGTCTGCGCGACACGCTAACCAAGGCTCTGCCGTTTCTCGGCCCGGATTCACGCGTTTGCTGGGCGACCAAGGGCTTCGAGTTGCACAGCGGCAAGCTGCCACACCAGGTTGCTGCCGAAGTGCTTGGCGAAGAGCGTCCTGTTGCGGTGCTGTCCGGTCCGACCTTTGCCAAGGAAGTTGCTGAAGGGCTGCCGACGGCGATGACCATAGCGTCGAACAACGACGACTTCGGCGAGGCACTCGCCACAGCAATATCCGGCAAGAACTTTCGCGCTTATACCTCCGACGATTTTATCGGCGTCGAGGTTGGTGGCGCCATCAAGAACGTCCTCGCTATTGGCGCAGGCATGTGTGACGGGCTCGGCTTTGGTGCCAACGCCAGAATCGCTTTGATCACGCGTGGACTGGTTGAGCTAACACGTCTTGGCGTTGCGCTTGGCGCGAAGAATGAAACCATGATGGGCCTCGCCGGTATGGGCGACCTGGTCCTTACCTGCACCGACAACCTGTCGCGTAATCGGCGCATGGGTCTTGCTCTTGCAAGCGGCATGACGGTTGAAGAGGCGCAGGAAGAAATTCAGCAGGTTGTTGAAGGCGTGCTCGCGGCCGAAGCCGTCAAAGAGGTCGCGGACAAGCTCAATATTGAAATGCCAATTTGCCACCAGGTTTATCGAATCCTTTACGAAGGTGCCTCGCCGCGTGAGGCGGTTGGCGAACTGATGGGGCGGGAGCTTAAGTCCGAACACGAATAATAACTGGAGATGGTTGGGTGAGATTCATGCGCTCGTTGGTTCTAACTACTTTGTTGCTGCCGTTTACGGCCGCTAATGCGCAACGCAGTTACGATGTCGATATTCTCGCTGAGACCTTCGGTTTCGATGAGACCACCAAAAAATCGGTCGAACTGTCCGACCTGCGCCAGGGATGCCCGGCCCGCGACTGCATTCCATCCATCGACAACCCCAAATACGTATCGGCTGACGAAGCCGCTCATGTCGCCGACGACGAGCTGGTTATTACTCTTTCGTACAAGGGCCAATACCGCGCGTACCCGTCGAAAATTCTGGATCACCATGAAATTGTCAACGACACGATTGCCGGTGATCCATTGGCGATTACCTGGTGCCCGCTGTGCGGCTCTGCCGTTGGCATAGAGCGGACCGTCGGCGGGACGGTAACTGAATTTGGCGTTTCGGGTGTCTTGTACAACAGCGATCTCGTTTTATACGACCGGGCAACCGAAACCCTGTGGGATCAGATCGAAGCCAAGGGTGTTGTTGGAACAATGACAGACGTAGAGCTCACGCTGGTCCCGGTTTCGATGTCGAAATGGGCGAAGTGGCGAGACAAGCATCCGGACACGCTCATCTTGTCCACGGACACGGGTTTCGAATACGACTACACGCAAGATCGCTTCGCTGAGTATCGGGATTCAACACGACTCTTTATGCCGGTCAGCGCAAGCGATGAACGCGTGCATGCCAAAACCGTGGTCTTCGGGTTCGATCTTGCCTCTGGCTCCGTTGCTTACGCCGAGTCTGTTTTAGAAAAGGACGGCACCTACAGTCATGACCTGGGCGGCGAAGAAGCCGTTGTTACCCTGCACGATGACGGTAATGTTACCCTGCAGCGTGGCGATGAGACCCACCATCCGATTCGGGTGTTCTGGTTCGCGTGGTACACATTTCATCCTGAAACCGACCTTATTCACTAGCAACTTCAATAACCTCGACTACACTAGAAATTAACCAACAACAAAAATAACGCGCTCAAGGGGATAATCATGGATCGTCGCAAGTTTTGCAGAACCGCCATTGCTGCAGGTGTCGCAGCTTCATACCCGCTATTAGGGGCCTGTAGCCGCTCAGAACCGCCCGTCGCCACGACGGCCAATACCAGTATTCGGGGTATTTCGCTGGAGGGCGCCGAAATCGAACTCGAAAAAGCCGCCATCAAAGAGCTCGGCGACGCGATGACCGGGCCGGTGATGTTATCCGGCCATCCCGACTACGACGGTGCCAGAAAGATCTGGAACGGCATGCACGACAAGAGTCCTGCGCTGATCGCTCGCTGCATGAACAATGAAGATGTTTCGAATGCCGTAACGTTTGCCCGTGAACGCAATCTGCTCGTCTCGGTACGCGGCGGTGGCCATAGCTGGCCAGGCAAGTCCATTTGCAACGACGGACTGATGATCGATCTGTCGCAGCTGACCAATGTCACTGTCGACACCGAAGCACAGCGCGCGTTCGTTGGTGGTGGTGCTTTGCTCGGTCACATCGACCAGGCTTCTCTCCCACACGGGCTGGTTACGACCGCAGGCGTTGTTTCACATACGGGGGCTGGCGGCTTCACTTTGGGCGGCGGCTTCGGGCGACTGAATCGCAAATACGGCCTTGCCGTCGACAACCTGTGCTCGGTGGAGATGATTACGGCTGATGGTGAGATTCGAACCGTCAGCAGCGAGCAGGATCCGGATTTGTTCTGGGCTATTCGCGGTGGTGGCGGCAACTTCGGCGTCGTAACCAAGTTCGAGTATCAGTTACATCCGTTCGACCGCAACGTGCTGTCCGGCAGCATCATCTGGCCAATTGATCAGGCAAGAGATGTATTGGAATTTTATGCGGAATGGTCTGCGGGTCTCTCCGATGAATTGTACGTCGGTCCGACGATCGCCACGACGCCGGAGGGCGCGCGCGTAATCATGATGGATGTCGTTTACAACGGTGATCCCGCCGCTGGAGAAAAAGAACTCGAAGCATTGCGCAAAGTCGGCACGCCGATAGCCGATGGCGTTGTCGTGCAGGACTATACGGTGATGCAGACCAACCTCGATGCTGCATTTGGTCATGGGGTCCGCTCATATGCCAAGAACGGCATGGTTAAGGAATGGACGCAAGGACTGGTCGACTCCATCATCGATGCCGATGATCCGCGCATTTTCCTCGCGAATCATGTCGCCGGTGGCGCTGTGAAGCGCGTTGGCGAACTGGATACTGCGTTCCCGCATCGCAACGCAGAAATCATGCTGGTGGTCGTCGCGGGGTGGATGGACCCGGCTCAGGATGACGAACTAATTGCGGCA
The DNA here is from genome assembly GCA_964456535.1 of uncultured Woeseiaceae bacterium. Lineage (GTDB taxonomy): Bacteria > Pseudomonadota > Gammaproteobacteria > Steroidobacterales > Woeseiaceae > UBA1847. The sequence goes on along the minus strand of CAYWBZ010000045.1, from coordinate 2,524 downwards.
TCCCGTGCGGTCCACAAAGCGATCGCGCCGCACGTTGGTGGCTACTACGACAACATTGATTTTGATGGTTCTGGCGCGGTGGGCAACTACGGCCCGGCTTACGAACGCCTGTCGAAGATCAAGGGCGAATACGATTCGGGCAATTTGTTCCGGCTGAACAGCAATATCGAGCCGGCTTAGCTCCCGCCGGCAAAGTCCAACTGCCGCCACGCTTCATAGACAACGACCGCAGCTGAATTTGACAGATTCAGACTGCGGCTGTTTTCTCGCATAGGGAGTCGAAGGCGCTGTTCCGGCGGCAGTGATTCGAGTACTTCCTGTGGCAAACCACGAGTTTCGGGGCCGAACAAGAAGGCGTCGCCGGCTGCATATTCCGGCGTGTCATGGCGAGCTTTGCCGCGAGTACTCAACGCAAAAACTCGCGGGCCACCCAAGGCCTCGAGACATATCGCCAGCGACTTGTGCGTTGACACCGTCGCATACTCGCCGTAGTCGAGGCCCGCTCTTTTCAGTCGTGGCTCGTCGAGCTCAAATCCCAGCGGTTCGATCAGGTGCAACTGCACCCCCGTATTCGCACACAGCCGAATGATGTTGCCGGTGTTCGGCGGTATCTCCGGCTCATACAGGATCAGGCTAAACATGCGGGCACACGCCCCGCGCGCCACATCTGATGTAGAATCTCGCCCCAATGGCGAACAATCCCTTACAAACTGAATTTTGCGGTATCCCGATGGCGTCGCCCATCGTGTTGCTCTCCGGTTGCGTTGGCTTCGGGGAAGAATACACGCGCGTCGAGGGATACTCGAATGCCGACGTCGGCGCTGTTGTGCTGAAGGGTACGACCGGCGATGCCCGGCTCGGTAACGCGCCGCATCGTGTGTATGAAACGGCAGACGGGATGTTGAATGCGATTGGCCTGCAGAACCCAGGAGTGGATAAGGTTGTTGACGACATTCTTCCCGGGCTCGACTTTTCGGAGACGCGCTTTTTCGCAAACGTCTCGGGCTCGACGGTTGAGGAATACGAGCGTGTAACGAAACGCTTTGATGATTCTGATATTGACGCAATCGAAATTAACATTTCGTGCCCGAATGTAAAAGAGGGTGGCGTTGCGTTCGGCAACGATCCGGAGATGTCCGCGCGCGTTGTGGCCGCTTGTCGCGCCCAGACATCAAAACCGATTATCACGAAGCTCTCGCCCAACCAGACAGACATTCAGGAAAACGCCCGACGGTGCATCGAGGCTGGCACCGACGGTTTCGCTGTCATTAACACGCTCATGGGAATGGCGATTGATAGCGAAACGCGAAAGCCGATCATCGGGAATGTGAGGGGCGGCTTATCTGGTCCCGCCATCAAGCCTGTCGCACTTTTAAAGGTACAGCAAGTCTACGAAGTTGCAAAAGACCAGAACATTCCGATCATCGGGCAGGGCGGAATTACGACCGCGACGGACGCGCTCGAGTTTATTATTGCCGGCGCATCGGCCGTGGGTGTCGGAACAGCGTTGTTCTACGATCCGCTGGTGTGCAAGAAGATTAACGCCGGGATTTCCGATTACCTTGAGCGGCATCAGATAAGCTCCGTGGCTGAGCTCGTTGGGTCACTAATTCTGTGACGCCGCGACAATAATCCAGGCTAAGGCTCCTCTCGCCCCGCTTCTTGCATCTGCAAGAACCGCACCGTACGCTGATTTCAAATTAGCTTAAACGTTAGGCGGCGGCGGAAACATCGACAAGAACTTTCATCATCCGCACGACACCTTCGTATCCTCAAGCCTGAGGTTCCTGTCGGAACTTGTCGCCTGGATCGCGGGGCCTTGGGCTGTGGCCCTTTGGTCCAGGTGGCTGGTCCTGCCGGCACTTATCTTGCTGGTCGGTCTCCCATCTGTTTTTTCAACTCCGAACGATAAGAACAAAGTCGTTGTCCCGACCCCGGGCAACATCAGAGTGGCGATTGAGTTTTTTCTGTACGCAGTTGCAGTGGTTGCGCCCTGGTTTGTGTGGTCGCCGGCGGCGTCCGGAATCGCTGTTGGAATTGTTATGGCCTCAATTTTCGTAGGCGTTCCTCGTATGATTTGGTTGCTCAAGGGAGCACAGTAGTGAGAATCGAGATTGATAGGGGGACAGTGCCATGCTGTTAAGGCGACTCTCGTCGCATGTTCGCGCTGAAAACTGGTTCGCTGTTTTTCTGGACCTTATCGTGGTTGTCGTCGGCCTGTTCATAGGCCTTCAAATTGATACATGGTGGGAGGGCCAGAAAGAGGCGCGGCATTGAAAATGCGTACCTGCTTGAGATTCGAGAAGACTTCGAGTTGAACGAGTCAAGCTTGAAAGAAAATGCGGCTCGTCTCGAGGAAATTATTCGAAGCATGCTTGTGCTTCATGAGCAATCGGTGCTTGAATCGCCGAGCCTTTCAGTGGCTGAATTAAATGAGAAGCTTAAAGTAATCGGCAGTATGCCATCGTTCATTCCGGTCAATCGGGCGTATGCGAATCCGACGGGATCCGGCGATCTTGGGACT
>CAYWBZ010000044.1:5070-14618 GCA_964456535.1 uncultured Woeseiaceae bacterium | reverse complement strand
CTGCGCGAGGTTTCGCTGGACTCAGGGTTCAGCCTTCAGGACTTTGATGGAGCGGAGATCGCGGGCCGGGAGTTCGCGGCCCGCTACAACGTCTTTGTGACACCTACGTTGTTGCTCCTGGATGGACAGGGCGGGAGCCTCGTCAATCCGCTGGTTGGAACGCCGAATCTGGAGTTCTATGCTTTCTATCTACACAGAGCCATCGAAACGGCGACCAACAAGCTGTTGAATCAGAAGCGCCAGCTATAGCTCAGCTCAAGTTCCCACTGGTACATCTCAATCTCAAGTGTCTGAGTGGGGTCAAATGGGTTGATGCCACTTTGATCACCTTTTAACGCGTACATGAATGCAAAATTCCACTCACTGCCGCTAGGGTTCTTCTTGGTGAAACCACCGGCAATGTGATCCTCGATAACAGCAGGGGCAAGGATGTTGAACATGACCTCTGTTTCCGGAATCGGTTGTGATCCATGGCTGTAGCCGGCACGCCAGGTCCAGTCTGTTCCTGTGTTCCACTCGGCTCCAATCTTGTAAATGGTCATGTCATCCCAACCAAATCCTGCACCGTTCGATCCGCCGAGGCAGCCGGTAGTGAAGTTAGTGGCAAAGTTGTTCGCCGTAGGGCAGGTGAAAATGTTGGAAAACGCGTTACCGACCGAGGCGATATCGGAGTACCAGATCTGCTCAGCATCGAGGCTTATCTTCAGGGTGTCGCTGGCACGAAACGTCACGCCGATCTTGGCATTCGCTGGAATATCGAAACCACCGGCTTCCGCAAACAAATCGGCATAGGTATCCAGCTCGCTCATACCAATTTCTGTCTGGTACATTGCGGCGAAGCTGACGGTGTCGCTCAAGTTCGCTTGGATACCAACTTTCGCGCCGAAACCCGTCGAAAATTCATGGCCGTTGTCGGAAAGATTGGTCGGGTTTCCGGGTACCCCAGTGGCGAAGATGCCATCCGCGAATGTCTGCGTGAATCCGGCAAAGGTGCTCACACCGTAGGCCTCAAACGATTGGATAACACCAACCAGTGATGCTCCGAGTACGACGTTGTCGCTTACTTTGCGCGCGTAAGCAACATCCAGAAAGGCCTGCGAAAGATCAACACCGGCTTTGCCACCGCCGAAGGTGCCATCGAGCGTCATAACCGGTGCCGGCCCAGCGGGGCCGTCCGGGTCAAATGAGGCGGTGCCGCCCTGCCATTTGGTGTTCATGCCGCCACGGCCGTAGAACGCTACGCCGATTGCGCTTTCCGGGCTCAACGCCCAACCATAGGCAACATGCGGAATCACGAAATAATTGCGGTCGCTGTCGATATCGTTGGGGCCGATGGTGAATGCACCGCCATTGCCATTCGCGAGACTGGCTGAGCTTGTGTAGCTACGCAGCGGGCTGAAAAGTGCAGCTCCGACATCAAGATGACCGACGCCAACAAGCGCAGCCGCCGGGTTGTTCGCGATTGATATCGAATCTTCGGGTGTGGCCAGTCCCGCGCCCGCCATACCCTTGTTCTTGGTACCGGTGCCGTGGGTGAAATAGCCATTGGTGGCGAAAGCCGGGCTGCAAATCGCAGCACTCAGGGCGATCGCCGCAGTCGTTGTTAGTACGCGTTTCAGGTTCACTTGATTAACTCCCCAGTTGAGCTGTGATGTAAGAATTTCGTTAAGAATAAACGAAATATACTTACTTTAGATAAATTGAATATAAGCAGAAACCCCTGTGGTTCTGCAAGTAATGCTCGGGAATAAACTACGCTTCCCAAGCAATAAGGGGTATCGACGCGCAGTGTCGAACCCACTGTTAATTAGCTTTTTGCGCAATAAAGGTTGTAGACAAACTCAATTATTTTGCCGGCCTCATCGGAGTTCAGGGAGTAATAAACCGTCTGCGCACTGCGCCGCGGCATTACCAGGCCCTCTCTCCGCATTCTCGAAAGATGCTGGGAAAGCGGAGACTGTGCGATATCCAGCAAGCGGGACAGTTCACCGACCGACTTTTCTCCTGTTGCAAGCTGGCACAAGATCATCAGGCGGCCTTGATGGCCCAATGTTTTCATCAATGCGCTGGCTTGTTTAGCTGACTTCTTCATCGCGTCCAGATCGAAATCGTCAGATACCTCCATGTTTACTCTTCCTGGCTCTCAAAATTTGTAGCAACGCAGATCATCTGCAACATCAACCGGGCCGCCGAACTTCGATTTCACCAAGTCCACGTTTTGCGGCAAATCACGCAGACTGCGTTCCATAAGATGGCTAATTACCAGCATTTTCACGTCGGCATCATTAGCGATAGTCCCTATTACACTGGGAGGTGCATGCAGTTTTCTACCGACACCAGTCACGCCCTCGGGTACCGGCATGTGCATGACCAGCAAGCTGGCATCCCTGGCAAACTCGACAAATTCAGGCTTGCCGCCGTTTTGATCACTCGCGAATACGACGACCTCAGCGCCGATTCGAACGCGAAATGCTATCGCTGGGACGATTCCGTGCGGTACGCGCATGGCTTCTATCTGAATAGGGCTGTCGTTATCGCCGAATACATTGTGCGGTTCCGTATCTTCTGAATTCACTTCGATAGCATTAAGCTTGGGCAGTCGGCCGTTACCGGTCAGGTAAGGACTGAGATACGCGAAGGCGCCCGAATCCGCGTCTAACAGGCTGGCCAGGAATTGATGCAGACCAGGGAAAAGATCACTTCCGTCCGGCCCGGCCACGGTCAAAGGCTCAGATCTGCCACTGAAGCTGCCGCTCTTGAGTAACGCAGGGAAATCGGCAGAGTGGTCGGCGTGAAAATGGCTCAGGCCAACAAAATCAAGGTCGCGAAAATCGGCTTTCGCCTCGGCGAAGCGCAAGAAAGTGCCGCCACCGGCGTCAATTAGCACTCGGGATTTGCCGTCCACCCAGATCAAATAGGCGGAAGATGCGCGGCCGTCATCAGCTATCGGACCACCAGAACCGAGCACCTGCATAGCCACGCCACTTGCCGGCGGGCACTGGCCCGCAAGCGAAATCGCCGGTACGAAAAAGCCGAGAGTAAGAATGAAAACTCCCAGACGATGGACGAAGTGTGTATTCAATATGCTCAAACGCAGGCTTTTCTTTTATGTTAGGATTTTCTAATATACAGAAAAAACCATGCTCGTGCAGAGTCATGGACGCAATTCGAATGGATGGCAATAACCGGGAGCCACTCGATGGGCAAAGACAAGAGCAGTACGGCCGATTTGCTACAGGCCGTCGCTCGCGAAGGCGAGAAGCTACAGGCGAACGAGCGCCGCGACTTCCTCAAACAGGGGTTGCTGCTGGCGGGTGGCGCGCTATCGGGTGCAGCCGTGCCAGGCACGGTGCTGGCTGGCGATAGCAATTTGCCACCGAATGTACCGCCCTGGACGAAGTCACTGGGATCAGGCGTTCTCACTAATCCGTACGGCAAACCTTCACCCTACGAAAATCACGTCGTGCGCAGAAACGTGCCATGGCTGACCGCGGACAATATCGCTTCAATCAGTTTTACCCCGTTAGCTGAATTGAGCGGCATCATCACACCGAGCAGCCTGGTCTTTGAGCGCTACCATGCAGGCGTTCCGGCGATCGATCCTGCGCAGCACCGGCTCATGATTCACGGCATGGTTGATCGACCCATCATTCTCAGCGTTGATGACCTGAAACGATTTCCAAGTACTTCAATGATTCGCTTTATCGAGTGTCCGGCCAATGGCGGCATGGAATGGCGCGCCGCACAGATGGACTCAGTGCAGTTCACGCACGGCATGCTGAGCTGCTGCGAATGGACCGGTGTCTTGTTATCCACTCTGCTGCAAGAGGTCGGCATCAAGAAAGACGCAGCCTGGGTGCTGGCAGAGGGCGCTGACGGCTCTCACATGAGTCGCTCTATCCCGATGGACAAGGCGCTGGACGATGCGCTGATCGTTTACGCACAAAATGGCGAATCATTGCGACCTGAACAAGGCTACCCAATCCGCTTGATGAATCCGGGGTGGGAGGGAAATACCAGCGTGAAATGGTTACGGCGCCTCGAAGTCGGTGACGAAGCCTGGTATCACAGAGAGGAGACCGCCAAGTACACTGATCTGCTTGCAGATGGCCGTGCCCGGAAATTCTCCTACGTGCAGGAATGTAATTCTGTCGTCACATTCCCTTGCCCGGAAAAGCCCCTTACCGAACGTGGACGTTATGAAGTGCAGGGTTTGGCCTGGTCCGGAAAAGGAAAAATAAAACGCGTCGATGTGTCTTTTGACGGCGGCATGAATTGGCGTCCCGCCCGTCTCAAGGGCCTGGTCTTACCAAAGGCTCTGACCCGTTTCGGAGTGGAGTGGGACTGGGACGGTGGACCGGCCATGATTCAAAGCCGCGCCGTTGACGAGACCGGATACGTCCAGCCAACCTATACGCAGTTGCGCGAGGCGCGCGGCAGCAGTTCGATTTACCACAAGAACGCGATCCAGACATGGCGATTGCACGACAGCGGAAAGGTGACCAATGTCCAGATTAGCTAAGTCTCTTTCCTGCGTTGGAATGATCGTCGCTCTCGGCTTTGCTGTCGAGGGTCATGCTGAAGAGGCCGGACATTACGGCTACGGGCAGGATGCGACCGCAGAGCAAATCGCAGGTTGGGATATTGATATTCGTCCCGACGGCATGGGCCTGCCGCCCGGTGGTGCTACACCCGAAGACGGCGAAATGTTGTACGAAGAAAAGTGCGCCAGCTGCCACGGCTCTTTCGGCGAAGGCGTAGGGCGCTATCCGGTTCTCTCCGGTGGCGAGGGAACACTCACGGAAGCGCGACCTGAAAAGACGGTCGGCAGTTTCTGGCCCTACGCCAGCACCTTGTGGGATTACATCCACCGCGCTATGCCTTTTACTGCACCCGAATCGCTGACCGATGAGGAAGTGTATGCGACGACCGCATACGTCCTGTACCTCAACGACCTTATTGAGTATGACTTCGAATTAACGCAGGAAAATCTCGCAGACGTTGAAATGCCGAACAAAGATGGCTTCTTCTTTGACGACCGACCCGATGTCAAAGCCAGGAGATGCATGAAGAACTGCAAGAAGCCGGGCAGTATCCAGATTATTTCGGAGCCTGACGTTTCTGAGGATGCCGATTCCGGAGCAGATGAAGTTGTTGCGGCTGAGCAGCCAACAGAAGGCCAGGCGGTTTATCAGCAAGCGTGTGCAGTTTGTCACGCGGCAGGTATTGGAGAAGCACCGATACCCGGTGACACTGCGGTATGGTCACCCCGACTGGCGCTCGGCAGGGATACGCTCGTCGAAAGTGCCCTGAACGGCAAAGGCATCATGCCCGCCAAGGGTGGGCAATCACAGCTGACCGACGCTGCAGTCATCGCTGCCGTTGACCACATAATTTCGCTTTCGGCAAAGCAATGAATATCGACAAGGGAACCTTATGACGAAGCACCTTTTACTAGTCGCAATGATCCTGGCAGGGCTCCCATTTGTGAGCGCCGCCGACGAACCGGTCGCAGTGGATCGGATCGAACAGGGCAGAGCGCTGGCATTTGAGCGCCGCAAGGGAAATTGCCTGGCATGCCACTTGATCGAAGGTGGCGAGCTGGCTGGCAACTATGGACCGCCGCTTTTGATGATGAAGGCCCGGTTTCCGGATCGCGAGGTCCTTCGGGCACAAATTTGGGACGCTTCCGTCCGCATGCCCGCCACCCGAATGCCGCCATTTGGTCGGCATCGAATTTTGACAGAGGACGAAATCGATCTTGTTGTCGACTTTCTCCTTACGCTTTAGATCGGAGTTTTGTAAATGAAAATTGAAAGAAGAAGCATGCTGAGGAGTTTGCTGGCAGTTGCGGCGACCCTTGCATTCCCAAAGATTCTGTTCGCGGCGCGAGCGGATAAAGCGTTTGAAGCGACGACATCAGATGAGGCTATTGCCGAACTGCTGGGCGCAGTGCCGACCGCGAGTGACAAGGTACACATGAAGATTCCTGACATTGCAGAGAACGGTGCTGTTGTACCGGTCACTGTCAGTACAGATCTTGAGGATGTTGAGTCGATCAGTGTTGTGGTCGATAACAATCCGACACCGCTTGCGGCGTCGTTTGATATGAGTCCGAAAACTGTTGCCGTTATATCCGTGCGGATCAAGATGGGACAGAGCTCCAACGTTCGCGCGATCGTAAAGGCAGGCGGCAATCTCTACAGCACAAGTAAGGAAGTGAAAGTAACTATCGGCGGCTGCGGCGGCTAGTAAAGGCCTAAAGGAAATCGACATGGGTAAACCCATCAAAATTAGAGCAAAGCTCAAAGGCGACATCGCTGAAGTGAAAGCGCTGCTGCCGCACGACATGGAATCAGGCATGCGTCGCGACCCCGATTCAGGCGAGTTGGTTGCCGCGCACTACATTACAGACGTGACCGTCGAACATAACGGTGAGCAGGTATTGGTAGCGTACTGGGGAACGGCGGTATCGAAAAATCCCTACGTTGCTTTCTCTATCAAGGGCGCTGCAGTTGGCGACGTCATTAAGATCAGCTGGATAGACAACAAGTCCGATACCAGCGAAACCGAAACAACCTTGAAGTAGTCCGGGGGTCAGTCAGTGATTCGAATCAAGTACATGCTAGTTATTGCGTGCGGCATTTTGTTCGCCGATTTCGCACATGCAAACCCCGAGGCTGACAGACAGGCCCTGGTCAACTACTATCAAAATCGATTTCCTAATGTGGAATTGCAGGAATTCGCAAATGGTTTGTACGCGTTCGATGAGAACGCGCGCGAGCAATGGCTGGAGATGGAAGACTTTCCACCTTACGAAATTGCGACCGAGGAAGGTGAGGAGTATTTCAATACACCGTTTGCCAACGGCAAGGGCTATGCGGACTGTTTCGAAAATGGTGGTATTGGCATCCGTCAAAATTACCCGCACTTCGATGCAACACTCGGTGAAGTTGTCACACTGGAGTTAGCTATTAACCAGTGCCGGGAAGCGAATGCGGAGGAAGCTTTGCCGTACCTCGAGGGAGAGTTGGCTGCGATTTCTGCGTATATGTCATATACATCACGCGGCAATACGGTCGATGTACAGGTTCAGGACGATGATCCGCGCGCACTTGTTGCTTATGAGGCCGGTAAACAGTTTTACTATTCTCGTCGTGGTCAGCTGAACTTTGCTTGCAGTAATTGCCATGCTCAGTCTGCCGGGTCATCGTTAAGGGCGGATAGATTGAGCGCTACGCTGGGGCACGCAACGCACTGGCCCGTCTACCGCTCCAAGTGGGGCGATGTCGGCACACTCCACAAACGGTTCCGGGAGTGTAATGAGCAGGTTCGTGCTCGTCCGCTGGAAGCACAAAGTGAGGAGTTTCGAAATCTCGAGTATTTCCTCTCATACATGAGCAATGGTCTGGAGTTTAACGGGCCGGCTTCACGGCGCTAACAGGAAACTTGAATATGCGAAAAGCAATATTGCTGGCACTGGCTTCCATCCCTGCGGCATGTGGTGGTGAGACACAATCCGATAGTGGCTACGAAGATGCACGCGCGGTGGCAGTAGCCGCAATGGATATCGCTGCTGAGAGAGGACACGCATGGATAACCTCCGACCAACTCATCGAAGACGCGGCGAAGGCGGCGGCTGAGGGCGACGAACCGCGCGCGATTTTGCTGGCCGACGAGGCTCGAATTCACGCCGAGCTTGCGGTAGTTCAGGCGGACAATGAGGCCGCAACCTGGCATGACCGGGTAATATCGGAATAGCGACAGCTACAGGAGAGTCCAGCAATGGATCGACGCGATTTTCTATGGATGCTTGGCAGCGCTAGTGCTGCAGGGATGTTCACCGGATGTACAACCGCCGGTCTACGTCCTGATCCTTACGCAGCCTCGCCGTTCGGCAATGCTCGAATCCTGCATTTCACCGATTGTCATGCGCAATTGATGCCGATTTATTTTCGAGAGCCGAACGTTAATATCGGGGTCGCCGGTGCCAAAGGCAGACCTCCTCACCTTGTCGGTGAGCAGCTACTAAGTCAGCTAAGAATGAAGGGTGGGGAACGAGAAGCGCATGCGTTCACATACCTGAACTTCGACGCGGCGGCCAGACAGTTCGGACGTGTCGGCGGGTTTGCACACCTGAAGACACTGGTTGACCAACAACGCTCCGAGGTTGGCGACGGCAACTCTTTGTTGCTTGATGGTGGCGACACCTGGCAGGGCTCAGCGACTTCACTTTGGACCCGCGGCCGGGACATGGTTGATGCCTGTAACTTACTGGGTGTTGATGTCATGACCGGCCATTGGGAATTCACCTATCGCGATGAAGAAGTGTTGCAGAACATCGAGCGATTCAATGGTGAGTTTGTCGCGCAAAATGTTCGTGTTTCTGAAGAGGCCCTGTTCGACGGTGCAGCAGCGTTCGACGAAGACTCGGGCCACGCATTCAAGCCGTACACGATTCGCGAAATGGGTGAGCGACGAGTCGCGATTATCGGACAGGCATTTCCATATACGCCGATCGCCAATCCGGGCCGGTTTATTCCGGACTGGTCGTTTGGCATCCGTGATGGCGATATGCAGGAAATGGTCGATCACATAAGAGCGACCGAACAACCGGATGCTGTAATCGTACTTTCGCACAACGGCATGGACGTTGACGTGAAGATGGCCAGTCGCGTTACGGGTGTGGATGCCATTCTCGGCGGACACACGCACGATGGAGTTCCTGAACCTTTACTGATTGAGAATTCGGGCGGTAAGACGCTGGTTACAAATGCTGGGTCCAACGGCAAGTTCCTGGCGGTTCTTGATCTTGATATCGGTAAAGGCAAGATCAATGATTATCGCTATCGATTGCTGCCGGTCTTTTCAAACCTGCTGCGCGCTCATTCCGAAATGCAGCAGTTCATCACTGATGTCCGTGCACCGTACAAAGCTCAGCTGGAAGAACCGTTGGCCGTTGCGGAGTCGCTCTTGTATCGGCGCGGCAATTTCAACGGCACGTTTGACCAGGTGATTTGCGACGCGCTCCTGGAGGTTGGAGACGCTGAAATATCGTTGTCACCTGGATTCCGTTGGGGAACCTCTGTCTTGCCAGGTGACGTGGTGACGATGGAACGTCTGATGGACCAGACTGCGATGACGTATCCGGAAACCTATGTTCGGGATATGGCTGGAAGCGAACTGAAGCTCATCCTCGAGAGTGTTGCGGATAATCTGTTTCATACAGACCCGTATTACCAGCAGGGCGGTGACATGGTGCGGCTGGGTGGCGTCAATTTCACCTGTGATCCCACAGCGAAAATGGATGAGCGCATTTCAGATCTGACACTCGACAGCGGAAAATCGATCGAAGCATCGAAGAGCTATAAGGTCGCCGGCTGGGCGACGGTTGGATCGGCATCGACGGGCGCGCCCGTTTGGGACGTTGTGGCGGAGTATCTGAAGTCGAAGAAGACAATCAAGGTGGATAAGGTCAATACGCCGAAATTGAGAAACGTGGCAGGGAACCCGGGACTCAGTGACTACACCGGAATTGTAGAGTCATA
>CAYWBZ010000044.1:1207-4970 GCA_964456535.1 uncultured Woeseiaceae bacterium | reverse complement strand
ACTTCGCCGTAGTTGGTAACGCTGATCAATCCGCGAATCGCCGGATATACCAGTGCGTAGATAAACGCACCTGCCAGACCACCCAATACCGTTACCATCGCATCGGTCTTGCCTTCAGCTGAGGCGACCACACACGTTCCCGGACAGTAGCCGGCGACGGCAAAACCGACACCGAATATCAGTCCTGCTATGACGATTCCAACGATATAAGTCGGCTTGATGCTCAGGTTAGCCATATCGACGAGGTCCAGTGCATAGATGCCAACCGTCCCGACCGCAATAGCCATCAAGATCAACTTGATGATGTCCATGTCTTTCAACAACAGGGCACCCATGATCTTCTTGTAGCTTGACGCGCCGCCGAGTTGAAGAATGGCACCGAAGGCCATACCGATGGCCAGTCCCAGAAATAACTTCATGATGCCAACCTCTTTCGGTACAGAATGCGCGCCGTGATTATCCCGGACGCAAAAATTGATATGCCGAACAGGAATGATCCGATCGTGAGCTGCGAGATGCCGCTGATCATGTGGCCGCTGGTGCAACCACCAGCCAGGCGTGCACCGAACAGCAAGAGCACTCCACCTATGAATGCATGCATCATTCGCCGCGGTGAGGAGTTACCAAATTCCGTACTCCACATCGACGGCACCGAGGGATTGCTACGGCTTCTGAAGTGTTTGGTAGCAACTGCCGAGATTGCGCCACCGACAAACATACCGACAACCAGCATCCAGCCATAGCCGATGCTCCAGTCATCTTTCTCACCGTACTTGTTAAAGTACTCATTGGACTCTGCAACATTGGGTGCAGCGCTATGCAATATGATTCCATCGGTCACGACGTACTGCGTAGAAACACCGATTGGCTTGACGAGTGCGGTTGCGATAATTAGTAGCAAACCGAGCAAAGCGCCAGCGACTTTCCACGAAATAACAGGCTCATCCTGCATGCGTCACCTCCTTAAATATTCAACGGGCGAGTATATTAGCATTGTTTAATATAAAGGATACAAAAAGGTACTCTCATTCTGTACCTTTCGCCTGTCTTGTTTGCGTTTCCCGTCAGGGCCTGTATATTCAAAAACCTTAATATATTCAGCGATAAAGTCGGAAGCACCGAATCAGGAGGTAATCGTGACCACATTCCAGCGATATTTGCCAAAACTGGCCGCCACAGTATTTCTCTGCCTGTTATCAGGCATTGCAGCCAGCGCGGACGACGAGTACGGAATTTTCGAGCTGATCAATCAGCCATCCGGTTCCTACGACGAAACCTTGGTGGCTGTTCGTGATGCACTGGGTGAGTCGAGTCTCACCGTTCACGCTGAGCACGATGTGCGCGTTCCGGAAAAAGCGCAGCAGGCACATGTGTTCGTCCTGACATCTCCGGAATTTAAGGCTCTCGCGAAAAATGAGTCACCAAGAACAGTCTCCGCACAGGTTTTGCGGGTCGCTGTTTACACTTGGGGCGACGACCAGCGAACATTGATCAACATGGCGAATCCGGTGCCTCATGCGATGGTGTTCTATGCCGGTTCCGACAATTACGACAAATTAGTGGCGGGTGCGCGTAGTGCGGCAGGTGAAATCAGGACAGCGCTATCAGCGATACCGGGTGAAGCAGTTAGTGTGCCGCAAGAACCGATGCGTAAGGAAAAACACTACCGCAAATTCAAAGGTGACGGTCCGGCACGAATGATGGCCAAGTTTCGAACCTTTCAGAAGAGTCAGCTCCTGATCCACGAAGCAAATGAGTCCGACTTCGCCGCGGTCACGGCGACGGTCACAGCGGCCCTGGCGGCTTCGACCCCCAAAGACGTTGAGGAGCCGGAAGATGGCTGGGACAAAGTTACCGAGATATCCTTTGGTGACAATGCTGTGTATGTCGGGGTAAGTAACCCGTATATCGAAGACAAGATGATTCGTATTAATTCCCGTTCCCGGGATGAGGGCAAATCAGACACTGCGTCTTATCCTGGCGTCGATCACGTTGCGGCGCTGCCAACGGAAATACTGATTCTCAAAGTCGATGGAAAAACAAAAGTCCTGCATTACGGGCAGATGTGGAGAATGCAGCTGTACTTCTGGGACTCGGGATACATGGCCTTTACCGCCAACGTCGGCGTTCCCTCAGCTATTTCAAATTCGATCGAGGAATTCGTCGAAGCAAGCCTGGAGTAACGCTACTCGAACTCCATTTGTTCGAACAAACGACCTGCATTGCGGCTGGCCAACTCGTCGAACGTATCCAGATGTGCGTATCGGGACTGGTCGATTAAGTAGGCTGCCTGCAGGTCATCGCCCGCATCAAGGAGTGCCTGCACCTCACCACGCAGGAACTTAAGGTAGTCACGGGTGTAACGCCTGACCTGTGCCATGTTGGTCGGATGCCCATGACCCGGGATGACGTACAGTGCTTGCAGCGCTTCGAACCGCTCCCAGCTTTCGAGCCACAGGCGCGTGTCTGTAGTTTCAAAAATTGGCAATATTCGCTCGTGAAAGGCCATGTCCCCCGAAATGACGAGCCGCTCATTCGGTAGCCAAACAACGATATCGCCCACCGAGTGCGAATAACCAAGCCACAGAACTTCGATGCGGGTGTTACCGAGCTCGATGATCCGTTTGTCCGAGAAAGTTTCGGTAGGTAACTCAACTCGGGAGCCTTCAGCTTTTTCTTTGGTAACGCGTTCAAGCCTTGCCAGGGACGCGGAACCGCTTTCCTCAATTTCGTGCACGGCATCAGCATGGGCGAGAACAGGGACGCCTTGGTCCTGCCAATAGCCATTGCCGAGCATGGCGTGCCCCTGGCCATTTTCATTAATCACCAGGACCACCGGCTCATCGGTAATTTCTCGTATCTCTCTGTGTAACGCCTCTGCCAGCAGATAGCTGCCGCTATTGACGACAACGACACCCGCGCCTGTAATCACGAAGGTGTAGTTGTTGTTATGGCCTGAGTTTTCGTAAGTCGCCGGCGCCGTTGCCCCTGTTGCGGTCCAGACATTTGGAATCAGCTCAACGGGCTTTGAATACAGAATCGAATCCGGGTATTGGTCCGCGATCGACTGGTCTGGCAGGGCCAGGCCAGGGGCTAGCAGCAGGATTATCAGGAGAATTCGAATCTCGGTCATTTCACTATTCAAATGGTTGGGAGTACTTTGGACGGTCAATTGACAACTGTATATTACATTATGCTAATATTAGACTCAATCCAGACGAGGAATGTTAATGGTCAGTCCCGAGGTTACGCCATTTTTTGATGAGGTGACCAACACGGTCACGTATGTCGTTGCCGACCCCGAAACGGGCCAGTGCGCAGTCATTGACCCGGTTCTCGATTACGATCTCGCTGCCGGGCGGACTTCGACTACCTCAGTGGATGCGGTCATCGAATTCATCGAAGCGAACAAACTGTCACTCGATATCGTTCTGGAAACGCATGTTCATGCTGATCACCTGTCAGCAGCGCCAGTGCTCAAACAACGGTTACAGGCGAAAACCGCGATCGGCGACCATATCACCACCATACAGGACGTATTCACCGGCATTTTCAATCTCGATGATGTTGCGACCGATGGCAGTCAATTTGACGTGCTGCTGGCAGATGGCGACACGTTTCCCATAGGCAATATTCAGGCAAAGGTAATGCACACACCGGGACACACTCCCGCCTGCGTGACGTTTGTGATTGGAGATACGGCTTTCGTCGGCGATACGCTCTTCATGCCGGATTTCGGTACAGCGCGTTGCGACTTTCCGGG
>CAYWBZ010000044.1:0-1107 GCA_964456535.1 uncultured Woeseiaceae bacterium | reverse complement strand
TTCGGTTTGCCGGGTATGGCGGGCACGTATTTAGGCGCTGCGCTGGCAGCCTACCTGTCAGGAATCATGCAACTCACGCTGTTCGCCGGAGTGATGTTGTTAGCTTCCTGGTTCATGCTGCGACCGATCGATCTTGGCTCTGGTGGCGAACATGAACCACGAGCGACCTGGAAAATTGCAGGTGACGGACTGGGCGTGGGAGTGCTGACTGGTCTGGTAGGAGTCGGTGGCGGCTTCCTGATCGTCCCGGCCTTGGTACTGCTGGGTGGTATGGCGATGCACCGGGCAGTTGCCACGAGCCTGGTCATCATCGCCATGAAATCGTACAGCGGTTTCTACAAATACACAGATGTTCTCGAAGCGCAGAATCTGGAGCTCGACTGGAACACGCTGCTGATTGTCACCGGCCTTGGCATCGCCGGTAGCCTTGCGGGCGGAAAACTTGCCAATCGCTTGCCACAAAACACACTTAAGAAAAGCTTCGGGATCTTCCTTATCGTCATGGGAATCTACATCCTGATCCGATCCGCGCCTGATGCCCTTGGCTTCTAGGCTACAACTGAAGAGATTGCTGAAATGAACCTCAAGAAAGTGACCCCTCGATTTTTCGTATCCGAACAGGTCAATGCGCATGACATCGGTCTGGCTGCAGCGCAGGGGATCAAGACGATCATCTGCAACCGGCCCGACCATGAACAGGCGGGTCAACCGGATGCGAAGTCGATCGCGGATGCGGCTGCCGATCTCGGCATCAACTTTATTAACATGCCGGTGCCCTCTGGCTTAGTTTCAGACGATAACGTTGCCGACTTCGCGAAAGCATACAAGAGTGTGAAAGGACCGATTCTCGCGTATTGCCGCTCCGGAATGCGATGCACAACTTTGTGGGCACTGACCGAAGCAGAGCTGCTCGACGTCAACACGATCATGTCGACTGCGATGGACGCAGGGTACGACCTCAAAGGGTTACGACCACGACTGGAATCGCGAGCAGGCGAATTGCAGGGCGCGGATGCTGCCCCCGTTACGCCGGATAGTCATGACGTTGTCATCGTTGGCGGAGGGTCAGGCGGAATCGCAACGGCAGCGAGCTTGCTCAAGCGAGAT
>CAYWBZ010000043.1:8466-14753 GCA_964456535.1 uncultured Woeseiaceae bacterium | reverse complement strand
GGAACAGGCATAAAAAACAACATTATTTTCCTGGAGGAGCCGTACTTCGTTTGCGAACGGAGTGACGTCAGAGCGCAACAAATTGAGCCCACTCTCATTGGCGACCACCTCTACCTGATTGACCTGTCCAAGCGCGGCCGAATCAAGCAAGTACTGCGCCGTCTCTAACGCTACGAACATATCCTCACTCTGACCACTGACGACATGCAAAATGTATTTGCGCCCACCGACCACAGGATGTGAGACAGATTCGACCGACGTTATTCCCGAGTCGGACCCCCGAACTACGTAATGCTGTCCCGTGTACTCCTGAGCATAGAAGCCGATAGTGACTCCCAACAAGAGCAGAATGCTCGCCGCCATGGCATTCCGCCAGAAACCTCGCTGCAGCTTCCGCAAGTCTTGCCGGCGCATCGGTGCCGGAACGTCGGAGTAGGCGTGCCTGACGAGCTCCTTCAGCTTGCGCTGCTGACACAGTCGGTGATCGAGTTCCTGGGATTGCTGTGACTCATTGAACACGCGACTTTTTTCGTCGGCATCCAGTTCGCCATCTACGAAAGCATTCAATTGCTCTTCAGAAAATTGATTGTCCTTATCCATTGTTCTCTCGTATTTGTCTAATTCTGGTAATCGCCCCAGCCTGTTCTGTCGGGAGCTGTGACTTCGTATCCAATAGAGCGTCCCGAAGCGCCGCCCGCCCCCGGCATAAGCGGCTCATGACAGTGCCCACCGGTATTTCCAGCGTCTCTGCTACTCTTGCGTAAGTGAATCCCTCGAGATCCACCAATGTAATAACCTGGCATTGAGCCAGCGGTAACCTGCTCACAGCAAGGCGCACGATATCTACAAGTTCCTGCTCCTGCGTCTGCGTCTCCGGCGTTACGTATTCAACTCGCACCTGATCATCACCCAGCAATACCTCCCGCTTGGCCCGATAATGATCCTTCAGGCAATTGGCGAGAATTCGGAACAGCCAGGCATCCGCCGCCGCCATGTCCCTGAGCTGCTTCTGATTGTTCAAAGCCTTGCACAAAGTCTGCTGCACCATGTCGTCGGCCAGATATGGATCATGCGTCCATGTATAGGCCATTCGATACAGACGTGCCCTGCTGTTACCCACCATCTTCTTGAACGAGCGGCGTTGGTGCAGTCCGAAAATCGTATCCCCGACCATAAAACAGAACCCCTGATCCGTTGGTGTGTTAGCAAAAGACGTTGCACTAACGCCTTTTATTCCATCAATCGTACTTAATTTTTGCAGCTGAGGGATTATTTTGGGCTTCTCCGGCGTCATTACCCCCAGAAGACACAGCTTACGCCTCATTAAAGCTGCGAAACCAGCCAATCCGGGCTCTTCAATCTTTCAGGAGATCGATATGAAATTGCGGAAGTTTTTAGGTCTTGGCAGCTTGATGGCCGTACTTGCGGTCCTCGGAGCGTCACAGACGCTGCTCGCTCAGGAAGCCAAGCCATTTGCAGAACATAAGTTCGTACTCCAGATCAGCGACATGGATCCAAGCAAGCAAACACTGGTTTTGAATGTCGCCGGCAACATCCTGAAACACTATGGACCTGATCAGGCCGATGTCGAAATTGTCGCATTTGGGCCCGGTCTGCGACTGCTGTTCGAAGATAATAATAATGCCGGTCGTATCGACGGTCTGGTCGAGAGCGGTGTTCGCTTTTTTGCCTGCCAGAACACCATCAATAACATGTCGAAAATAATCGGCGAGCCTATCAAGGTGAACACTCACGCGTCGTCCGGCAAGGGCGGCATCGTCAGGATCAAGGAACTGGTAGACCAGGGCTATATGTTAGCCAAGCCTTAAGATCGCACTCACATGGGGAGAGCTTACGTGAAAAATCAATTTATTCGAAAACACATCCTTTCAGGATCGGCACTAATGGGATTACTGGTGCTATCAAGCAGCGCCTTCGGCGCAAACTGGCTGACGCTGCAGGGCACGGAGCCAGAAGGTGCCGAGCAGCTTGCAAAAGTATGGGGCTTCGTCCAGGTACAATACCAGGATGATTCCAGCGACCCGAACGGGGCTGGGGGCTTCATCCCGCCGAAGCTGATCAACGCGGATTTTGAGTCGCAGTCGCAGTTCAACGTCAACCGCGCACGAATTGGCGTTCGCGGCGTGGCGATGCCGATCGACCAGAAAATCAACTATTTTCTGCTGCTCGAAATGGGCAATAACGGAATCACCGAGCCTGGAGATTCTTTTACCAAGGCGACCGATGCGAGCGTGACACTCAATCATCTCGACGGCGCGCGATTCCGCATGGGTTTGTTCAAGTATCCAGGGGCGGAGGAAGGCTTGCAGGCCATCCATGTGTTTGACTACATAAATTTCACATGGGTGACAGCACAGATGCTGCTCGAGCGTTTTCCGAACCGGAATTACACGTCAAACATTGCACCTCAATCGCTGCCCGCGGCGACGCCCTTGAACGGTTATGAAAATGGTGTTGGCGCCTTTCGCGATGTCGGTGTGCAGATGTTTGACTGGTTCAATGTTGGTAATAACTGGGAACTGTCCTACGCAGTTATGGTGGGTAACGGTAACGGCCTGAATTTTGGTGACAACGACGACAACAAAGATACTTACGTCTATGCCTCCGCCGAGAAGATTTTCGGTGGTAAGGGAGCACGTCGTCAGGGCCTGAAGTTCTTCGCCTGGTCGCAGTCTGGCAAGCGAACTGCCGATCTGTCTGCCGATACTTGTATCAATGGTAACGCCTTTCCCGCCTGTGGTCCTGGCGGTTCCGGACGTATCAGCACCATACACAATCCTGTCGAGTACGATCGCGATCGCATGGGCTTCGGCTTCAAGTATCTTCGCAAAGGGTGGCGCGCCACAGCGGAATACATGGAGGGCGAAGGAATGATCTGGCAGGCGCCGCACAATCCGAGCTTCGGTATCGGCCCGGGCCAGGGCAACCCTGCATCGCCTGCTGGTAACGGTGCCTTCGCAGAGGCTGTGGGCTATTACGTGGAAGGCGGTTACCGGTTCCCGAATTCGAAATGGGAACTGGACGTGCGTTACGACCAGTACAATCGCCTGGACGGAAATCAATTCCAGATCGATTTCGAACGTACCACGCTGGGCGCTCAGTACTTCTTTAACCCACGTGTTCGTCTCGCTCTCAACTACGAGATTCGCGAAGGTAATGCACCCAATTTCCCACCGGGTGTCGGACCCAACGGCAATGTCGACGGTATCGACAATCGAATCGCATTGCAGATAACTGCAATCTGGTCGCAGTAGACTGAAACTGGCACAATGTCACGCGGTGCCGTCGTCTGGAATGTTATTTCCGGACGACGGCTTCCGATCTTCGCTGGCATCCTTCCGATTACGCGCTCACAACGTTTTGGGTTGATTATGACTGTAAGACTGACTTTCACCTGCTTGCCAATGGCGCTAGTGATCTTCGCAGCGAGCGTTACTTTCGCCGCTACTCCTGACACAAGAAATCCCAGAGAGTTTTTCTTCACACAAACCTTTGGCGACCTACCCGAAGAGATGCAAACAGCCTCCGATGACGGCAAGCTCGGCATGTTGCTTTTTTTTGAGGCCGAAGATTGTGGCTACTGCAGGCGCATGCTCAAGCAAGTATTCAACCAGCGTTCTGTTCAGGACTGGTACACCGAGCGATTCGTCAATATTGCGGTGGATGTATTTGGCGACGTGGAGCTCAAGGACTTTGATGGCATCACCCTGCCTTCAAAAATCTTTGCTGATCAACGCAGAATATTCGCAACACCAGTGGTGTCTTTCCTCGACCTGAACGGGATCGAGATTTATCGACACTTTGGCATGATCAGGACACCTGAGGAATTTCTGTTGCTGGGTGAATACATAGAAGACAAGCACTACTACGACACTGAGTTCGAGGTCTTTCTACGGTCTAAAGGGGCAGAAATTAGCGACGAAGTCCTGACCACACCAGCGAGCTTAGGGGACACACCTTGATGGAATGGGAACCAGTACACCAGATTGCCCTGCTCGCCCTGCTGGTCGGTATGGTCTTCGGTGCAGTAACCAGCAAGACCAATTTCTGCACGATGGGCGCTGTCAGTGACTGGGTAAACATCGGCAGCAAAGATCGCCTCAGAGCCTGGTTTTTGGCGATAGGCATTGCGATTCTCGCCAGCCAGACAATGCACGCCACCGGGGTGATCAATATTGATGATGCCTTTTACCTGACACCTAATTTTGGCTGGCTCGGTTATTTGCTGGGCGGCTTTCTGTTCGGTATCGGCATGACGCTGGCATCGGGATGTGGGCAACGCACGCTCGCAAGAGTTGGCAGCGGAAATCTCAAGTCCCTGGTTGTATTAATGATTCTCGGATTGACAGCTTACATGACGATGAGAGGTTTACTGGCTCTGTTCCGAGTGAATGTGATCGAAGTAAGCAATATCAACCTTGCCCAATCTGGCATTGTCGACCAGGGCATGGGTACGCTTCTCGCTGCTGCCACCGGCCTTGAGAATATCGCTCGCGTGGATTTAGTCCTCGCGATCTTGCTCGGAGGGGGGCTGGTCATCTTTGCGTTTGCCAGCAAAACCTTCAGGGGGAGTTTCGATAACGTCCTGGCCGGCATTACGATCGGGCTGCTGATCCCTGCCGGCTGGTATATCACGGGTGTCGTTGGTTTCGACGATTTTGAACCGATGCGATTCGAGTCTTTGACGTTTATCGGTCCGACTGGAGAAAGTCTCATGTACCTGATGACATTCACTGGATCGGTAATCAATTTCGGCATAGCTGCCGTGTTCGGCGTAATACTGGGATCATTTCTCTACGCAATTCTAAGCGGCAGGTTTTACGTAGAAACCTTCACTGACCATGCGGATATGGTGCGACACATCGTCGGTGCCGTACTGATGGGATTTGGCGGTGTGCTTGCTCTGGGTTGCACCATTGGCCAGGGCATTACTGGTATGTCCACGCTGGCAACGGGCTCGTTGATGGCGCTGATCAGCATTATTTTTGGCTGCGCACTCACGCTCAAGGTCGAGTACTACCGTCTGGATGACATGACGTTCTTCGGCGCACTTCGGCAATCACTTGGTGATATGCATTTGTTGCCGGGAAAGCGCCAGCGGGAATAGCAGCTCAAGAAATTCAAGGACGAACCAACGTATAACCCTCGGCAACCGACTCGATAATTTTCGCCACTCCCGCTCTTACGTAATCGGCATGTTCGGTCATTACGGGCCGAACACCGGTCTTTCGTTCTATCGTGTCGAGCGTATTTTCACATACATAAAACCGTACGCCGTTATCAACGAGACTGGCAATACGAATCTCGTGTTTACTACCGGCAAACATCAGTCGTACGCCCTTGCCAAAGGTGACGATTTCAATATCGATATTGTCTGGCCCGCCGTAATTCTTTATCAGGTTGTTCGCTACATCCAGCACGACCGCTTCGTTCGCCTGATCACTAAGCTGCAGAACAACATGAACCTCTGCAAATGGTTTCGAATCTCTCGAATCGTCCGCGAAACTTGTTGTCCAGAACACCGCAATCACTGCAGCAAGCAATAGGTTCTTTAAATACGTTTGGTTGATCATATTAGTTAGCCACTCCGGAGTTTTGGCTTGCCAGTGATATCTAATCGGAAAGAACCCTTTCCGACCAAGCTCCTTTCTCGAATTCCGCCTGCTGGATACTCAGGTCAGCCTGAATTCGTGCTTCGTCTGTAAGTCGGATAGCCAGGTCTTCATTACCTTCTGCTGCAGCTGCAGCCCCTTCTTTAAGGAGAACGTCAGAAGTACTCCATGCGTGGCCCAGCGCGGCTGCCGCATCGATTGCCGATACTGCGGCAGCGTGAGCCTCTGCGTAGGAAGCACTCGGTGCTGGCGTCACGTACTCATCCATCGTCGATGGTTTTGCCGGAGCGGACACCTGCTCATCGGCGGTGTCCTTTGATTCTCCGCAGGAAATTAGCAGAACGAACAGAGAGATGAGAAAAATCTGCTTCATAGTCATGATTTCCAATGGCATGCTTGCGATTATTGTTCGATTTCTTGCACGCAGCGCTGCTGCCCCACCAGCATAGTCGAGGAGCATTATTATTGCGAACTACGCGATGATTTTCTTGAACACTACCAGACGATGTTACGTCCACAGACAACTGCAACCACTTTCTTGCCTTTGAAGAGCTCTTTCCGCTTGAGCATACCGCCAACACCCAGTGCGCCCGAATCTTCGACTACCAGGCGATGTTGCACGAATCCAGTCGGACTATTTCGACCAATTTAATG
>CAYWBZ010000043.1:6641-8366 GCA_964456535.1 uncultured Woeseiaceae bacterium | reverse complement strand
TATCCGCCACGACGCACCCGCACTCGCACGCTTTGGCGAGTACGACATCGGTGTGCGCACACTGAAGCTTACCGACCGGAACCGTCCTGACATTCTCAATACTCCCGAGGGCGGCGAGACCACGACTTATGACCGTCGCCTGATAGTTGAGGTGTGGTACCCCGCCCTGCTTGCTGAAGGTCAGCAGCCAGGTGGTGAATACACGACCACCACAAGAAACCTGGCCGTAACAGCGACCTTGCGCGGTAGAGCTGTCAGAGATGCTGCCGCGTTGACCAGTGCCGGAGCGATGCCACTCATCATCGTGTCGCATGGTTATCCGGGCAATCGTCATCTTATGAGCCATCTTGGCGAGAACCTGGCGAGTAAAGGATACGTCGTCGTCGCCATCGATCACGGCGACAGCACGTACGAGAACTGGCAGCCATTCGCGAGCACCCTGTACAACCGACCGTTGGACCAACTTTTCGTCCTCGATCAGATGGCGACTATTTCGAACGACGACAGCAGTTTTCTGAGCGGGATGGTGGACGCTGAACACACTGGAATCGTCGGCTATTCAATGGGCGGCTACGGATTGATCAATAACCTCGGTGGCGGTTATAGCGACTTACTGGTCACGCACGAGCAAGCGCCTGTCAATGCGCTAGCCTTTCGTCACGCGGCGGCCAACCCGAAATTCCGTGAAAATCTCGATTCGAGAATCAAAGCGGGCTTCGCCGTAGCACCCTGGGGGATGGCTGCTGGCATCTGGAATCCGGATGATCTGAAGGGTATTGAAGTCCCAACCTTCTATCTCGCTGGTAGCGTTGACACGACCGCGGGTTACGAAGACGGCATACGAGCAATTTTTGAAAGTGCTACCAAGAGCGATCGCTATCTCCTGACCTACGTCAACGCGGGCCACAATGCCGGTGCACCTATCCCGGTGCCAGTTGAAATACTCCGCAGCGACGACCAAAGTGGTGCTTCTCACTACACGGATCCGGTTTGGGATTCTGTTCGTATGAATAACATCATGGATCACTTCGCTACGGCTTTTTTTGACTATGAATTAAAGGGCAACAAAGAGAGCCTGACCTACCTGAGGCTAGTACCTAATTCTCAAGACGGTGTCTATTCCGTAGAAAATGAGCAAGAAACAGATGAGCATACCTACTGGAAGGGTTTTGCCAAAGATACTGCACGTGGACTAGTGCTTGAGCATCTCGGTCCTAACGAGTAATTACTCATGGGACGTTGGCGAGCACCGGCTCCAGAATCATCACCCTATATCACACCGGCAGGTTTCGCTGCTCTGCAACGGGAACTGGATGACATTTGGCTCCGCCGTCGCGATGTTGTAAAAGCTCTCTCTGAAGCTGCCGCCGAGGGCGATCGATCCGAGAACGCCGAGTACATCTACAGAAAAAAGGAGCTTGGTGGTCTGGATCGGCGAATCCGCTATCTGCAAAAGCGCCTGCCTGTACTGAATGTAGTACGAGAGCATCCGAAGGGTGATGCGATCTATTTCGGTGCGATTGTGGAACTACGTGACGACACCGGCGCCACACACAGCTACAAAATTGTGGGTCCGGATGAAACTGATGCCAGGAAGTCAGCTATCAGTATGGATTCGCCTCTCGCCAAGGCCTTGCTTGCCAAACGGGTAGACGATGAAGTTGTGCTTGATACGGATGATAAGAGCGTCGTGATGAGCGTGATATCGATTCGCTATAAATAACG
>CAYWBZ010000043.1:0-6541 GCA_964456535.1 uncultured Woeseiaceae bacterium | reverse complement strand
AATGAATGGCCATTATCGGACCTGGTGTTCCTGCCTTTTGCCCTGCTGCCACAAAGTGCTCGGAAATTATTTCCATCGCCGACTCTCGTTGCCCCGGCTTGAATGCAACGTTCGTGATAGTCAGGTACCTTGCGTCATCCCCTTGTGTGATGGGGCTTTCACCAATATCCAAGTTATGCTATCGAGGGTGAGTAATTCCATTACACTCGCATCATCACGAACTTCTTGGTTTGAGTGGAACTGTGGATAAATTTGATCTGGAAAGAACATCTGACGGCGACCTGCTACGCGTTAATAAGAGCGGCCCCGACTTATTGCGCTACCCCCTGTACAACAAAGGTACTGCGTTCACTCACAAAGAACGCCGTGAGCTGGGTATCGAGGGTCTCCTGCCAGCTGAATACAACAATATAGATCAGCAAGCAAAGCGAATCTTCAGATCCATCTTCTACAACCACGACGACGTTGGACGAAATATCGGTCTTGCGATGCTTCAGGATCGCAATGAAGTTCTGTTTTACAAGTTACTCAGCGAACATCTCGAAGAGACAATGCCTATCGTCTACACGCCGACCGTCGGTGAGGCTTCGCGCTATTACTCACGAGTTTTCAGGCGCGGACGCGGCCTGTTCATTACTCCTGATTATAAAGGGCGAATCCAGGAGGTACTTCGTAAGGCGGCGCCGTTCACCGATGTGAAGCTTATGGTCGTGACAGATAATGAAGCTATCCTGGGAATCGGAGATCAGGGTGCAGGCGGCATGGCCATCAGCGTTGGCAAGCTGGCATTGTATTGTGTGGGAGCAGGGATCCATCCGGCGCAGACACTGCCGATCAGTCTTGATGTCGGCACTAACAATCAAGGGTTGTTGGACGACCCTCTTTATCTCGGCTACCGGCAGCCGCGGCTATCGGGGGACGCGTACTACGAACTTGTTGACGAGTTCGTCGCCGCTGCCAAATCGGTATTTCCCAGTGTCGTCATTCAGTGGGAGGACTTCCGCAAGGACAATGCACTTCACATTCTGGATCGATACAGGAACATCATTCCGTCATTTAATGATGACATTCAGGGCACTGGTGCGGTTGCATCCGCGTGCATTCACGGCGCTTGCAAAATCAACAACGCAAGTTTCGGCGACAGCCGAATCGTAATATACGGCGCTGGCGCTGCCGGTCTCGGAATCGCTCGGCAATTGCGAAGGCAATTGGCCAATGATGGCCACGGCGTACAGGAGCAGACGGCTGCTGTACTCGTTATGGACAGCCGCGGAATTGTCAGTGATGACCGCGAAAACCTTGACAGCTACAAGCGGGAATTCGCATGGCCCGCAGCGTTAGTTGCAGAGCTTGGACTAGATGAGGCCGGTAGAAAAAGTCTTGTGGACGTCATCACTGCCTATAAGGCCACGGCCCTGATCGGTGCATCGGGACAAGGCGGCTCTTTTGATGAGACAGTCGTAAAGGCAATGGCGGCTAATATTGATCAACCAACAATACTGCCCATGTCGAACCCAACTTCGATCAGCGAAGCTACTCCGGAAGATGTGCTCAAATGGAGTAACGGCAAAGCACTGATAGCAACCGGCAGCCCTTTTGAGCCCGTGAATTTACCGGCGGGCACACAAACTATCGGACAGGCAAATAACGTGTTCGTATTTCCCGGTATCGGACTTGGCACTATTATCAGCGGCGCCCGCGAGATCACCAGCAACATGATCAATGCATCAGCGACGTCGCTCGCCGCTAGCTTGAGTTCTTCGGACGTCAGTGAGCGACGTCTTGTTCCGGAAATCTCGCGGCTCTGGGAGGTTTGCGGCAACGTCGCTATCGCGGTCGCACGACAGGCTGTTCAGGATGGTGTTGTTAGCGAAGCTCTTGATGACAAGGAGTTGCAACAACGAGTTGAAGCTGCACGCTGGAAACCCGAGTACCCCGGAATCGAAAGCACAGTTGACTAAGTAGTTTGATCCGCTAGATGCTGCGACTCGATTTTCTCCTGCACTGCGTTGAAGAGTTCGCTGCGCAGCCCGGCAAGCTTGAATAACTCGACTATAGTGAAAAACGGTGCCGCCAGGTTTGCCTGAATCGGATGCTTGATCAATACGGGCATCGATCTCTCCACCGCATGCCCGATGAACTGCGCCGCATACCCGCCGAAGAAACACCCAGCAGCAATAATCCAGCCGGTATTGCCGGGATAGCCGCCTAATTTGACCGCAAGATTTGTCAGTAAGTATCCGCCCATTGCGAAAACGACGGCAAAAATCACATCGAGCGTCAGGTAAAAGAGAGTAAATGCGAAAACAACGACGTGCGCGAGGTAAAAGTGAAACTCATTGATTTCGAATCCCACCCACGTCAGTGGAATAAGCACTCCCAGCATGATCGTCGGTATACCAATCATATGCACGAAGATATTGAACGGATGCTGATGTGACGCAGCATAACCGGTCAACATATCCATCAATTTTCCCTCAGTTTGCATCCCGTACTCCATGGTTCTCGTGCCGTAAACCTATCATGAATAGGTATACTCCAACGGCACGATAATAATTGGACGGAGACCTGCCATGACCTTGTTGATCGCCGGTGTTGCTCTTTGGAGTATTGCTCACCTTTTTCCCGCGGCTGCCCCGGGTGCCCGCGCCAACCTGGCCGGCAGATTTGGCGAGGGGCCTTATAAAGGCTTGTTTGCACTCGACATCATTCTTGCGCTTGTCCTGATCGTATTCGGCTGGAAAGCGGCCACGCCAACGCCGATCTATGCGCCGCCACTTTTCGGCAGCCCTGTTCCATCGATATTTCTGGTAATCGCTATTCTTCTTTTCGTTACATCCAAAGCACCCAATAACATAAAGCGATACATCCGCCACCCACAATTGTCTTCCGTTATTTTTTGGGGCATTGGCCACCTGTTGACGAATGGCGATAGTCGATCGCTTGTACTGTTCGGTGGCTTGTCAATTTGGGCAGCATTGCAGATTATTTTCATCAACAAACGTGACGGCCAGTGGAAGAAACCGGGCTCGGTGCCGATATTGAAGGACATGATTACCGTAGTAGTTACAGTCGCCGTGTTCGCCGGACTTCTTTACTTTCACGAATCGCTGTTCGGTGTTGCTCCGATTCCGGCGTAGAAAAATCAGTAACTTACGCGAAAACACAAAAACCATCAGGAGATCATCAGAACGCACTTAAAAACATCTGAAATTAGTCACTTTGTAATCAGTTACTTACAAGTGCATCCACCTAGATTTGATTCCGAGGCCGCTACACGAGGCGGCCAAGAAAAAACGGAGTCAAATCATGAAAACCAACAGCAACTACATTGCGGCAGTAGCTCTCGTTTTCGCACTGACGGCCGGCTGTGCTACAGCACCCCAACACACCGATGGCGGCACGAACGACCCCCATGTCGTCGGGTCTGCTTCAGACCGCGGCTACAAAGCCAAACGCGTAGTTACCAAGGGGGCCCACCTGAGTTGGGTCACAGCGCGCTCCATCTACGAAAACCCGATCAATCGCCCGGTTTCCCATTTCGGCTCGCTGGCGTCGTATGCATTGAAATCCACGGGCGGCATGCTACGTCGCGTGGCTATCTCTACAGTACAAATGCCTGCGCTCGAAGATGAGATTCCGGAGCTAAGCTTCGCTGAGCCCATGGATCTGATTGCTTTCGAGAAAATACTGGACAAGACAACGGGCACACGCAGCGACACAGGACAGATCAAATTCCTGGTCGATGGTGATGAGTACTTCTGCCGCCTGACGACTGCCGTTCAAAATGCCAAAGAGAGTATCGACATTCGTACCTATATCTTCGACAACGATGATTACGCTGTCGAATTCGCGGATCTCCTGAAAAAGAAATCTGAGGGTATTCGCGTCCGGGTAATGCTCGACAGCGTCGGTAACATGATGGCGATGCAAGCTGACTCGGAATCGATGCCTGATGGATACCAGGGACCGCTGTCCATACGCATGTACATGGAACGCGAATCCGACGTAAAGGTGCGAAATATCACCAACCCCTGGTTAACAACCGGTGATCACACAAAAACGACCATCATCGATAAGAAGATCGCCTTTGTCGGCGGCATGAATATTGGCCGTGAGTATCGTTACGACTGGCACGATCTGATGATGGAAGTTAGCGGCCCGGTCGTCGACAAACTTCAATACGAGTCTGATAAAGCATGGGCGCGCGCCAGCCTGTTCGGCGACTTCGCCAATTTCGTCGCCTTCCTGAAAGGCAAGAAGGAACATGCTGCCAAAGACGGCTACCCAGTGCGGGTATTACAAACACGCAATTTCGACTCGGACATCCACAAGGCGCAAATTGCCGCTATTCAAAACGCACAAAGCTACATCCTGATCGAAAATGCCTATTTTTCGGATGATCGAATGCTCTATGAGCTGGTCCAGGCCCGCCGCCGCGGCGTTGATGTTCGGATTATCATCCCGTCAAAAGGAAATCATGCCGCATTGAACGCCAGCAACAAGATCACTGTTAACACTTTAATCAAGAACGGAATTCGCGTGTATGAATACCCTGGAATGAGCCATGTGAAAGCAGCAATCTTCGACGGCTGGGTCAGCGTAGGCTCCGCGAATTTCGATAAATTAAGCCTCAAGATCAACAAGGAATTGAACCTCGCAACATCGGATCCAGATACCGTTCAAGCCTTGCTGGATCAGGTATTCGTCCCCGACATGATGGCGTCAAGGGAGTTGAGCAAACCTGTCGAAATCACTTTCGCGACACGATTAGCCGAGATAGCGGTAGACGAACTGCTATAAATGTGACTAAAGTAACACCCTTGTTCGTAGTTGGCGTTGGGAGGCTTGAATGCAGGAGTTGATGCTCGGCGCATTACTGGTACTTACAGTTGCCTGGCTTGTTGTTCGAATTCGGCAGAACAAGGCGGCCGAAATAGCCGAATCCAAGCCAGCTGCCAAGGACAGCGGTACCTTTCACGCCGTCGCCATAAAGTACTCTGAGAACGCCTGTGATGCTGCCAAAGCGATGACGGGCCGCCGCTTTCTATCGAGCGCAGCGCCGCGCTTACCGCTTCCTGAATGCGATTTCCTTGAGTGCGGCTGCAAATTTGCGCACTACGACGATCGTCGTAAGGGTCGTGACCGCCGCAGCCCGTTCGCACCGGGAGGTCCAACGGGTGCTACAGGGTCGTTTTCACAAGAAAGAAGGGAGAAAATTGACCGCCGTAAAGACGGCGATCAATATGATTGGTAGAGCGTCCGGGACCGATCAGTAACCGAGGTCAACGACCACCATCTGATAATGCTCCAGCTCGGCCCGAGCGTGCGCTCGCACTTCATAAAGGTCCTTAATTTCGGCTTCGAGCTGCCCTGTTCGTTCCGCCATATCCTTCATGTCAGCCAGGAGCAGAATTCGTTCTTCCTGCGTAGTTTCTTTGGCAATAATGTCTAACCCATTTTGCAACACCGCGTCTTCTATCTCGTCCAGCTCGTGTTCTTTCGAATTGATCGACGAATTTGCACGATTTACCTGCGAACGTAATGAGTAGAGGTGATAGCCGGCGTTATAGGCATCCAGAAAGTCTGCCTCAAGATTTACGCTACAAACACCGTTGTATCGGCCACCGTTCGAGCCGACATTAAATCCTCGATTTGGCTGACAGTATTCAACCAGTCCCTGATCACGACCACTTTGATAGGCCGCGAAGTCTGGCGTCACGCCATGTTTTGCACAAGCCTTGCGGTGGCTGGCAAAACGGTCTGTCGTATAGCCGCGGGCACCATCCTCGTAACCAATCGCTGACCAGTCGCTGGTCATGCATTCGTCACCGCTCATCGTTGCACAGCCGCTCAAGCCGGCCACTATGATCGTCAGCAAGATAACTCCTGACTTACTATTCATGACGCACTCCATCTATTTAATATTCACCATAAGGCTCCCATACATACACTCTCGCGACTGAACGGAGGCTTAAAATCGCGAATTGCACCCCGCTTCACGGTATGTCAATGAGACCTGGGTCACAGAGTCGGGACGTAAGCGGAGCTACGCTCAGGTAAATACCACTCACACCCGGAATCGGCAAATGGAACTTGAAGCAATCAGCGGTGCGGCGACTGTCGCGTTGACAAGTACTATTGTCTTCCTGCTGATCGCCAAGACATGGAACGCCATCAGCCGAACGATTAGTTCAACACCGAGTTTTTCAGACCGCATCATGCACGAGGCAGCGCAACGCTTCCGCGACGAACTTGATCGCCTCACGTGCTCACAATCGACTTACTTGAGCGGCGCTCTTGTTTTCGTGGTGTTGTTTATCGCCGCCTACGTATTGCAGGCAAAGCATCTATTCACTGGTTACCCATCCTGGCAGCTTTACTTGCAGCTCGGTTTCCTTTTCCTCGTGTCCGGCTACGCCGCGTTTTGCCTTGGAAAGATTGTGCTCGCCCGACACCAACTACAGTTTCTGCGTGACGCGAATGTCGCGATTGGACATCAACTGCAACAGATGTCCGTTCAGGGCACGCGCGTATTTCA